>JAFSWG010000029.1 GCA_017444645.1 Acholeplasmatales bacterium | reverse complement strand
TTTTCTGATTTAGTTTCTAATTTTGATGTTATAAATAAACAACAATTTTTCGCAATGACCTTTTGGATAGCTGATATTCTATTCCTATCATTTAGAGGTACAGATTTAACAATGGTAGGGTGGAGAGAAGATTTCAATATGTGGTTTAGTGAAGAAACTCCATGTCAAATAGATGCCGTAAAATATACCGAAATGATATATAACAAATATAATAGAAAAATGGTATTGGCAGGACATTCAAAGGGAGGAAATTTAGCATTCTATGCTGCACTTTATTCATCTCCTGAAGCAATAGATAAGGTAATTAAAGTATTATCTTTTGATGGACCAGGATTAAAAGATAAAGAACCATTCCTATCAGAAGAATATAAAAGAATTGAGGATAGATGTGTTACTTATTCATCTGCCTCAAGTATTGTTGCGATACTTTTATATCATGTAGATGATGTTTTATTCTTAAAATCAAGAAGCTTTAGTATCTTACAGCATTCAGCATACAATTGGTATATTAAAGATGCTAATTCTTTGGCTAGAAGAAAGAATAATAAATTATTATCTAGATTTTTAGATAGAGCTTTAACTAGATATCTAGCAATATCTACAGATAAGGAAAGAAAAAGATTTGTTGATGTCTTATTTAAAGTAGCTGAAGATAATCCAGAAGCATCACTATTAGATATTAAACATCATCCTTTTAGATATTTAAAAAATGTTTTAAGGAGAAAGAAATTATTAACATATAGTCAAAACAAGCTTTTAAAATTAGAATTCAAAAAATTAAGAGTATGCTTTAAAGATGTATATGATCAAAGAAGAATAGCAAAGAAAAAGAGAAAAGCTAAGAAAATGTTATTATCTAAAACCAATAAATGAGCGATTTTATGTCGCTCATTTTTAATTGAAAAGCATAGTTAAATATGATATATTTAAAAAAGTAAGATTATGAAAAAAGGTGATAGATTTGAAAAAATATGTTAAACCAATTATAAAAGAGGAAGATATATTAATTGAAGATATTTGTGTTACCTCAAATACAGGTCAAAAATTAATAGATGATAAAGAAGGCTATGAAATGGAGGATGACGAATAATATGAAATTAAGAAAAATATTATGCGGCTCTCTGATGGCTGTTTTAGGTTTATCTATATTTTCTTTTACTTCAGTAATTGCGGAGACTAATGGGGTTATTGAAGTAGGAAAAGGTGAAGAAAAATTATATGGTGTATTTAATAAAGTTACAAATGCAACTGATTACAATGCATATGTAAAATTATCATCTGCATCAAATTATACTAAGCTTGATGATCAATTAGTAAGAGAAGTAAATGGTAATATTAGAGTAGACGCTGTAGGATTAAAAGCTGGTA
Source organism: Acholeplasmatales bacterium (assembly GCA_017444645.1). Classification (GTDB taxonomy): domain Bacteria; phylum Bacillota_I; class Bacilli_A; order Acholeplasmatales; family Anaeroplasmataceae; genus Anaeroplasma. Next base: position 5,149 of record JAFSWG010000029.1, on the reverse strand, counting down.
ACTATAATTTAAAATTTGTACCAGTTATTAATTCAGCTGAAGATACTACTAAGCAAATAGAATTAACTGATATAGTAGTTGGTTCATATGACAGATCAGGATATGCACATTTTAATTATAGTGATGGTGTAGGAGCATATAATGATGATGGAACTTTAAAAACAGGTACTAAAATTATTTATGTTGATGATTCAACTAAAAATAACGTTGATGAAGATGGTGATGGTATAGGTGATGGTAAAACACTTGCTCAAATACTTAAAGGGGCATCATCATATACAGCACTTGATGTAAGAATTCTTGGCCAAGTAAGTGCCGCAACATGGCAACAAATAGAATATGATCCTACAGGGACATATAGAGCTAATAAGAATTTACCAATTGATAATGTCATTGGTAAAAATAATGAAAAATTAGTTCATGCGAGTTTAAATGAAAGTGAAATTATATCAGCCGGTTATAATGATTTAGATACTTCAGTTTATACAAAATTAGAAGGATTAACTAATAAAATTAATTATGATTCAGATGATAATGAATTTGATTCATATTATAATATGTTGGATATTTCTAGTGTTTCTAATGTAACTGTTGAAGGAATCGGAGAAGACGCAACTATATTTCAATGGGGATTAACATGGAAATCTTGTCATTCAATTGAAGTTAGAAATATCACATTTGACGATTATCCTGAAGATGCTTGTTCTTTTGAAGCAAGCGGTACAACGAGTGTTAAAAGTTCTGATACAACATATAATATGAATTCTTTAACAGCAGCAAATGCATGGATTCATAATTGTACTTTTAACGAAGGTAAAAATTACTGGGATGTTTGTACTGAACAAGATAAACATGAAGGTGATGGAGCCACTGATGTAAAGAAACAAAAAAATTATACTATTTCTTATAATCATTATTATAAAAATCATAAAACTGGTTTAGTTGGTGGTGGTAGTGGTGATCCAACATTTAATGTAACTTATCATCATAATTGGTATCATGAAAACCAATCAAGAATGCCATATGCTCGCCAAGCAAATATGCATATGTATAATAATTTCTATGATTCAAACACTGGAACAACTATGCAAATTTATGCAGGCGCATATGCATTTATTGAAAATTGTTACTTTAAAGATGATAAAAAGAGATTTGAATTAAATTCAAAAGACTACCAAACGCCTGCAATCAAATCATATAACAATATATTTGATGGTGGAAAAATGAATAATGAACCTACAATTGTATCTAATAGAGCAAGTTCTGTTTCTAACGGAAATGTTTTAAGTTCTACATTTGATACTAATTCATCTTTATTCTATTATGATTCTAGTAAGCAAAAATCAAATGTTACAGTCATGAATGATGCATCTGAACTTCCTACATTAATACCAACAGTTGCTGGGGCAGGAATATTTAGCGATGCAAGCTATACTGTTGTTGGAGGGGATGAAACAGAAGATTTAAAAGAAGTAGAATATGATAATACATCAACTGCAACTATTTTAAATGAAAACTTTGACAATTCACCAGAAATAACTACACTTACTACAAGCTCAGTTCCTACTAATCCTGGAATTTATCAATATGTAAATAATAATGCTGAAGTAAGCACTGATATTAATGCTTCTATAACAAATAATAGTTTATATTTATATGATAATGTAAAGGATGTTACTTTGTATGCTTATTATATTTTAGGAGCTACATATAATGAAGGTGTTATAAGTTATAAAATTAAAGTTAAAATGCCAACTCAAAATGGAAGCTGGACTATTGCTTCATTATTAGGAGAAAGTACTAATTTTGATATTAGAACTGATAGTACTAAGAAAATTGGTTATTCACTAGATGACGGTCAAACTGTTACTGCCGTAACAACAGATTCTTATACAACAAATACTGAATATGAATTAAATGTAAAAATTGATTATACAAACCAAAAATTAACAATTAAAATTGGTGACGACGAAGTTAATAATATTGGTTATAGCCAAAAGATTAAAGGCTTTAAATTTATGACTGCTGGTGGAACAAGATCTATTTATATTAATTCAATTTTAATTGAAAAAGAAGAAACTTTAAAGCTTGGTTATCAATTAGGAACTTATACACAAAATGATACTTCATATAAGGCATTAAGAATAATTGGTAAATTCAATTATGATGATGTTGTTATCGATTCATCAAATATTGATTCAATTGTAATTAATGTAGAATTATATAATTCATCAGATGTTAAATATAATACTATTTCTGCAACTATTGATAACTTATATACTGAATTAGCTGTTACTTCAAATAGTGAAACAGTAGTAGTTGCTCCTGAAGTAGATGGACAAAGATATTACTATACTGTAATTAAAGGTATTAAGAATAAACATACTGGATATCATATTAAGGCAACAACAACTATTACACTTAAAAATGGAGTAGTAATCAATTGTACTGGATTTGATTATAAACTTGCATGAGAAAATTAGTATTTATAATAATTCCTATATTGTTATTAGCATCTTGTAAAACACCAAATAAAGTAGATGAAACAACTACCAGCGTAGAAGTATCAACTACTACACCAAATGAAACTATTCCTACAACTAATACAGATACTAATAACGCAACAAGTAATGAAACATCTACACCAAAAGATGGAGAAATAACTTGGGAAACAACAATTCATTGGTAATGAGTCAGTCTTAAAAGACTGGCTCTTTTTTTATTTTTATTTTTAATGTATAATAAAAGTGTTTTGGGGCTATAGAATAGGGGAGATATCTATGAAATATTATGTTATTCCAAATTTAGACGAAATAGATAAATATCTAGAATTATCTAAAGAATATAATTTAGGTTTTGAATACAATGAATTTTATGAACCTAAATTATTAGATGATAATAATAAATTAAATGAAATAATAAAAGAATATCAAAAATTAAATAGAGTAGGAGATACTCTACATGGAGTATTTTATGATATTACATTAGATTCTAGTGACCCTAAAATAGCCAAAGTATCTTATGATAGAGTTAAATCATCATTAGAAATTGCTAGTAGATTAAAATGTAAAGGAGTTGTATTCCATACTAATTACATTACATGGATGAAAACTGATTGGTATAAAGACAATTGGGTTAATATAAATAAAAAGATTTATTTAGAATTAATAGAAGAATTTAAAGACCTAGAAATATATGTAGAAAATATGTTTGATTTAGATCCATATTTATTAGCTAGATTAATGAAAGAAATTAATCATGAAAGAATAGGAGTATGCCTAGATGTTGCTCACGCATCTATATCTAAGGTAGATATAGAAGAATGGTTTAAAGTTTTAGGTAAATATATTAAGCATATTCATATTAATGATAATGATAAAATAATTGATTCACATTTAGAACTTGGAAAAGGTATTATTGATTATAAAAAAGCTTTTAAATATATCAATAAATTAAATGATAATACAGCTATATTAATTGAAATTAAAGATTATAATAAAACATTAAATTCAATTAAATATTTAATGGATGGTGATTTTAATGCTATTAAATAAGGATTTAGAAAAAGTATTAAAAGTTACTACAAGTCTATCTAATGAGCATGATTACACTAAATTATTAATGGAAATATTAGAAGATGGATTGGATATATCTAATGCTGATGGTGGTACATTATATCTACTAAATGACGATAAATTAGATTTTTTCTTTATGATAACTAAATCACAAGGAATAAAAAAAGGAGGTAATTTAGAAAGAATAGATTTACCTCCAATAGATATTAATTCATCTAGTGTTGCTGCATACTGCGCCAGAGCAAAGAAAATAATAAATGTAGCTGATGTATATAAAGATAGTGAATTCAATTGGGAAGGGCCTAAAAAATATGATAGTATTACAGGCTACCATACTAAATCTGTATTAGTCTTACCATTAATGGATAGAGATGAAAATGTACTTGGTGTAATGCAATTAATTAATTCTAGTAAGGATAATGAAATTGTTGAGTTTAGTAAAGATATTGAAACAGTTGTATATTCATTATCTTCGTTATCAGGTGTATTGTTAAATAATATGCAATTATACGACAATATCAAAGCTCTATTAGATTCATTTGTTAATGCCATGGTAAAGGCTATTGAATCTAGAACACCATATAATGCATTTCATACAATAAATGTAGCTAGAATATGTTCTGAATTTGTTGATTACTTAAATCTTAAAGGATATGAAAATATATCTAAAGATGATAAGGAAGAATTAGTTTTAGCTGCAATGCTACATGATGTAGGTAAAATGATTATTCCATTAAATATATTAAATAAAGCAACTAGATTTGAAGGAAAAATAGATAATATGTTATTAAGATATAAGCTAATAAATGCTTGTATAAATAATAAATATTTATCTAATGAAATATCAAAAGAAGAATATGATAAAGAAATAGAATTCATTACTAATGCTAATGATTTTATTATTAAATTAGATAAATCATCATTTTTAAGTGAAGATGATTTAAAATATATTAATATCTTAAAAGATAAATCTTATAATACTAATTATGGTATTTTAAAGATATTTGAAGATGATGAAATAGAAGATGCTTTAATTAAAAAAGGTACATTAACTCAAGGTGAACGTGCTGAAATAGAAAAACATGTAGTATATACAAAAGAGATATTACAAGATATTAAATTTGGTAAAAAATATAGTAACGTTAAAGATATAGCATCTAAGCATCATGAATATTTAGATGGTAGTGGTTATCCTAATCACATAAAAGGAGATGAATTACCATTACTAGTTAGAATGATAACAATAGTAGATATTTATGAATCTTTAGTTTCTACAGATAGACCATATAAAAAGCCTATGTCTAATGAAAAAGCATTGTTTATATTAAAAGAAATGGTAAAAGAGGGAAAACTAGATGAAAGATTAGTAAATATCTTTTGTGAATTAAAAGCATAATAAAAGGGACACATTTTTTGTGTCCCTTAATCATTTTTGGTTCTTTAAATTTTGAAGTAGGTAGGTAGTTTTATCTTAAAATTCTAGGTAGTTATCATTTTTAGGAACTACTTCCATTATTAGGTAGGTAAAAATATAAAAAAAAAAAGTACATCTCGATTATAATTTAATTGCTTAG
>JAFSWG010000028.1 GCA_017444645.1 Acholeplasmatales bacterium | reverse complement strand
TTTAAAGCAATAAGCATGAAATGTAGTAATTATCACTTTGTGGTCTCTACCTAATTTTTGGGCTAGACGCATCCTTATTTCATCTGCAGCTTTGTTGGTATATGTGACAAGCATTATTTCTTCATCTTTAGCTTTACCTTCTAATATTAATTTAGCAGTTCTTTCAACTAATACTTTTGTTTTACCAGAACCTGCGCCAGCTAAGACAACATATTTACCATCAAAAGCATTTATTACTTTTAATTGTTCATCGGTTAACTGTAACAAATGTGTCCCTCCTCTATAATATCTTTAATATAATTCATTATTACATCAACTGTAATATTACCTTCACCATTTATTAATTCATCTTTTTTAGATAGATTCTTTAATAATAAATATGGTGTAACTTTAGTATTTCTATATATTTCTAATTTCCCTGGATTCACAAATAAATAATCTTTAATGATATTTGTAATTTCAGGATAAATATGATTTTTAAATTTATATTCAACTGCATTTTGAATATCTACTAATAAATCTGTATTCATTAAAATGGTAATCTCCTCTCTTCATAATCTTCTTTTATTTTTTCTTTTAATTTTAAATACGTTTCATCATCTAAGGGTGGCAAGCCATTTTCCCTTAAATAAATATTTACTGCTTTTCTATTTTTCTTTTCTTCAAATTTAGTAATTGCTTTATATAAAACATCTACCATAGCTGTTGTAAATTGATATGGATTACAGCCTGCAATCATATATTTTGTGAGTAAATATGATGGTAGTGAATGACTCATTACATCTTCCTTTTTATTCCAGGATGTTTCTTTCCTGCCTGTAGCATCAACACTCCATTTTTGGGTGCCTGTAAAATTTGCCCATCTAGAATCTGTATTAACTAAATATTGATGGTCCATATCATAATTATTATCTTCTTTAATATCTAATATTCCTAAGAGGACTGATTTAATATAAGCTTCAACAGCTGGCATACCAATCGTATTAATGCCTTTTAATTTACCATCATATGCAGCAATTAATTCAGTAACAAATTGGTCTGCCTTTTCATGTCTAAATCTAAGCTCACATCTAAGCCAATAATCTTTATCAACATCATGTCTTTTAGCTTTTTGTTCTAATAATTTATCATAAAAAACCAATTGGCATGGTGAATCACGACCTCCCATTTCAATGGATTCTCCTTCCTCTGGGCAGCCATGTTTCTTATAATATTTCTTTTTAAATGATGAAATAAATTGTTTCTTTTTTAATTTAGATTCAAGATATTCCATATCTAATATTTCTTTATTATAAATATCAATCGCTGTATCTATTCTTGAAAATATTGCATTTTGTCCATATTTTAATTCTTTTAATAATTCAACAAAGCTTTTATTAGGGTTTCTTGTTTCAAAATCTCTACAGCCTTGACCTTTTAAATGGATTGAACAAGTAGGTATACCTCTTGCGTTTTTAGGTCCTAGCATTCCAATTTCCATTGAATCACCTAATTCAAACATATATTTATATCTTTCTTTATGATGATCTCGTTCTCCAATTTCATCTTCATTTACACCAAGTAGATTTGCGATTTCAATCTTTTTATCATTTACTATTTCTTCTTCAAATTCTTGGTCCGTTACTTCTAGCTCAATACTGGCTCTCAAGTAGTCCGGCTTTATTTCAATATCCTTTTCTTCTTTTACCTCCATTGTTATGCTCCTTATGAAATTATAATTGTTAAGTGTGTTATATCCCGGCTATTAGGTATTGCCGGGATAATACAAGGCAGTAATGCTATTAAAGCACTACGCCAGGTGTCGCTTCGCTATGACTCTGGCTGTAACGTGCTTTAAATCTAGCATAAGATTGCCTTTGGATTTATACCTTATTGGGTTTATATTTAAACTCATGAATACCTTTAGTCTCGGTTGAAAATTCAGCACTTAAATCCAT
>JAFSWG010000027.1 GCA_017444645.1 Acholeplasmatales bacterium | reverse complement strand
TAAAGCTGTATTATATACATTCTTAGAAACATGACATAAAAACTGTAATATTTTAAGTGTATTTTTATCTTTAATTTTATAATGATAGCTAATCGTTTTAAACATTGTTTCACCTCCAATCCTACCAATGACATTATATCAAATTTTGTTGGCAGAACGCAATTTTATATCAAATTTAATATACAATTTCCTAATAAATAAAAAAGCTGAATTTATAGCTAAAACAGCATAAAATCCAGTTTTTTAATAATTATTCTTTTATACTTAAAATTGTAATTGATTCTGTATGTGAAGTGAATGGGAATAAATCAAGAGGAATAATTTGTTTAACCTGATATTTATCACTTAAAGAATCAATATTCTTTGCTAAAGTAGCAGGATTACATGAAACATAAATAATCTTTTTAATATTAGATTCATGTAATGTATTTAATAATTTATTATCTAATCCAGTTCTTGGTGGATCTACTACTACAACATCAAATGTTTCACCTTTATTAATCATTTCATTAATTAATTTAGATGCATCGCCAGTATAAAATTTAGTATTAGATATATTATTTAATTTAGCATTTTCTTCAGCCGCAACTACTGCTTCCTTGTTTGATTCAATACCTATTACTTCTTTTGAATTTTTAGCTAAATATAGGCCTATTGCACCAACACCACAATAAGCGTCAAGTACTCTTTCTTTACCTGATAATTTAGCCAATTTCTTAACGTTATCAACTAAATTTTCTGCTTGCTTAGTATTTAGTTGGAAGAAAGTTGTAGGATATATTTTATAACTAATATTCCCAAGTTTTTCAATTATATATTCATCACCAAATAAATGATTAGTTTCTTCACCAAATGGATTAATTGATTTCTTATCCATATTGAAATTCTCATATACACCTTTTACTCCAGGAATATTAATTATTTCTTTTGCTAATTCTTTAATCTTATTGTTCTTTTCGCCACATATTAATGTAACTAATGCTTCATTAGTTCTATTAATTCTAACAGAAATATATCTTAAAACTCCTCTATTATATTTATGAATATATGGTGTTATTTTTAATTTATTCGCAATTACTAATATTTGTTCATTAATAGAATTAATTAATGGATCTTGAACCTTACAATCATCAATTGTAGTTAAATAATTAGTATTAGGCTTAATCATACAAGTATGAAGCTTCATATCTAATCCCTGATTAATTGGTAAAATACATCTATTTCTATATCCATAAATATCTGGTGATGGGATAGTAGGCTTAATCTCAAAAGATTTAGGATTTAATTTAGTATATCTATTTAATGCTTCAATAATAGATTCTCTTTTAAATTCTAGCATCTTTTCATACTTAATATGCATTACCTGGCATCCACCACATTCATAATAATGCTTACAAACTGGTTCAATTCTATCAGGTGATTTATGCTTTATTTCAATAGATTTAGCATAAGCCATTTTGTTTTCACATTTAGTAATACGTACATTATGCCCTTCACCTGGAATTGCATCATCTACGAATACAGCAAGTCTATTATAAAATCCTATACCTTCTCCATTGATACCTAATCTTTTAATATCAAGAATAAATTCATCATTTTCCTTCATTATTTCACTTCCAATACTTTAAAATACTTAAATGTAGCACTTCCACTATCTTTATTTCCTCTAGCGAAAATACCATATTTAGTTCCTATCCATCTACCTGGATAAGCTATATATTTCTTTTTGAAATATTTATTATTATATCCAAGCCTATAAATACCAGGATATTTAAATTCTAAATTAAAAATAACATTATTAGAATCATATTCTTCCATATATGTTATTTCATCATTTTCTTTATCAAATGAGCCTTCCTTAATACATATATAATTTTTATCATTAATTCTTTCAATAGCTACATATGCATATTCCTTACCCATCAATACAAGTCCTGCCTCATCATTTGGATTAATGAAATTAGTATCAATTTCGGTTTTTACCTTAAATGATTTGTATGCCACCTTAGTAAGAAGGCTTCCAGGGTATTGATTTAAGGCTTTTTTGCCTTTTTCATTATAATATAAGCATTTATATACTAAACCATTATTAAACGAATAAAACGGCTTTGTTTTATTTGCTGGAGTTTGCCAAATAAGTGATAATTTATCTTTATTAAATAAATCACTAGTCTCTATTTTATAATTAGATTTATTATCAATAAAGTAATCATATTCATCTACTGGAGTACCATTTAATAATAAATCTTTAGCATAACCTATAATTGGCCAATTATTATACCAGGTAACAGGCTCTAAATGTACTATTCTTCCATATGGACCTAAGTCTTGGAAATGAATAAATACATCTTTTCCATCAGGTAAATCTACTAACGCACCTTGATGAGGACCATTAATTTTAGAATCATTTTGAGCCATTACTATTTTTTCTTCATATGGACCATAAATATTATTACTTCTAAGTGCTGTTTGCCAACCGGTTTTAACTGAACCTGCAGGAGCTAGAATATAATACATATTATTTCTAATATAAAATTTAGGGCCTTCAATTGTTGGTTGGGTATTATGACCATCAAATATGATTTTATAATTATCTGATATAACTGATTTTAAATCAGGTGAAACTTCATATAAGCCTAGGCATGAATTAAAACCAGCTCTACTTTTAGCGAATGCGATTACAATATAGCATTTACCATCATCTGTCCATATTGGACATGGATCTTCTAATCCTTTACCAGGTATCAATAACCAAGATTCAAATACACCATTTTCTATATCTTTTGTTCTATATACATATATTCCTTCATCAGGAAATGGAGCTAAAATATAAAAATAGCCATTATGATATCTTATTGAAGGAGCCCATACTCCTTCACCATGATAAACCTCATTAAATCTTCCAAATGGTAATTTATCATCAACATATCTTAATAATTTCCAATCTATTAAGTTTTTACTTTTTAATATTGGAATTATAGGTGTGTGATTAAATGATGATGAAATTAAATAATAATTATCTTTATATCTAATTACATCAGGATCACTATAATCCCCTAATATAATGGGATTTTTATATTTCATATTTTCCTCTTAAAATAATCTAATAATATCGTGAATTGTTATATAAACAAATAATGCCATTAATAATATAAAGAATACTGTATTAATAATAGATTCTACCTTCTTAGAAGGTCTTTTCTTTGTTATAGCTTCTACTAATAAGAATACTATTCTACCACCATCTAAGGCAGGAATAGGTAATAAATTCATTATACCAATATTTACTGATAGCATTGCAGCAAATGATAATAATGGTAGGATACCATTACCAACATATTTTTCAATCATACTAAATATTCCAACAAAGCCAGATAAATTGTTTACTCCAATTTGTCTAACTCCAGATGGGAATAATAATAATTTTAATGTTCTAAATACTAATGTGAAATCTGAACCAAATGATTTAAATGCGTTACCAATTGAAGAAAAGAAATCAAATTTCATTTCAGGACTAATACCTATTAAATTAATTACCTTTTCTACATTTTGAGATGTTAATACCTCATCAGTATATGTAGTAGTTTCACTAGATTCAGCCTTTAATTCATAATAATCATCTGAATCATTATTAGGTGTACCATTGTTATTTATTTGATAATAATCTAAGAACTTAATTGTAGCTTGGCTATGTATATTTTTGAATATATCAATTAATTGAATCCAAGATGTCAATGTATATGTTTCTTCATATGATGAAATACCCTTTAAGGCCATTGAATCTCTTTCATCATATACTACTTTCATTTTTGTAATAATAGTTTTTGAAGGAACATTCATTTTATCATTTCTATAGCTTACTGTACCTAATAATAGACCAGAAGTTATTGGTAATTCTTGATTATCTGATGTTTTATATTTATATCCATCAGCTTCGGTAATTGGTGTTTGTTTTTTAGCACCAACATTTGAAATACCTACTGATTGAATAATAGATAATGCTTCTAAATCAAATGTTTTTTCTTCGCCTTTTCTATCTACAATTATGTTTATTGTAGTAGTTGTTTTATATTCTTCTTCAACTACTGTTTGAAATTCAGACCATGAATTAACATTTTTACCATTAATAGATTTAATTGCATCACCTGATTCAAGAACATTATATGATGGATAAGCTTCACCAAATAAGCTTCCTATTTTATTTGATGAATAATTAGGTACTCCTGTTGCGAAAGCAACAATTAAATATACAAATAACGCAAGGATGAAATTATTCATAGGACCGGCAAATAATGTTATAAATCTTTGCCAAATTGTTTTAGAATCAAATGTTCTATCATATGGTTCTATTTGTAATGTTTGATCCTTTTCAAATATGAATATTGCATCTCTTTTTACAGGAAAATAATGATCTTGTATACCTAAATCTAAAGTTATATACAATGGACTTCCGTCTTTTCCTTCTAAATCAGCTGTCTTTATCTTTCCTCTGATAGTTGCATCCTTATTTTCATCATGGATGATTTCAGATACTGCTTCACCATCAAAGTTTAATCCTACCTCTAGGCCTGGCTTTGTATAATCTGATGTTGCTTCTTCACCAGCCATTGATACATAGCCACCAATTGGTATTAATCTAATACAAAATGTAGTTTCTCCAATTTTCTTTTTATAAATCGCTGGTCCCATACCAAATGAGAATTCATGACATAGGATACCAGCCTTTCTTGCGAAAAAGAAATGACCTAATTCATGTATACAAATTATTACACCAATTATTAAAATAAATGCGATTATTGAAAGTAAAACAAGCGGAAAGCCTGTAAGTGCTAAAAACATTACTTCTCATACCTTTCTTTGATACTATTCATAATTTGATTGCTAATCTTTATAATAGTATCTAATGAATAATCATATGATTCATATTTATCATTATGAATTTCATCATAAATAATTTTTTCAATATCTAAGAATTTAATCCTATCATTTAAAAATAACCATACTGCTGCTTCATTTGAAGCATTTAATACTGCAGGATATACTCCACCTCTTGATACTGCATAATATGCATATTCAAGACATGGATATCTATCCATACTTAATTCTTCAAAATGAAGATTTAATCCAATTAGATTTAATGGTTTGTTTGTTATATGCTCATGTTTTGGATAGCGTAAGGCATATGCGATTGGTGTATGCATATCAGCACTACCTATAGCCGCCTTAATTACACCATCATCATATTCTACCATTGAATGTACAATTGATTCTTTATGTAATATTGTATCAATCTTATTATATGGAATATCAAATAAATGATGAGCTTCAATTACTTCAAAGCCTTTATTCATCATTGTAGCACTATCAATTGTAATTTTAGAACCCATACTCCAGTTTGGATGAGCAAGAGCCATTTCTTTAGTGACATCAATTAATTCTTCTCTAGTTTTATCTCTAAAAGAACCACCAGATGCAGTAATAATTAATCTTTTTACATCTTTTTTATTTTCGCCTTGAAGACATTCTAAAATTGCTGAATGCTCAGAATCAATTGGAGTTAATTGGACTCCTTTATCTTTAATTAAAGATTTAATTATATCTCCTGCAACAACTAATGTTTCTTTATTTGCTAAAGCAATATCCTTTTTAGAATTTATTGCAACAACTGTTGGCATTAATCCAGAAATACCTACTAAGGCATTTACAAATACTTCTTTATCAAATTTATGATATGAAGCAACCTTTAATAATCCTTCATCACCATAAACTATAATTGGCTTATATGATAAATCTAATTCTTTCTTTTCTCTTAAACAAATTATTTCAGGTTTGAATTCTTCTATTATTTGTTTAGCTTTTATTAAATCTCTACCTAATGATAAGCCAACTACTTTAAATTCATTATGATATTCTCTAATAACATCTAGTGTTTGAGTTCCAATAGAACCTGATGCACCTACAATATATACACCCTTCATAAATTCACCTATGCGCCAATTGGCCAACCAAAAATATTCATTTCAATTAATAAGAAAATTAAGAATACTGCTGAGGCAAAGAATAAAGAATCAAAACGATCTAATACTCCACCATGACCTGGGAAAATATTAGAATAATCCTTTATACCATATGTTCTCTTTAATTTAGAAGCTACTAAATCACCGATTTGTGAACAGGCTGACATGAACAATGATAAGAATAATGCTGAAAATATTTTTCCTACTAATGTGAACTCACCATATCTAAATACACCCTCAAAGAATTCGATAGATCCCTCTGGATGAAATAAGTTTGAATAATATGGATATAAGAAAATCACTAATGTTCCACATACAGTAGCGATTAATGAACCGCCAATTGCGCCTTCCCAAGTTTTCTTAGGGGATGTGACTGGAGCCATTTTGTGCTTACCTAGTGCCATACCAAATACTAATGCGAAGATATCAGTAAATACTGTAATACCTGCAAGATATACAATAAATCTTACGCCAAAATATCTAAGTACTGTTACCGCACCAGTACATACACCTATATACATAATTGAAATAAAGAATTTACCAACATCAGCAACTGTATAATTAGGAGCTATAATCATAATAGACATCATTATTACAAATATCGCAATAATAGCAACCGCTGGACTTAAGAACATATCCATTTTAACGGCTCTTAAGAAATTAAGCATCAAGGAGTCATGACAATAATTATGGAAATAATTAATAATTGACATCATTAAAATAAGCGTCAAACAAGCATTAGTTATTTTCATAGCTAAGTTGACTGGTTTTTCTTTACTATACATATTTACTAATTCAAATGATGCTAATATAGCTATAAGAATAACAAATACATCAAATACTCTAATTAGTTGTGGAACAACAATTACTGGTATCAAAATAGCTGCTAAAATTATAGCTGTAATAATTCTTTTTTTCATAGGCTTTACCTCATAATACTTGTGTAACAAGTATATTTTAATACTATTTTATTATACCAAACTAGAAAATAAAAATCCAGCACTATATATAGCTGGATAATTATTATAATTCTTAAATAAAATTAAAATGACATTAAATCTTCTGACTTTTTCTTAGTAATTGCTTCAACATCTGCAATCTTCTTATCAGTTAACTTTTGAACATCTTCTAAAGATTCTTTTTCATTATCTTCAGGTAATTCTAATTTTTTAATTTCATCATTTAAATCACGTCTAACGTTTCTAATTGCAACTTTAGCAGTTTCTTCCATTTTACCTACTTGTTTAACTAATTCACGACGTCTTTCCTCAGTCATCTTAGGTAAAATTAATCTGATACCATTTCCATCATTTTGAGGAGTTAATCCTAAAGGTGAAGCAAAAATTGCAGATTCAATAGCCTTTACTGATGATTTATCATAAGGCTTAATATAAATTTGATTCGCTTCAGGAATAGTAATAGATGAAATTTGCTTAACTGGAGTTGGAACTCCATAGTAGTCAATATTAATAGTATCTAAAAGGCTCGCAGAAGCTCTTCCAGTACGTACTGTAGCTAATTCGCGCTCGTAAGCAACGATTGCTTTATCCATTTTTTCTTCGCCCTCAAGAAGGACCATTTCCAATTCTTCCATGTCATTTCTTCTCCTTTTTATTTTACTTTTACTAGAGTACCAATCTTTTCGCCTTTAACAGCTTTTGCGATATTGCCTCTATTGTTCATATTAAATACAATTAAATTTAAATTATTATCTTTACATAAAGATGCAGCAGTTGAATCCATAACAGCTAAATTCTTATTTAAAATTTCAGCAAATGTTAATTCCTCATACATCTTAGCCCCTGGATTTGTTCTAGGGTCAGAATCATAAACACCTTCTGTTTTATTCTTAGCCATTAATACAACTTCAGCACCAATTTCTGTTGCTCTTAATACACAAGCAGTATCTGTTGAGAAATATGGATTACCAAGTCCTCCTACAAAGATACATACTCTACCTTTTTCTAAATGTCTAATTGCTCTTCTTCTAATATATGGTTCTGCAACTTGATTACAAGGTAAGGCAGTCATTACTCTAGTAGGAACGCCTAAATGCTCTAATGAATCTTGAACAGCAAGACCATTCATAATTGTAGCAAGCATACCCATATAATCTGCTTGAGCTCTATCCATTCCTAAGCCTTCTGCTGTTTTACCTCTCCAAATATTTCCTCCACCTACAACAATACCAACTTGAACTCCAAGTTGTTGAACCTCTTTAATTTGTTCAGCAATTGATGCAACTGTTTGTGGATCAATACCATATGGAGTTTCACCCTTTAAGGCTTCTCCACTTAACTTTAATAAAATTCTTTTGTACATATAAGCCTCCTCATTTTGTTTAAAAAAATAGGGGAATAAGCATAGTATTCCCCTATAAGAATTAATTGTTGAATTGACCAGCTTGTGCAGCTACTTCAGCAGCAAAGTCAGTCTCTACTTTTTCAATTCCTTCGCCTACTTCAAGACGGATGAATGTTACAACTTCAGACTTAGCTCCTTGAACATAAGCTTCAACTGTTTGATCAGGATTCTTAACGAATGCTTGAGATAATAAACAGATTTCTTTTAAGTTCTTATCTAAACGACCTGGAACGATTCTTTCAGCGATAATGTTTTCAGGCTTTGGTTTAGCACTTTGTGCATTTTCATTTAATGCAGCAGCTAAAATAACTTCTTTTTCCTTAGCGATAACATCAGCAGGAATATCATTCTTTGATACATACTTAGGGCTTAATGCAGCAACATGCATTGCAACATCTTTAGCAACAACATCATCATTACCCTTTAATACAACTAAAGTAACGATACGACCACCCATATGCTTGTAAGCACCAAATACTTCGTCATCATTCTTAGTTAAAACAGTAACACGACGTAAAGAAATCTTTTCACCAATTACACCTGATGCTTCAAGAATAATTGTTTCAAGAGTCTTACCTTCTGCTTCAACCTTTAATGCTTCTTCATCATTTGTAGCATTAGAATTAACTAAAATTTCACCAACCTTAGTTAATAAGTCTGTGAACTTAGCATTTTGAGCTACGAAGTCAGTTTGTGAATTTAATTCAAATAATACAACCTTATTACCTTTGATTGCATAAGAACATAGTCCTTCAGCAGCTACTGCAGAAGCTTTTTTAACAGCTTTTGCAATACCACGCTCACGTAACCATGTAACTGCTTCTTCCATGTTACCATCAGTTGCAGTTAAAGCCTTCTTACAATCTAACATACCTGCAGAAGTCTTTTCACGTAATTCTTTAATCATTGATGCAGTAATATTTGCCATTATTGTATCCTCCAATTATTCAGCAGCTTTTTCTTCTGCCTTAGCTTCTTCCTTCTTAGGAGCTTTCTTAGCTACAGGCTTCTTAGCAGCTGGCTTTCTAGGTGCCTTGTCTTCTTTTGCTTCTTTCTTTTGAGCAGATTCCTTAGCAATTTCATCACCAAGGTTTACTTGTTCTTTTTCATCATCAAACTTTTCAACTACACCACCGTTAGCTTCGATTACAGCATTTGCCATAACCCAAGTAACTAGCTTAACAGCACGGATAGCATCGTCGTTTGCTGGGATTACATAATCAACATCATCAGGATCACAGTTTGTATCAACAATACCGAATACTGGGATGTTTAGCTTTCTAGCTTCTAAAATTGCATTGTGTTCCTTACGAGGGTCAACAATGAATAAAGCATCAGGAAGCTTCTTCATTTCTTTAATACCGCCTAAGAACTTTTCTAATTTTTCTCTTTCAGCGATTAATTTGATAACTTCTTTCTTAGGAAGCTTAGCGAATTCGCCATCTTCTTCCATCTTGTATAAATCTTGTAACTTCTTAATTCTCTTTCTGATTGTCTTGAAGTTAGTTAAAGTACCAC
>JAFSWG010000026.1 GCA_017444645.1 Acholeplasmatales bacterium | reverse complement strand
CCTCGTCATCATCATCGTCTTCGTCGTCACTATAAGTTTTAGCACCAGGAATGATCATTTTTCTAGGATCAAATTTTGAAAATGGTGATTTAAATGGATTAGATTCTTCATCGTCATCTTCTTCATCATCTAAAGAATCGTCATCTTCTTTTACATCTTCACTATAATCATTATTATATGAATCAGTATCTGATGATTCACTTTCACTAGAATTATCTTCTGTTGAATTTATATTTTCTTCAGTTTCTATTTCTTCAGTATCTGATGCATCTAAATCTTCTTGATTACTATCTTCTATAGATTCTACATTTTCATTGTCATCTTCTAAATATATTTCTTCTGATGAATTATCTAAAGTTATTGATTTTTCTGGTTCCATATTATCTAAAGATGAATTATCAGTATCATTTTCTTCATCTTCTATTGATAAATTCGTAGATATTACTTCAAATTCATCACCAACATAATTTTTATCTAATTCACCATATGTTGTAGAATCTTTTGATATATCTTTAGGTAATTTAATATTATTTTCAAAAATTGCATCTACATTATTATTGTTCTTATCGAAGAAATGATATAAAACATTAGATTTTTTCAATGCTTCATATTTTTCTTTCATTGCAGCATACATTTTTAAAACAATAGTTTCTCTTTCTTTAGCTTCACCCATGATTTCATCATAATTATCAACAAGATGTTCAACTATTCTTTTATCAATTTTTCCTGCTTCAGCGTCTGATTCTAAAATAGATATTATTTTTTCAGCAGGGAAAGATGCTTTATAACTTCTTCTACAATATAAGGCACTAGCAATATCAGCTACCGCAATAATCTTATCGCCAATTGATAAATCAATAGCTCTTAAGGCTCTGGGGTATCCTGATCCATCTAATTTTTCATGGTGATTAGATGCAATTTCTACTATTTTATAACTGAAGCTTCCCTCTAATATTTCTTTAGTATAAGTAACATGTCTTTGCATTTCCTTTAACATATCACCTTCTAAACGACCTGGGTAGCATAATACTTCCTTTGGTACTCTAATCTTACCAATATCATGAACTAAACCTGCAAGATATACTTCCTCACACATACTATCAGGTAATCTAGATTTTTTTGCTAAAGCTCTAGCTATTACAGCTACAGTAACTGTATGAGCTAAAGTTTCATGATTATGAAATTCAAATGAGAAATTAGTTGTATTTATAAATCCCAATAATTCTTCATCTGTAAATGGAGTTTGTAATATATAATTTTGAGTTTCATAAATATAAAGACTAGTTTTATTATTAAGCTTTTCTAAAATGTCTTCTTCTTTTCTTAATAATTTAATTACATTTCTAACCTGTTCAGGATCATATTTATTCTTTTCTCTTTTTAATAAATCTTCCATTTCATCTAATGTATATTCTTGATAATCATACATTACAATTTGATTAATTAATGTCATTAATAAACCATATTTATAATCATCATTATCAATGTCTGGAATATATTTAGCCTTGTAATAAAAAAGTGGCTTAGCATCATCCTTTAATGGTGAACAATAATTTAGAAATAAAAAGCTAGAGGCTGCGGCAAGGGCGTGATTATCTTTTGGAATATAATCATCTTGATAAAATAATCCAATATCTTTTAATAAACATAATAATACTAATTTTGGTCCTCTTTCTGGATTGATTTTATATTTTTCAATATATCTTTTCATAATAAATCCAGTACGTAACCCACTATCCATATAACCGTGGTTTATTTCATTTAACACTTTTCTTAAATATTTCATTACAGTACTACTATTGTAATAATATTTAGATGAAGCGTTTTCAATATCTTTGTTAATATTATGCTTAGTATAATCGTTATAATTCATTGTATCACTCCCAAAAATCCCCAAAGTATATAAATTATAATATAATTTAATCTCTTAAACAATCGTTATTTATTATGAAAATTATTTTCATAAAAATATAATATAAAATCCGAAGTTTTTATAAAAATAGTATTTATTTCTTCGGATTTTTTATCTATTAATTTTTAAAAAAATGGAGCTATTATATTTAAAATAAAAGCGATTATTTTTTGAATTAAAGGACGCTTTTCCCATTCTTCCTTTAATACCTGTTCAGATTTTGATAAAGTCTTAATAAAATCATTTCTCATTTTATATATTTCTGGATTATCCATTATAATTGCTCCACATTCATAATGTAAAAATAAGCTTCTATAATCCATATTTATTGTTCCTTCAAACGCATATCTATCATCAACAATAATATTTTTAGCATGATTAAAACATCCAGTTATCTCATATATTTTAACTCCTGCATGTAATAATCTACTATATGAACTTCTTCCCATATAAAAAACTGGTTTTTTATCTGGAATTCCAGGCATTAATATTTTTACATCTAATCCACATTTAGCTTTTGCTTCAATCGCTGTAAGCATAGCTTCATCTGTTATTAAATATGGTGTAGAAATATATAAATAATTTTTAGCATTAATAATCATTGCCATAAACGAATCGTACGCAAGATTTCTTGATGAAGATGGACCATCTCCAAATGGGATTATATATCCATTCCCTTCGACTTCTTCGTAAGTAGATGGTGGTAAATCATTAAATATTATTTGTTTAGTTGATAGATACCACATTTGTGAAAACAAATACACAAAAGACATTACTGCAGGTCCTTCATATTTTCCACAATTATCTCTCCAAAAACCAAATCTTTCCTTTTTATGAATATATTCATCTGCTAAATTATCTCCACCACAATATGCAATTTTACCATCAATTACACAAATCTTTCTATGATCTCTATAATTGAACATTAAATTATAATTATTACCAAGGGGTTGATAATTATTAATACTAATATTTTTAATATTTGATAATCTCTTTACTAATTTTATTACAGATAAGCCCTTAGAACCAACATCATCATATAAAAAATATATTTTTACTCCATTATTTGCTCTTTCATTTAATACTTCAAAAACTGAATCCATTACATATCCTTCAGCAATAATAAAATATTCTAATAATATATATTTTTCTGCTTTCTTTAGTTCTTCTATCATATCATAATGTTTTATTTCTGCGTCATTAAAAAACTTATATTCAGTATTAGAAAAAACTGGAAAATTCCTATTATTAATTCTTATACTATTGATAATTGGTTTTAAATCATAATCATCATTTATTGTTTCATTATATTCAACCTTTAATTCCTTAAAAGCATTATTAAACATCTTTTGTTTTTTTCTAGATAACTTTTTAGTATTACTATTTAATGTATATAAAAGACAAAAAGGAATAGGTGATATTAATATTAAGAAAGTCCAAGTCAATTTATAATTTAAAGATATAGGTTTTCTTAATATATATAATACATATCCTATTCCAATTAATTGAAAGAATATAAATAATATTCCAACTACAGATTTATAAAATTCTCCTTCGAAAGAAGCTAAAACAATAAAAAATAAGACAATTAAAAAAGCTTGGAATCCAAATGCTAATATAGATATTAATATTGCAACAACCTTCTTCCATAAAGGAAGACTTCTTCTTTCATTAATTGTCATATTTTCTCCAATCAAATACTTTTAACTAAATTAACTAAGCATTCACTATATTTTAATACATCTGCTTCATTCTGAGCCATAACAGATACTCTAATTAAATCTTCTGTTCCAGATGCTCTTATTATTATTTTACAATCATTTTTTAATTCTTTTTTTATTTCTTCTACAGTATCAAATAATTTTTGATTATTTAGTACTGCTTTTTTATCGTTTACTTTAATGTTAACCATTTTATCGGCATACATCTTAACATCTTTTAACCAATCATCTATAGATGTATTTGTTTCTTCTAATATTTTAATTATTTGTGATGCAACAAATACACCATCACCTGTATGGAATAAATCTGGTAATATAATATGACCACTATTTTCTCCACCTACTGATAAATGATTTTCAAATAGTGCTTTAACTATATATTTATCACCAACATTAGTTTCTATTACATTGATTCCATATTCATTTAATGATTTGATTAATCCTAAATTACTCATCATAGATAATGCGATTGAATTGTTATTTAATTTATTATTTTGTTTTAAATATCTAGCTAATATATAAATTAGCATATCGCCATCTATTATATTTCCATTCTTATCTACAGCAAGAACTCTATCTCCATCACCATCAAAAGCGAATCCTATATCAGCTTTAATTTCTAGAACCTTTTTCTTTAATAGTTCTAAATGAGTTGAACCACAGCCATTATTGATATTATATCCATCTGGATTATTCGCAATAATTGTTAAGTTTGATGTAATATCATTAAATATCATTTCTGCAGTTTTATAAGTAGCTCCATTGGCTGTATCTAATACAATTTTTAAATTTGTTTTTATAATATGCTTTTTAATAAAATCAACATATTCTTCTTTAGCATTATCATTAATTATATATTTACCAATTTCAGTTTTATCTTCTTTTGGATTATCAATTAATGATTCTATTTTTAATTCATCTTCTTCAGATAATTTAATTCCATTTTTTAACACTTTAATACCATTATCAGTGTATGGATTATGTGATGCAGTAATCATTATACCTGTAGCCTTATGAACATAAGAATAATATATTAATGCTGGAGTAGGAATTATACCTAAAAATTCAACATTTAGCCCTTTTGATAAGGCACCCGCACTAATAGCTTGCGCTAGCATATCTTTAGATAATCTTGTGTCAGTTGCTAAAACCACATTTTTATTATTTAAAGCTGTTAATGCCATACCTAATTTTGTTACTAAATCTACTGTTAATTTTTCATTAGGTATTCCTCTAATACCATCTGTACCAAAATATTTCATGTTATTCTCCTTTTGATTCTGCAAAAATTAATTCATTAGAATCTTCATTCTCAAATATATTAGTATCTATATCATTATCTAAGGATGCCATCAATATAACAAGTGGTATCATATAATAATACATTCCATATGTATTATCTAGCATTCCATATATATCTACTAATAAATATCCAACTAACATTGTTAAAGAAAAAGGTAATTCCTTTTTCCATAATTGCTTATATTTTTCGAAAAAGTGAATTAATAAGAAGCATATTCCAACTATTCCACCCATAACAAGCGTTTCAAAGAATGTAGAATGATAAACTACAAATACACTTCCATATTCACCAAATGACCATCTATATTCAAATTCACTTATTATACCTGATCCTAATATTCTAGTTAAGAAATTTGTATTAAATAAATTAATAGCATTATTATATAATCTTTCTCTACCATTTCCATCAAATATATTGTTATATAATATATTTTTTACATCATCAAATAATCTTGGTATTCCAAAATATAATTGAACATATAATATTCCTAATCCTAAAAATAATAATAAAAAAACAATATTAGTAAGCTTGTTTTTAGAAAAAATAATCATTAATATTGTTAATACAAAAAATTCAATAAAACCAAAAAATACAGCAGCTCTAGAAGCTGTTAAAACAATACCAACTAATGAAATAATCATTTTCAAAACACAAACCAAAGATATTATTGGATTTTTTGTCTTAATAATTTCGTAAAAAATGAAAGGCATACAAAAACATAGCATTATTCCTGCTTCATTACATATTCCCCATCCTAATGAATATATAAAATTAAAAATACTTTCATCAGGATTAGCTCTATGCATCTCAAGAACCTTAATTCCACATTCAAATGATATTAATACACTTATTGCACTTAATGTGAATATAACTATTCTTAATGAATGTTTAGATAAATTCATTCCAAATATAAAATATATAACTATATATAAAACCCAAGTGAAATAAATTGCATACATTATTCTACTTTCTTCTGTAATCGCCTTATTCCAAAAAATTGGAATTATACATGAAACAGTAAGCAATGCTATACCTATATATGATTTTGGCTTTTTTAAATTAATTTTTTTAAAATTATAAATAGTATAACCAATTAATAATAATATAAATATACCTGCATATAATGCTATTTCTACTGGAAATGTATTTGCAGTATATCCAGCATTATACGAGAATAATAAACATAATCCAGCGGGAATAATATATTTGAAATCATTAAATACTAATAATAATCCTATTGTTAAAACTAATATACAAATAGAAAAATTATAAGATATAAACCATCCAAGTATACCAATAATAACAAATGTTAAAGTTATTAAATATTCAAATATCCAGTTATTATTTAATTCAGATAACCATTTTTGTTTAAAAATAGATAACATTTTAGAACCTCTTAAACTGACTTTTTGATTTTACTCCTAAAAAATCCTTTAATATCAATAAAAAATCCTTTAACAATTTCAAAATAAAATAATAGGGTAAGTAATATATAATAACCCAAATATGATACACCAGCTAAATATATATTTGGAATATAATTAATTCCATAAAATCCCCCTATAATAAAACACATATAAATAAAATTCTTAATCCATTTTACTTTAAATTCTTTAATAAAATAGTATTCTACTAATAAATACCATGTTGCCAATACAGCAATAGATACAATTGAAATTGATATTGTACTTTTAAATATAAAGTAAACAATAATATCAGCTACTACTGCGACTATAAGCATTACTAATGATTTTAAGAAATAACTTTTTATTTTATTAAATGTCTTGTAACAATTATATTTTATAACAGCTATACTTGATGATATTAATACACCAGGTAGGATTATTACAAATATAGATAATGAAGAAACATATTGTGGTAAAAATTTATTTATAATGACATATAATGGAAAATATATTAATAAACATAATGAAACAAACATTAATAAATATGAATTTAAAGTAGAATATTTATTCTTAACAGTTTCATTATTCATTATTTTTAAAGTAGGATATAAAACTGTAGAAATCGCACTTGTCGCAATTGTAATTAAATTAATCATTGTATATGCAAATGCATATGTTGAATAAGTATCATTATCAAAGAATACATTAACAATTTGCTGATCTGCAATAAACATTAATTGACCAATTAAAGTGGCCAATAATAATTGTATACCAACTTTAAATAAATCTTTAATATTCTTTAACTCATCCTTAAATTTTGCTGCTTTACCAAAACTTAGATTTTTATATGAAATAACATACCAAATAGCCATAACGTATTGTAATCCAACTACTATTGCAGTGTAGATGTAGTTATATATTACAACGTTATTAAACCTATATAATAAATATAAAATTACGATAGCAACAATATTTAATGAATTTCTTATAATATTTCTTAATGAAATTCTTTTAAATTGAAGCGTAATTTGACTAATAAATTCGTAATATGTAATTATATTAGTTGCTAATATATCTAATGCAACAAATACTAAGATAATAAAATAATTAGTATTTAAGAAACATAAAGCTATTAATAATACTACTCCTGTCATTAGTAGCTGCATCAAAAATAAAAATCTAAAATATAATCTAAATTTTTCTTTATTTAGCTCTTCTATTTTCTTTCCAGCAAATTTTAAATAAATACCATCAATAAAACCTAAATGTAAAATACCAATATATGAAGAATAAAGTGAGAATGTTTTATAATAACCATATTCTGATACACCCATCATTTTGGGAATTATAAAACCAACTAAAATACCTGATAAGATGGAGAAAATGTTACTAATTAAAACAATTATTATATTCTTTAATACACGTTTAGATTCAATTTCTTCTTTTTTTATATCTGATTCCATATCCTCTAATTCAATTTCTTCATCAACCATTTTCTCATCTCGATTCTTACAAAAATAATAAATATTATCTCTTATTATAATTCTTATCTAACCAATTCATGTATTCGCCAGATTCAACATGGCGTAACCATTCTTGGTTTTCTAAATTCCATTTAATTGTTGCGATAATGCCTGTATCAAAGTTATGTTCAGGCTTCCAACCTAGCTCTGTTTCAATCTTTGTTGGGTCCATTGCGTAACGTAGGTCATGTCCAGGTCTATCAGTTACATAATTAATTAATGTTTCAGGTTTTCCTAATTCTTTTAGAATAGTTTTAACAACCTGAAGATTTGTTCTTTCATTATGACCACCGATATTATATACTTCACCATCGCGACCATTACGAACAATTAAATCAATTGCTGTACAGTGATCTCCTACATATAACCAGTCTCTTACATTTTCACCCTTACCATATACTGGTAATTTCTCATTTCTTAATGCCTTTTGAATCATTAAAGGAATTAATTTTTCTGGGAAATGATAAGGTCCATAATTATTTGAACATCTAGATATAGTTATAGGTAGACCAAATGTTCTATGATAAGCTTGAACAAGTAGGTCAGCTGAAGCTTTAGATGCACTATATGGACTAGATGTATGAATTGGAGTATTCTCCGTAAAGAATAAATCAGGTCTATCTAAAGGTAGGTCTCCATATACTTCATCTGTAGATACCTGATGGTATCTTTTAATACCATATTTTCTACAAGCATCCATTAATGTTTGTGTACCTAAAATATTTGTCTCTAAGAAAATTCTAGGATTTTCTATAGATCTATCTACATGAGATTCAGCAGCGAAATTAATTACATAATCAAATTTTTCTTCTTCAAATAATTTAAATACTGCTTCTCTATTACAGATATTTTCATGCACAAATTTAAAATTAGGCTTATCCATAATTGGAGCTAATGTTTCCATATTACCTGCATAAGTTAGGGCATCTATACATACATACTCGTCATTTGGATATTTATTTACCATTATGTGTAAGAAGTTTCCTCCAATGAAACCAGCTCCACCTGTTACTAAAAATTTTGACATTGAATTAGTCCTCCAATTCTTTTAAATATCTATTTAAGGCATCCTTCCAATCTGGAAGTCTTTCGAATCCCGCTTTATCTAAACTATCTTTACTCATTCTTGAATTTAATGGGCGTTTTGCCTGTTGAGGCACCATCTTTAAGTACTCTTCAGTAGTTACATGGTTAACCTTAACTTGCTTATTTGCTTGTTTAAATATTTCTTCAGCAAATTCTGCCCAGGAAATATATCCTTCATTAGTTGCGTGATAAATACCGTATTTATCAGTTTCTATCATATCTACTAATAATCTAGCTAAATCCTTTGTATAAGTTACTGAACCTATTTGGTCAGCTACTACACTTAATTCAGTCTTCCCCATATTAGCAAGCTTTAACATTGTTTTAACAAAGTTATTACCATTCTTACCAAATGCCCATGAGATTCTTACTATAAAGTATTTATCTATAGTAGATATAACAAAATCTTCTCCTTGAGATTTAGTTTTGCCATATGTAGATAATCCTTCTTTAGGATCATTTACGTTAAATGGTTTATCACCTAAACCATTAAATACATAATCTGTAGAAATGTATACCATTTTAGCTCCTACAGACTTACATGCCTTGGCAATGTATTTAGGTGCTAAAGCATTTACCTCATATACCTTATCTGGCATTTCTTCAGCCTTATCAACAGCTGTCCATGCCGCATTATGCATAACTACATCTGGCTTATATTCATTAATATATTTATTAACATCCTCTTCTTTAGTTAAATCTAAATCATTGATGTCTATTCCTTTAACATTAGGATAACCACGTTTATTAAGTTCTCTTACACAATCATAACCTAATTGACCATTTACACCAGTAACTAGGATTTTAATGTCTTTTTCCATAATTCACCTAAATTGTACTGTAATACTTTTTAAATTTATTAATCATTTTGTCTAAAGATTCAAATGATTTGAAACCAATACTTTTAATTTTATTTGTATTTAAACCGTATTTTATTGTGGCTAAATATTTATTATCATTCACTTCATTAATTATTATTTTTGAATTTGTATTATTAATAAATAATTCAGCCATTTCATATATTGAATAATATGAATTATCACTTGCTAAATTATATGCTTCTCCACTATTACCATAAAATAATACTTTAAATATTCCATATACAGCATCTATAATTGAACAATATGACCTCTTTGTTTCTCCTTTTGTAGCTAAAACAATATCGTTATTGCTTGTAACAGCTTTTGCAAATTGAGCGAATACTCTATTATCTTTTTTAGTAATACCAGGACCAAATGTTTGACCTAATCTAACGATTTTAGCATTAACATTATATTCTTTTGCATAAGATGAGCATAAGCATTCTAATAATTTTTTTCCTTCAGAATAGCTATTTCTTACATTATTACAATCAATAGAGAAATATTCATTTTCTTTTAAGAATCTATCCTCTAAACACATTCCATATACTTCTAAAGATGATGTAAATACATAACCTAATACATTATTTTTAACAGCTAATTTCATTGTATTATTTATACCAGCAATCGTATCATTTATTAATTCTACTGGATGATCAATAAAATATTTAGAATCAGTAGGACTTGCAGTATGAATAATATAATCAATCTTATTATCTATATTAAATTCATCATTTAATCCTGAATAAATCCAATTAATACTAGAATCAAATTCCATTGCTTCTACTTTTTCTTTATTTCTTGCGGAAGCAATAATTTTAATACCTAAATTATTATCTTTATTTAATTTAGATAATACATATATAATATAAGAACCAATAAATCCAGTACCACCTGTAATAAAAAAAGTTTTATTTTTAAATTTATCAAGTTCTGTAATTTTATCACAAATTGTATTTATTTCATTAACTACAAAATTATTCATAACTACACCACTTTTATTTGTTCACTTTCTTTAGCATCAAGCATAGCTTTAAACATAAAATAATCTAAAGGAGTTGTTACTTTAATATTATTAGAAGGTCCTAATACAGTATGTAAAGTATGGCCAAAATGCTTCATTAGCATTGCGGAATCAATAAAATCATTTTTATTAATTTTCTTTGCTTCTAAATGAGCATTATATAAATCATCAAGATAAAAACATTGAGGTGCTCTACCCATAAAACATTTTGATCTATCCTCTACTGCCTGTACATTATTATTTTCAATAATTAATACTGTTTCTTGAGATTTAGCAATAGTAATAGAATTACCATTTTCTTTAACACAATTAATATTATTTATTATTGTTTCGCTATCAATTATTGGTCTTACACCATCATGAACTAAAACAATATCCTTATTACTTGTAGCATATTTTTTAGCTTCTACTAATCCATTATAAATAGATTCTTGTCCAGTAGTTCCTCCAGCAACAACTGATACAACTTTAGATAAATCAAATTTTTTTGCTAAATCATAAACATAATCTATGTAATCCTTTAAAGAAACGATAACAATTTTATCTATTTGATTACATTCTTGAAATTTTGAAACAGTATGAACTAAAATTGGCTTTCCATGGACAATTAAGAATTGTTTAGGTAAAGAAACACTATTCATTCTTTGTCCTGTTCCTCCGGCAAATATTACAGCAATATTCATTTTATTCACCCCTTTTTATATATGATGTATTTAAATCTAAAATTTCAAAATGACCAGGTACTTGTTTTTCTTTTGGTGGAAGCTTCATATAATCACCAAAAATATGAGTTAAGTATTTATCATAATTCTTAATTATCATAAGCTCTGTATTTTCAAATTTATGCATAATAAATTCGTCAAAACAAGCCTTATCAACAATACCTACAACTGCCCCATCTGGGTCACTATAAAATTTATAATCTTTCTTTAAGGAAAGCTTCTTTCTCTTCTTTTGAATTTTTTTAGTTAATCCATTTGCTGAATGAAATACACCAACTAATTTATAAACAAACATTTTTGATTTAGATGATTTAGAATTATTTGTTTTATTATATCTAGACATCTTTAATACATTATCATAATAAAATCTTCTTTTGGCAGAG
Source organism: Acholeplasmatales bacterium (assembly GCA_017444645.1). Lineage (GTDB taxonomy): Bacteria > Bacillota_I > Bacilli_A > Acholeplasmatales > Anaeroplasmataceae > Anaeroplasma. The sequence continues at coordinate 23,354 of JAFSWG010000026.1, read as the reverse complement.
CTTAAAGTATTTCCAATTGGAATAATAGGGAATACATCAACAAATACACCTTTTACTCTATCACTTTTTGCTTCTTTTAAAGTTGTCCTAGAATCATATACTTTCATAAATTGTTCTTCATAATCCTTACTAAAGGCATGATCAAATGTAATCCATGGATGATGTAGATTTGATAAAACATCAATAAACTTCATATAATCATCATATAACATACCTATATCCATATCATCATCCCATGGAATAAAACCATTATGTCTAATTGCACCAATTAATGATCCACCCATAAGAGTATATTTAATATTATGTTTTTCACATATATCATTTATTTCAATCATTAAATTTAATAAACAATTATGTAGTCCTCTTAAATCATCCATAATAATTACCTTCTTATTTATAATTAAAACTTAATCTTTGAATCCTTTAATGCTGGATGTATTTTATCTTTTTCGGATAATAATACTTCGCCCTTATATGGCCAAATAATACCTATTTCAGGGTCATTCCACATAATACCACCCTCATCCTCAGGATGATATAATTCATCACATTTATAAGCAAATGTTGCAGTTTCAGATAATACTACAAATCCATGTGCGAAACCACGTGGTATCATAAACATATTACCCTTTTCAGCTGATAGCACACATCCAACCCACTTACCATAGGTAGGTGAACCTGCACGTAGGTCTACTGCCACATCAAACACTTCACCTTCTAAGCATCTTACAAGCTTAGCTTGAGGGAAAGTCTTTTGGAAATGTAGTCCTCTTAATACTCCAGCTTTTGATTTAGATTGATTATCTTGAACAAAATTATAATCTAAGCCTGCAGCCTTAAAATCAGCCTCCTTATATGTTTCCATAAAGTAGCCACGATTATCTCCATATTTTTTTACATCAATTGTATATACATCTTTGATTGATGTTTCATTAAAAGTAAAATTACCAAATGTCTTACTCATTATTTTAAAACCTTACCTTCTGCGACATTAATTAGGTGCTTACCATAATTATTTTTAGCCATAGATTCACCAATTTCTAATAATTTTTCTTTTGTAATCCATCCATTATCAAATGCGATTTCCTCAGGACATGAAATCATTAAACCTTGATGTTCTTCTATCATTTTTACAAATGAGGTAGCTTCTGCTAGACTCTCATGAGTACCAGCATCTAACCATGTTAAGCCTCTACCAAATGTAATTACATTTAAATTATTATCATCTAAATACATATTATTTAATGTAGTAATTTCTAATTCTCCACGAGCACTTGGTTTAACCTCATGTGCTTTTTTAGAAACACCCTTTGGATAGAAATATAAACCTATTACAGCATAATTTGATTTTGGATTCTTTGGCTTTTCTTCAATAGAAATAGCTTTTCCTGTATTATCAAATTCTACTACACCAAATCTTTCAGGATCTGGTACATAATATCCAAAAACTGTAGCTCGACCTTCTTCTGCGTTTTTAACTGCAGACTTTAATGATGTTTTTAATCCATTACCATACAATACATTGTCTCCTAGTATCATACAGCATGCATCATCACCAATAAATTCTTCACCAAGTAAGAAAGCTTGTGCAAGTCCATCTGGTGATGGTTGAACCTTATATTTTAAATTAAGACCAAAATGATTACCATTACCAAGTAATGCTTCCATTCTTGGAGTATCTTCTGGTGTAGATATAATCAATATATCTTTAATACCTGCTAACATTAATATAGATAATGGATAATAAATCATAGGCTTATCATAAACTGGTAATAATTGTTTAGATGTTACCATTGTTAACGGATAAAGACGTGTACCTGAACCACCTGCTAAAATAATTCCTTTCATGCAATCACCTCTGTTTTTAACATTGCTTTTTTTCTTTTCATTGCTTTTTTATATTTAATTTGCCATCTTCCATATGTGAAATAATAGAAAACAACTAACCAAAATAATTCATACACAATACCTAAATGAAGTCTTGCATAGAATTGATCAGCAATAGATAAGAAAACTGTTGGATAAACGAATGCTGAATAAAACATCCACATAAAACCATATTTATGCTTATAAGTTTTTTGATAGAAATATTCTAAGAAGAAACCTATAAATGCTATAAACATAAAAATTCCAATTAATCCGAAATCTTGATAGAATGGCTGTAAAGATGAATATATATTTGATGAATAAACATATCCATTATTACCAGCATAAGTAATAAATCCTGGTTCTTCAATTAGTATTTTGCTATCCAATAATCCAAATGATGTAAATACATTTAAGAACGATTTAAATGTAGCAAGACCATATGTATTAATTCCATCAAAATCAGTCACATATAAATTGAAATTATAAAGGCCTGATCCACCATATATTCCTATCATTCTTTCAAGATTAGATGTATATTGTTTCATCTTTCCTAGGGCATAGAAGGCTAATACCATTATTATAACTATTATTGCAGTTGAAAAGAGAATAATTCGATTTGATTTTCTTAATGTTCTTCTAGGACTTCTTTGGAAGAATAAAATCCATAATGCTAAAGCATAAATAAAATATCTTAAAATAATATTTCTATCTGTAGATAAAATAATACAAACAAATGTAAGTAATATAGGTATTATAGTTAATAATAACTTTTTATTTTTGTCTTTCTTCTTTTTATAAAAGAAAATCAAATTTAATAAATGAAAATAATTAATATAAGCTATTGCGATTAAAATCTTTTCAACTTGATGGAAAACAAAATGTCCTCCTTCAGTTGCAAATTTACTTTCATATATTTTTCTTAAAAAAGATGAGAAACCTGCGCCACCCAATCCTCCTACTTCTTTGATTAATAATACTGCAAATAAAATAAACAATATTATAGATAAAATAAAAATAATTGTAGTAGGATATTTATTAATTAATTTAGAATTAATATTTGTAATTTTAGAGTTTTTCTTATGATATTTTTCTGTTATAAAAGCTAATTTTGGTCTAGTTAATCTTATAAGGTATGAGCCAAAGATGAGTGATAAAACTGCTAAAATAACAATAAAAACAAAATTAGGATTTATTTCTACTTTCCACGTATTGTAATTTAAAAGAATTAAAATAGATGCTAAAAGAAAAGATAATAAACCTAAAAAAGTAGGTGTAATAAAATCTTTTTGGTTTATTAAATTTAAAAACATTAACGATAATATTATGAATATTAATATTAACAACCAAAACATTTTTACACCTCCTTTTTTATACTAGAAAAATTTATGTTTTATTTTAAATTTATATTCAAATTTAGATTCAGAATTATATTCTCTATATTGAATCTTTTTTAATAATTCTTTTTTATAAGCTTTATTAGTTTTATAATTTCCAAGCATATCAAGTTCATGCTTGATTTCATCATTAATTAAAACATCATTAAATTTATTAAATAATTCATAGGCTATTAAACTTCTTCCACATCTTAAATCAGGATTATTGAATTTTTTAATAAATGTTTTAATCTTACTATTCTTTCTTACACCAACAACATTGTTTGAATGTTGTCTATAATTAATATATGAATTTTTATCATATACTATCTCACCACATGTTGATGCAACTGAAGCTACCCATACATCATGAATTCTCTTCTTTAATAATTCATCTGATGGTTTTCTATTTTCATCAATTAATAATGATTGTAATTGCTTATTCCATACAAATGTACATCCAGCAATTAGATTATTTGAAATGATTTGTTTATAAGAAACATCTGGATCTTTTTTATATCTAATATCTATTAATTTTAGATTTTCATCTACTAATGTTTGGTTTGATGCATATAAAGTAGGATTATTTTTATTTTTTATTAAATTGATTCCACTTATTAATTTATTATCCATCCAAACATCATCTTGATCAGCAAAACAATAATAATCATAATCTAATTTTGCATAATAAACTAAATTCATAAAGCTTCTTGCTAAACCAATATTGTTATCATTTATTAATACAATATTGTTATTTGTTTTCATATATTCATTGATAATTTCAACTGAATTATCACTAGATCCATCGTTTCTAATTATTAATTTTACATTTACATCTTTTTGATTAATAATACTATCAATTTGTTCTTTTAAATACCTAGAACCATTATATAAACTCATTAAAACAACTATATTTTCCAAAATATCACCTATTTTCTTTTAAATAAACCAACTATACTTCCGATTCCATATACTAAATGAATTAGAAAATAGAATGGAAAACTGAAAATCATTAAGAAATTTTTTGTTTTAATTATTTCTCCAATTATATTAACTAAAAGAAATAAGAAATAAGCACCATAAAATGCAATCATTGGTAAAAAACCAAAAATAGTTGGAATTCCAGTTAATAATATTAATGGAAATAATGCTGTAAATATTACTGCAAGAGTAAATAAGAATGGAATAAAATGATATAAAGAAAAGATTTTAGGTGTCATAATCTTAGATGTATATAATACCCATAATCCATTTCCATATTTTTGTTTTAAAAGACCCCTTAATGTTGATCTTACATAATAATCACTATAAATATCTTCGTAATATGCTATTTTATAACCATTTGTTCTAGCACGATAACAAAATTCATTATCTTCACTTCTTATTAATTTTTCATTAAAATAACCAATTTTTTCAAATACTTCTCTTTTGTATCCACCATTTACAAGTGAATTAACATATTTCTTTTCAGTTGTTTCTTTTCTAAATGCCGCAATTCCACCACCAAATGATGAACTATCAATTTGATATAAGAATTTACTCCAAATAGAATCATTTTCACACACTGCTTTTTGTCTTCCACCAACTATTGATTCGCCTTCTTCTATACCTCTAACGTTGTATTTAACAAAATTTGTTGGTAAAACTGAATGGGCATCAACACGAATTATTAAATCACCAGTAGCAGCTTTTATAGCTTTATTTAAACCTGGTGCTTGTCTTACTTTTTCGTTTTCTAATATTTTGATTGAATAATATTTATCTTGATAAGACTCTTTAAAATCTGTAGCAATTTGATAAGTATTATCTTTTGATGGAGCAATTGAAAAGACTACTTCAATATTCTTTTTATCAAAATCTTGATCATTTATTGATTTTATTAAATTAGGAAGATGTTTTTGTTCATCTTTAGCGACTATACATAAAGATACAATCATAATTTACACCTACAATACTGTTTTAAATATCAATCCAATTTGTCTAAAGAAATTATATTTTTTAATATCTTCTAAATTATATTTCATTTTATCTGGTAGGATTTGATTAATATATACTTCATCAACATCAGTTGCATTTTCTATCAATGATGCTTCATCTTTATATTTAATACTTGCTGATGAAGTAATTCCTGCAGGCATTAATAATGTCGCAAGCATTTCATTAGAATATTTATCAACGTATTTTCTTACTTCTGGTCTTGTTCCTACAAATGTCATTTGACCTAAGAATACGTTGATTAATTGTGGCAATTCATCTAATTTAGTTTTTCTTAAGAATTTGCCAACACCTGTAATTCTTGAATCATTTTTCGTTGTTACTAAAGATCCTTTTTTATCAGCATCTTGTACCATTGTTCTAAATTTAAATATTCTAAAATCTTTACCATATCTTGTTACTCTAACCTGTCTATAAAATACTGGACCCTTAGATGTAGTTTTAATTAATATAGCAATTATAATAAAGAAAATAGATAAAATTAATAAAGGGAAAAATGACATAAAAATATCAAACAATCTCATAAAGAATCTAGATATTTTTTTCTTTTTTAATATTTCATAATAAGGCTTTATTTCATCACATTGAAACTCAGCTGGAAGCTTGCCCCATTTTATCATTATTTTAATTCCTCATATACTTCTTTGAATGATGAAAGAACATATTCAATATCTTCATCTGTTAAGCATGTATGAAGTGGCAAAGTCATTGCATTTTCATACATATGATAGGCATTTGGATAGTTTCTAATATCAAATCCTAAATTAATATATCCTGTATGCATTGGAAGTGGCTTATAATGAACATTTGTAGCAACACCACGTTCAGCCATCTTAGTGATAAATGCATTTCTATATTCAACAGATTTTCCATTAAATCTAACAATATATAAATGTCCACATGAAGATGAATTATTAGTATAATGATTCATTAATGAAACATTAAATTGCTTTAAAAATTCATCATATTTACCAATGATTTCTTTTCTTCTATTTAAAATTACAGGATATCTTTTTAGTTGAGCTAAACCAATAGACGCCATTATATCAGTCATATTGCACTTGTAGTATGGAGCTACAATATTATATTCCCATGCACCAAGCTTAGTTTTAGCTAATGCATCTTTATTTTGCCCATGAAGTGATAATAATTGATATTGCTTATATAATTCTTCATTATCAATACCAGGAATATCTTTCCATGTAACAGCTCCACCTTCACCAGTAGTTAAATTCTTAACTGCATGAAAGCTAAATGATGAAAAATCAGCTATTTCACCTGCCATCCTTCCATTCTTTGAAGAGCCAAATGAATGAGCTGTATCTGCACATACAATAATTCTTCCAAATGCTTTTTGAATTTCATTTTCAGGCTTAAATAAATTTTTCTTCTTATTTACAATTTCGTAAATCTTATCATAATCACAAATAATTCCACCTAAATCAACTGGAATAATTACTTTTGTTTTTTCAGTAATTGCCTTTTCTAAAGCATCATAGTCCATTTCAACACTATCTTTTTGTGAATCAACCATTACTACTTTAGCACCAACATGTACTACAACAGAAGCTGATGCTGTATATGTATAGGCAGGAACTATTACTTCATCGCCCTCTTTAATACCTAATACTCTCAAAGTTAATTCTTGAGCTGCTGTTTGAGAATTTAAGCATACTGCCTTATTAGTATGACAGAATTCTGCAATTTGTTTTTCAAACAATTTAGTTTTAGGACCTGTTGTTATCCATCCTGATTTTAATGTATCTACCACTTCATCAATTTCTAATTGTGAAATATCTGGTGGTGAGAATTTAATTTGTCTTTTTTCCATTTTATACACTTTCTTTCTAAAAGTAATTATTAGCCTTTTTTAATAATTTCTAATTCTTGTAAATATTCAAGAACTTCTTTATTATTATGACCAATTTCTAATAAATGATTGATTATTTCTTCAATCTTTTCTAGGCTAAAAGGATGAATACCTTTTTCTACATAAATTTTATCATTATCAGTTTTAGTAGCATTTGCTGTTTTAAGAAGTAATTCTTCATATAATTTTTCACCAGGTCTTAAGCCAGTAATTTCAATATCAATATCTTTACCTAATTCAAGACCTGATAGCTTAATCATGTTTTTAGCTAAATCAATAATCTTAACTGGTTCACCCATATCAAGTATGAACTTTTCTCCACCTTCTGCATAAGCACCTGATTCAATAACTAATCCACATGCTTCTGGGATTGTCATAAAGAATCTATTAATCTCTGCACTTGTTACAGTAACAGGACCACCAGCCTCTATTTGTTTTCTAAATAATGGAATAACTGAACCATTAGAACCAAGTACATTTCCAAATCTTACCATTGAATATCTAGTATGTTCACTCTTAGCATTCCATGCTTCAACAACCATTTCGCAAAAACGCTTTGATGCACCCATAACATTTGTAGGTCTAACAGCCTTGTCTGTAGAAATAAGTACCATTTTATCAACACCATATTTGTCTGCCATTTTAGCAACATTGTATGTACCTTTGATATTATTCTTGATTGCTTCATATGGACTATCTTCCATTAGTGGTACATGCTTATGGGCAGCTGCATGGAAAACAATATTTGGCTTATATTTACTAAATACTTCTTCTAATCTTGATTCATCTCTTACTGAACCAATTAATGCTAAATAATCTGGTTGAATATCACGATTTCTATATTTTAAATCTAATTCAGTTTTCAATTCATAAGTTGTATTCTCATATATATCAAAAATTATTAATTTTCTAGGATTATATTCTAATACTTGTCTACAAATTTCAGAACCAATTGATCCTCCTCCACCTGTAACAAGTACTACTTTGTCGTTTAAAAAACTATTTAATTTTGACTTATCTAGCTCTATTGGTGTTCTTCCTAATAAGTCAGCAATTTCAACCTTACGAATTGTAGATGATAAATCAGTTTGTAATAATTTTGCTTTATCAGGTAATATTTCAACAGTAATATCTTTATATTCAATCAAATTAGTTATTTCTCTTAATTTATTAATACCAACTGAAGGAATAGCGATTATAACTTTTCTAGCTCCTAATTTTTTTACTATTTCATTAATATCAGCGATAGGACCATAAACCTTAACATTATTAATTACTTGACCAATCTTATCTACACTATCGTCGATAAAACCAACAATCTTATATCCATATTCTTTGTTTCTTCCAATTTCATTTAACACCATAGCTCCGGCAGAGCCTGCACCAACTATTACAGTATTAGTTATGGAATTATTTGTTTCAGTTTTATGATAAAAATAATTAAAATATACAGACAAACCAAATCTAGAGATAACTAGATATGCAAACTCTAATAACATAATAACAATAAAAATTGATGTTTTAACTCTTGTATAATCACCAAGTGCTGGGATTAATGATAAAATTAAGAAAATTAAATCTATTGCTAAAGTAATTATTATTAGTTTTGTTAAGTTACTTCTAATTGAATACATCCATAGCATATTATATGTTTTAAATGCATAGCTTAATGCTACTTTAACAAATGAAATAATTAAAATAGAAATTAAATAATTTGTATTAAAATACGCTGTATCCTTTGTAACAATCATTACACTTAAAATACAAATTAAGAAAAAAACAATAAAGTCAATAAATGCTAATCCGAGATTATATAAAATTCTTTTATTCATATTAATCTTCCTTTCCTACAATTCAAAAATGAAAGAATATAATTATTCAACAGTAACAGATTTTGCTAAATTTTTTGGCTTATCTGGATCAATACCTTTTGATACACTTACATAGTATGATAGTAACTGTAACGGTATTATTGCTAGTGAAGCCATAAAATGAGGATTAAATGATGGAATGTAAAGCTGATATTTAGATGCTTTTTCAACATCATTACCTTCAATAGTTAATGCAACTACTGAACCATCTCTTGACTTAACTTCAACCATATTTGATACAGTCTTCTCAATTAATTCAGGTTGGGTAGCTACACCTATTATTGCAACACCACTTTCAATTAAAGAAATAGTTCCATGTTTTAATTCACCTGCTGCATATGCATTTGAATTGATGTATGTTATTTCTTTTAATTTAAGTGCCCCCTCCATACATACAGCATAATCTATACCACGACCAATAAAGAAAACATCTCTTTTATTTACAAATCTAGATGCTAAGCGTTGAACACTAGTTTGATTATTTAATATTTCTTCTACTTTATTTGGAATTTGTTTTACAACATTTATAAGATTATAATATTCATCTTTATCAAGCTTATAATTTGTTCTTGCTAAGAATAAAGCAAATAAATATAAAACTATTAGCTGACATGAATATGCTTTAGTTGTCGCAACAGCGATTTCAGGACCAGCATATGTATAAGCATTAAAATCTGCACTTCTCGAAATAGTAGATCCTTTAACATTACAAATTGCTAAAGTTTTAACTCCGTTTTCCTTAGCTTTTAGCATTGCTTCATAAGTATCTTTTGTTTCACCAGATTGTGAAATAACAATCGCAAGTGAGTTTCTATTCATTTTATAATTTCTATATTTAAATTCAGAAGCAAGCTCAAGTCTTACATTTACACCTGCTAAATCTTCTATTGCATATTGGGCTACAAGACCTGCATGATATGCACTACCACAAGCAAAGATATAGATTTCGTCTAACTTGTTTAAATATTCTTGTGTTAAACCAATTGACTTAAAATCAAGCTTACCGTCTTCTTTTACATAAGCATTTATTGTATCTCTTATTGCCTTAGGTTGCTCATTTATTTCTTTTAGCATATAGTGTGGCCAATTTCCTAAATCAGCAGCATCTGAATTCCAGTCTATTACTGTAATCTTTTTTGATTCTGTGATATCATCACCATTTAAATCATAAAATCTAACATCGTTTTCTTTTATAACACCACATTCCAAATCAGAAACATAATACACTTTGTTAGTATATTTTAAAATTGCTGGTACATCAGACGCTAAATAACAACCATTTTCTCCTTTAGCAACAATAAGTGGTGATCCGTTTTTTGCAAACCATACTTGATCTGGATAATCTTTAAACATTATTGCTAATGCATAAGATCCACGTGCTCTTACTAATGCTTTGTTAATCGCATCAATAGGTCCAATTTTATATTTTTTATAGTAATAATCAATTAACTTAATTATTATCTCTGTATCAGTTTCAGAATAAAAATTATATTTTTTTCTAATTAATTTTTCTTTTAATTCTTGGTAATTTTCTATAATACCATTATGAACACCAATGACATTAAAATCATCAGAGTGATGAGGATGTGCATTAGTTTCAGATGGTTTTCCATGTGTTGACCATCTACTATGTCCAATACCTGAAGTAGAATGGAAATCCATTTGATTTAACTTTTGAATTAAATTAGAAATTTTTCCTTCTGCTTTAACTACAAGTGAATCAGAATCATGATTTCTTACAGCAATTCCAGCTGAATCATATCCTCTATATTCTAGTTTTTGTAAACCATGAAGTAATATAGGTGTTGCATCTTCTTTTCCTACATATCCAACTATTCCACACATAATAGCCTCCCCATTTTGAGATATTATGTATATACATAATAACCCATTTTACTCACATATCATAACACACTTTTTGTCAAAAGAGTAGTAAAATAACTAAAAGAAAACACTTTTACGTAAAAAAACCCGCTAGATTACAAATCTAACGGTAATTTTTTAGTATTCGCAATTTTTAGGAGTTCTTGGATAAGGGATGACATCTCTTATGTTTTCAACACCTGTTAAATACATAATTAATCTTTCAAATCCCATACCAAATCCAGAGTGAATATTTCCACCATATCTTCTTGTATCTAAATACCAATCAATTGGTTCTTTATCTACATGTAATTCTTCCATTCTCTTTAATAAAACATCAAGATTTTCTTCTCTTTGTGAACCACCCATTAATTCACCAGAACCAGGTACTAGTAAATCAACTGCAGCAACTGTTTTATTATCTGGATTAACCTTCATATACCAAGCTTTAATATCCTTTGGCCAATCTGTAACAAATACTGGACCATTGAAATGTTCAGTTAAGAACTTTTCATGTTCCTTTGCGATATCATCAGTATATGATGGCATGAATTCCCATTTTGTTTTTTGCTTTAATAATAAATCAACAACATCATGATGACTAATTCTTGTGAAGTTAGAAACTAATAGCTTTTCAAGTCTAGCTTTTAAGCCTTTTTCAATGAATTGATCACAGAAATTAATTTCATCTTTTGCGTTATCTAATACGTATTTTACAACATATTTAAGCATTTCTTCTTCAATATCCATTAAACCGTTTAAATCACAGAATGCCATTTCTGGTTCAATCATCCAGAACTCATTTGCGTGAGTTTTAGTATTTGAATTCTCTGTTCTAAATGTAGGTCCAAATGTATAAATATCAGAGAAAGCCATTGCGAAAGTCTCACCTTGTAATTGTCCTGAACCTGTAATAAATGCTTGTTTTCCGAATAAATCCTTACTGAAATCAACTTTACCATCTTCACCCATTGGTAAATCATTTACATCAAGTGTAGTAACCTTAAACATTTGGTCTGATCCTTCACAATCAGCACAAGTAATAAGTGGTGTATGTACATATAAATAACCATTTGATTGGAAATATGAATGTACAGCCATTGCAGCAACACTTCTAATTCTAAATACAGCATTAAACATATTAGTTCTAGCTCTTAGATGTGCATTATCTCTTAAGAATTCCATTGTATGTCTTTTTGGTTGAATTGGATAATTTTCAGGACAATCACCTAACATAACAATCTTTTTAGCCTTCATTTCAAGTGGTTGTTTAGCATTTGGTGTTAATTCAATATCACCAACTACCATTACTGACATACCTACTCTAAATTTAGATACTTCTTCAAAATTATCAATTTTTCCTGGTTCATATACAACTTGTAAGTTTAATATTGTTGAACCATCATTTACATTTAAGAAACCAAATTGTGATTGACTTCTATTTGTTCTAACCCAACCATAAACTGTAGCTTCTTTTGCTTCTTGTTTTTCGAATAATACTTTTATTCTATCCCTTTTCATTTTATCTTCCTCCTTAATACAATAAAAAAATCCTTAAGATTACTCCTAAGGACGAATTATCGTGGTACCACCTTAATTCTGTATGAAAATACAGCACTCATTACACTTTAACGCAGCAATACGGGTGGTTCTACTTTGTTCTTCCACCTCTTAGGGATGTTCTCCATTTAGCTTTACTGACTTAATTTCACCAAAATAAATCTCTCTAAAAGTATCTACTAAATATCGTTCCCGTCAACGATTTACTAATATTATATAACAATTAAATAATAATTCAATTATTTTTATTTAACATAATATCATTTTTTAGATATATATTATTTTTTATTTTAATTAATCTTTGATTTATTTTATTTACATATTGTCTAGATATATTATATTCCTCTTCAATATCATGGCTATTGTATAGATTTAATTTCATATAATTAATTAAGTCATTATATGTTAAATCACTTTTTTTACCATGTGAATATACATATTCATAATCTAATCTATAATTATTGTCAAATATTATTTCTTCTCCAAATGAAGATAAAAAAGGAATATTAGAGTTTTCCTCAATATTAATAATTTTAGTTTTATTATTTTTAAAAAAAACTATCATCTTATTTTTTAGCAACATAAAATCAATTATCAAATGTTTTCTTCTTTTTTTAATATTTTTATTCAAATCATCTTCTTTTATTTCCTTTAAAAAAGAATCATCCATTGATGATTTCCCCATTGATTTAACATACATTAATATCTCACTATAATAACTAATATTATTTTCTTTTAATATATTTCCTATATTTTGTCTTTCATAAGGTATAATTCTTTCTGATATAAATCTATTAGTCCAATAATTATTTAATATCTTTTTATTATTATTTAAAAATAATTTAAAAAATATGGGCTGACATTCATTATCTTCATTGATTTCAATATAGTAATTTTTCGTATTAAAATCAAAAAATAAATATGCATATATTAAGTTTTTATTTCTTATTTCGTAAATTTTCAAGTATATCCCACCTATTCATTAATAATAATTTACATTTATTTAAATAATCATTATCAATTAATTCATATAAATCATTAAATATATAACCATAATCTAGTTTTATATTTGGTAACATTTCTCTAGGAACCATTTTTAAATTTAATAATAAATCTGATGTTCCAATATATGAATTAGTTTTTTTAATTATATTTGGATCAAATGATTCAATATCTTCTTTTTTATATAAAGGTGATAAAAAAGATAATCCTTGATCAAAAAATGGAGCAAGCCTCATTGCATTTGTCTTATTATTAATTAATATTTCAATATTAGCACCATGTCTATCTTTATTATTAATTAAAAAATCTATAATTATCATTTTATATATATCATTAATAAATCCGTATCTGGTTAAAAAATCTATTTTTGATTCATTTGGTTTTTTATTAATATCATAAAAATTTTCTAAAGTTATTTTTGATTCATTAATTTTCTTAAAATCAAATGATGAATTTAAATATGTTTCATATTCTTTATTGTCAATTAATATTAATCCATGTATCAAGTCATATTTAAGGTGATTATATCCTAATAATTCCATTATTCTTAAAGAAATAATTTCATTAACTGATTCATATCCAAAAATACCATTTATATCATCAAAAAAAGATAATTTATAATATACTTTTTTACCATTAGAATAAGAATAGCTTTTTAAATATGATCCTGCAGTACCAGATGATTGTCTAGTTTTTGTCCAAGAAAGTTTTTTTAAATCAACTATTTCTTTTTTAATCATGAATATCACCCCAAGAAAAATATAGCATTTTAGTTGACAAATGTCAATTAAATGCCTATTATTTTCTTAATATTTTTCTTTACTTTTATTAATATTTATTATTAAATTAAATATGTGAGGACGGTGTTAAAAATGTGCATTTTTTGCGAAATAATTAAGGGAAATATTCCTTCTAAAAAAGTTTATGAGGATGATAAGGTATTAGCTATTTTAGATATATCTCAAATAACTAAAGGTCATACTTTAGTATTACCTAAAAAGCATTTTGATAACTTCTTAGATATAGATGAAGAATATTCTAATGCTGTATTTAACGCAGCTAGAAAAGTTACTAAAATGATTAATAATGCTTATAAACCATTAGGCTTTAATATTATTAATAACTGTGGAGAAACTGCAGGTCAATCAGTAATGCATTTCCATGTTCATGTTGTACCTAGATATAACAAAGAGGATCTAGTAATGCAACATGCTGATAATTCAAATAAATTTGATTTAGATTCAATTGTTAAGGATATTAAAGGATAATAATGGGTTTTATTGGTGTTTTTCTTTTATCCATCTTATTTCTTGTATTTATAGTAGGTTCTATTCTTGCCGTTATAGGATTAATTGTAGGAATTATCTTAAATTTAATATTTACTAAAAAGAAAAAAGAAGGTAAAAGATATGGGCGTATTTGGGCTATTATAGCTAGAATACAAATTATATTTTCTAGTATATGCTTAATTCCTTTATTAATACTTCTTATTGTATTAGGTATTAATTCAACTAGAGTACCAAATGAATTTCAAAAAACAGATAATATAATTGAAACTTATAGCGAAAATGAAATAAAAACATCTAATGGAATATATGTTCCGATTAAACTTAATTCAACAAAATATTGGGCTTATTATGATACAGATGAGATAGTTTATTCATATATGCCAAGTGGTACTTTTGAAAAATATAAATGGAATAACCATATAACAATTAAAAATAATACTGGATATGAATTTATTGCCTTAAATACATCTCCAGTTTATGAATATCCTATATATTGTAATAAAGATAATTTAGATTCTATTTTAAATTACTATGAAAATAATAATAACTGGTATTATGAAGATATTAAATTAACTGATTCTGAACAATTAATATTGAATAATTATAAAGAACATATTTCTTTTAATCAATATAAGGATTTTCATGGTTATTTCAATTATATTAATTTAAATACAGATGATAACATTTTTAGATTAGATTCAATTAAATTGGCATATGATGATAATGATATTTTACATTATTATAAAAAAGATGATTCAATTAAAAATAATACCTACGAAGAATTTACATTAGATGAAGAATTAACTAATATATTAACTAAATACATTAAAAAATAGGTTCAAGCGAACCTATTTTTTAATTACTCTTCATCTAATAAAGTGATTTTGGGTTTTGTTGGAGTAACATACGCAGTAATTAATTTAATTCTTAACATACTATAATATTTATGTAATAATGGATTAACAAATTCTTTCCATTTATCATATTCATTATCATACATATATTGTCTTAATGTTGAAGCATTAATTTTAATATCACCTCTATCTACTTTGATAAAGGTGATTTTTTGTCTTATTTCATCACTAAACCAAGTATCACATTTTGCTTCTATTCCATGAACTATACAATCAGGAAAACCATTCGTTTTTATTGCATTTTCTAGGACATATTCGCCCCAAAGTGGTACATTTCCAACCCCCAAATCAGGTAGTGGCGCAACCTTTATTTTATCTCCATAAACAAGTTCAATCATAGATTTTCTTGTTTCATAATCAAATGGATTTTCTATTGTATTTGATTTATCTGAAGATCCAATAAACACTAATACTTCTTCGCATAAATCAAGTGCTTTATCAATAATATATTCATGTCCTTTATGAAGCATTTGAAATCTTCCAAGAATTAATCCCTTTTTAAATTGCTTCATCTTATTTTTCCCTAACGTATTTTGGCATTAATTGTAATTTATGTAAATTAATTCTATTTAAATAATCTATTCTTTCTTTGATTTTTGGATCATTACATACACCTGTTCTAATATAAGTATCTAGTACTTCATATGTAAATCCAAGCTTCTCTTCATCTGATTTTCCACTCATACCATCTTCTGGTGTTTTATCTACAATAAATGAAGGTAATCCTAATTCTCTACCTAACGCTCTTACCTCTGTTTTTGTGAAATCAGAAATAGGTGAGAAATCTCCAGCCGCATAACCGAACTTAGTTGAATATCCAACCCAGTCTTCTGATAAATTACAAGTATTACAAACTCTACCACCAACAATTGCGGAAATACCATATAACGTAGTCATTCTAATTCTAGCTGGAGTATTAGTTTTATATACATCGTAATCATTTGGATCTAAATCCATTTGCTTTCCTATTAATTCTCTTAATTGATTTACTGGTTCTTCTATATTAACAACATAATGTTTGATTCCAAGTAGATTAACTACAGCATTAGATACATCAATATCATGTTGTATTCCTTTTGGCATTAAAACACCAATAACATTTTCTTTACCTAAAGCTTTTACTAAAAGGGCAGCACATACTGATGAATCAGCTCCACCAGATATACCAATAACTGCTTTACAGCCCTTACCATTTTCTTCAAAATATTTCTTTATCCAATTAACTACCTTTTCGCTTTCCATTTTTAAATCCTCCATTTTTATTATATTATAACTCATTAATATTATTTTATTAATATAAAATGAATAAAGGTTAGCATTCTTCTTTGAAGCTAACCATAATTAATTGTATTTAAAGCAAATTGCTTACATAGAAATTATATTACATATTTTTAAAATTTCAATTTTATTTATTAAATTCTTTTAATTCTTTTTTTAGCATATACATATTTGTAATTACTTTTCTATTTTTCCAATGCCTTGGCATTAATGATTGATATTCATTATACATAAATCTTTCATCCATTAATAAAGCAATACCTTTATCATTATAATCTCTAATTACTCTACCAACTGCCTGAATTACCTTAGTAAAGCCAGGATATGTATATGCATAATTAAATCCATTTTGATATATGTTTTCATAATATTCCTTTAATAAATTATTCTCATCACATATTAAAGGAAGTCCTACTCCGACTATAATTACACCACTTAATGCGTCTCCAATATAGTCAATACCTTCACTAAAAACTCCACCCATAACAAAGAATCCAACCTTTGTATTAGTAGTTGTTTTAAATTTATTAATGATATCATTTTTTTCTATTTCTGATAAATTATTCTTTTGAATAATCATTTCATATTCTGGTTCTGTTATTTGTTCTATAACCATATTCATATATGCATATGATGGGAAAAATACAATATAATTGCCACTTTTAGATTTTGTTACTATTTCAATTGCTTCAATAATTGAATCTATAGAATCAATTCTATTTTTGTATTTTGTTGATATTTTACTATTAATAATTATATCTAAATTATTAGGATCAAATGGTGATTCTAATTCTAAATATTTTCCTTCGCCTGCAGTTATTAAATTAGCATGATATTCAATAGGATATAACGTTGCTGAAAAAAATACTATTCCATGTATGGAATTATTAATAGTTTCTAATATAAATTTAGAAGCATCTAAACAAAAATAATTAATAGATATTTGGTCATCTATTAGTTTAATTATCATCCTATGTGTTTCTGAATAAACCTCAGAAATATTAAGAAAATCCATTATTTTAAAATATGATTCTAATGCAATATCTTTATCTTTTATCTTCTTATTCTCTTCAAAAATTTGATCACATTTTTGAAATAAATTTCTTAAAATTACATTTAAATCATTATTCATAGATGTTTCAAATAATGTAGTATTAGTTGTTAAATATTCTCTATATGAATCTAATATTTCTAATGCTTTATTACAATCATTTCTAATAGATGGCTTATATCCATTTAATTTAGCTCTTAAAACTCTAATATCTACTTCATTAATCATTGCTGAATACATATCTTTACTTCTATCTACTAGATTATGAGCTTCATCTACTAATACTTTAGGTTTATATGAATCATCTTCAAAATATCTAATAAGATGAGCTGATGGATCAAAAGCGTAATTATAATCAGCAATAACTATATCACAAAAATACGATAAATATAAACTAAATTCAAATGCACACATCTTATATTTATTTGTGATATCTAATATTACATCCTCGCTAAAAATATCATAATTATCAAATATTTCTTTAGTTGCTTGATTTAATTTAGAAAAATAATCTTTAGTAAATGGACATTCATCAGGATTACAATGTCCCATTTTAGCATTACATATTTTCTTTTTTGCAGTAATATCTATAGCTTTAATTTTTAATCCCTTTTTAGACAATATTCTAATAGCGTCAAGTGGTGCATTTTTACCACTTCCCTTGGCAGTTAAATAAAATAATTTATCATTTTCTTTTAATGTTTTTAAGGCACTAAACATTGTAGCCATAGTTTTACCTATACCTGTTGGTGCTATACAATATAATATTTCTTTATTAGTTAATGCTTGATATGTTGCCTTCATTAGTGTCCTTTGACCAGGACGTTCTGATTCAAATGGAAATTTAATTGTTTCTATTGTTTCTTCTCTTAAATTTTTGCTGTTTTCAAGCATATTTAGCCATGAAATATATTGTTCTAATGTATTTAAAGTAAAATCCTCTAAATCATAAATTTTAGCTATCATATCAAATGATTTAACATCATAATCTACTATGCTTATATATGTTAATCTAATATTTATTAGCTCCATATTATTTTCTAATGCATATAGATATGCATATATTTTTGCTTGAGCTAGATGTTCCTGATGATATTCAATAGTTATTTCATCTAAATCTTTTGTTGTAGATTTAATTTCTTCAATAATTATTGTTTCATCTTCATTTAATACTCCATCTATATATCCATCTAATATATATTTTTTACCTAAATATTCTATTTCTCTTTTTATATAATATTCAGCTTTATCTTTTTCTGAATAATTTGATTGTAAATAATCGTGGGCACGTGATCCAGCAAGCATGTCATGGTTAGTAAAAAATTCAGTCGTTAAATCTCCACTTTGGTGAATAAAATAAGCTAAATCTCTAACACCAATTTTCTCCAATTGAATCACATCCCTTCTTTTAAAATATACTATAAATAGTATAAATTGTTGATATTTTTATTTCAATATATATTTTAAAAAGCCAGCAAAACGCTGACTTTCTTTTATCTATTTCTATAATGCTTGATGATTATGTAAATAAATACACCTACAACGAAAGCAATTAGTATTACAAAGAATATACTCATTACAACATCGAATGTATCCATTTTTCTTAAATCATCATTTCCTTTGCCACAAGATGCTAAAATTATAGTAAATAATGAAAGCAATCCAATTGTGAGATAATTATATGCTTTTTTCATATATTATTCCTCCACTTTAGTTTCTTCTTTATTTTCTATAACTTCTCCTTGAGATTCTTGTACTACTTCAGTTACTTCTTCTTCAGATTCGTCTTCTCTATCAACTACTGCAATATTAGCGATATATTCATTATCTCTAATCTTAACAAGAATAACACCTTGAGTATTTCTACCTGAAATTGAAATATCAGATGCATGCATACGAATTACTGTGCCCTTATTTGTAGTAATGATTAAATCATTATCATCAGTAACTGATGCAAGCATTACTAAATTACCATTCTTTTCTGTAACATTTACAGTTTTAACACCAGATCCACCACGTTGTTGTAAACGATATTCAGATGCTAAGCTTCTCTTTCCATAACCATGAGATGTTACAGCTAATATTTGTGTTTCATCTGAATTTACTGCAGATGCACCAATTATTCTTGTATCATCAGATAATAACATGCCTCTAACACCTGCACCACTTCTACCGATACATCTTACATCACCTTCAGCAAATTTAATTGCTTTACCATTAGATGCACCTAGGATAATGCTCTTATTACCATCTGTTACAAATACCTTAAATAATTCATCATTTTCATCTAAATTAATGGCTATAATACCTGATGTTCTAATATTTTTGAAATCAGATAATTTAGTTCTCTTTACAGTACCATTTCTAGTAACAAAGAATAAATTTAATGATTCATCATCTAAGCTCTTTACTGTTGCTAGAGTAGCTAATTTTTCACCTTCCTTAAATTCAAATACATTTACTAAAGGTGTTCCTTTTGAAATTCTTGTTCCTTCTGGTATTAAATATGTTTTTTGAGCATATACTCTACCTAAATTTGTGAAGAATAATAAATAATCATGACTGAATGCAGGAACAATCATTGAAACTTCATCATCTGAATGAGTCTTCATACCGCTCATACCAGTACCACCACGGTGCTGTGCTTGATATTCTGATTGTTTCATTCTCTTAACATAACCCTTATTAGTTACTGTTACAATTACATTTTCTCTTGTAATCAAATCTTCATTAGAAATATTAATTTCAGCATCTAATGCAATTTCTGAATGTCTTACATCATTAAATTTATCTTTAATTTCTAACATTTCTTGAATTAATATTTCATTCTTCTTATTAATATCACCTAAGATTTCTCTGAATCTAGCAACCTCATCATTTAGATAATTTCTTTCTTCTACAAGCTTACCATAGTTCATACCTGATAATCTTTGTAGACGCATATCTAATATTGCTTGAGCTTGAACATCATCTAGATTAAATCTAGTCATTAATTTTTCTTTTTCAGTTCCATCTTTTGTATTTCTAATTAAATGAATTACTTCATCAATATTATCATGTGCGATTAATAAGCCTTCAATAATATGAATTCTATCTAAATCTTTCTTTAAATCAAATTCAGTTCTTCTTGTAATAACATCAATCTGGTGTTTAATATAAACATCTAACGCATCATGTAATGTGATAGCAATAGGTCTATTATCAACTAAGCATACCATGTTCATACCATAACTTGATTGTAATTGTGTATATTTATATAAGCTATTTAAAATAACTTCTGGTGTTACATCTCTTCTTAATTCAATAACAATACGTAAGCCTGCCATTGATGATTCATCTCTTAAATCAGTAATACCATCAATTAATTTATCCTTAACAACTTGAGCAATACGCTCTAATATTCTTTGCTTGTTGATACCATATGGAATTTCAGTAACTACAATTTCATGCTTACCATTTTCCATTTCATCAATATGAGCTTTACTTCTAATTATAAT
The DNA here is from genome assembly GCA_017444645.1 of Acholeplasmatales bacterium. Taxonomy (GTDB): domain Bacteria; phylum Bacillota_I; class Bacilli_A; order Acholeplasmatales; family Anaeroplasmataceae; genus Anaeroplasma. Next base: position 1,922 of record JAFSWG010000026.1, on the reverse strand, counting down.
TGTACCATTACCTGTACAATATGCATTTCTTAACCCTTCTTTTCCTAAGATTAAACCACCTGTAGGGAAATCAGGTCCTTTAATATATTCCATTAAATCTTCAGATGTTAAACCAGGATTTCTAATTAATGCTACACATCCATCGATTACTTCACCTAAATTATGAGGTGGAATATTAGTTGCCATACCTACAGCGATACCTGTAGTACCATTAACAAGTAAGTTAGGTATTCTTGCAGGTAAAAGATTAGGTTCAATTTCTGTAGCATCATAGTTTTCTACGAAATTAACTGTATCTTTATCAATATCTCTTAACATTTCCATCGCAATCTTTGATAATCTTGCTTCTGTATAACGCATTGCGGCAGCGCCATCACCATCAATATTACCGAAGTTACCATGTCCATCAACAAGTGGATATCTATAACTAAAATCTTGAGCCATTCTTACCATTGCTTCATAAATAGATGAATCACCATGTGGATGGTACTTACCCATTACGTCACCGACAATTCTTGCTGATTTCTTATGTTGAACATTAGAAAATACTTTTAATTCATTCATACCATATAAAATACGTCTTTGAACTGGTTTTAAACCATCCCTTGCATCTGGAAGTGCACGTGCGATAATAACACTCATTGCATAATTAAGGAATGATGTTTTCATCTTATTATTGACATCTAATTGCTCAACAGCTTCATCTTTTCTTTCTTCAAGAGCTTTTTCAAACTCTAGGTCTTTTTCATTTTGTGCCATATACTACTCCTTAAATATCAAGATTATCTGCAAAGTGTGCATTTGCTTGGATGAAATCCTTACGAGGTTCAACCTCTTCGCCCATTAGCATTTCAAATGTTTGATCTGCTACCACGGCATCATCAAGGTGTACTTGAACTAATGTTCTAACCTTTGGATCCATTGTTGTTTCCCAAAGTTGTGCAGGGTCCATTTCACCTAGACCTTTGTATCTTTGAACATCATATTTCTTATTTGCATATTTAGAAGCTTTAAATTGCTCTAATTCTTCGTCTGAATATACATAATCTAATTGTTTACCATATTGAATTCTATATAGAGGTGGCTTAGCTACATAAATATATCCTGCTTCAATTAATCCTCTCATAAATCTATAGAAGAATGTTAATAATAGAATACAAATATGTTCACCATCGACATCGGCATCGGTCATAATTACGATTTTATGATATCTAGCCTTTGTAATATCAAATTCTTCGCCAATTCCTGTACCAATTGCTTGAATCATTGATAATATTTCATTATTTTCTAAAGCACGAGACAATTGAACCTTTTGAACATTTAATACTTTACCACGAAGTGGAAGAATTGCTTGATAATTTGAATTTCTACCTGATTTTGCAGAACCTCCGGCAGAATCACCCTCTACTAAATACATTTCTGATTTAGATGGATCTTTACATCTACAATCAGCCAATTTAGAGAACATTAATGAATCTAATGGAGATTTTCTTCTTGTTGCTTCTCTCGCTTTTCTTGCATTAATTCTAGCTCTTGCTGCAAGTAAACACTTATCAATAATAGTTTTAGCAACATTTGGATTTTCATTTAAATATCTATCTAATGCTTCACCAAATGCTTGAGATACTAAAGCTCTAACTTCTGTATTTCCTAGCTTAGTCTTAGTTTGTCCTTCAAATTCTGGATTTGGATGCTTAATAGAAATAATTGCTACTAAACCTTCTAGAGTATCTTCTCTAGACATTTCCTCGTCCTTCTTTAATAATTTATTGTCATCAGCATATTTCTTTAATACTCTAGCAAGTGCCATCTTAAATCCTTCTTCATGATATCCACCCTCATGAGTATTAACGTTATTTACAAAGGAGAAAATTGTTTGGTTATAGCCATCATTATATTGCATAGCTACTTCAATATCGATT
>JAFSWG010000025.1 GCA_017444645.1 Acholeplasmatales bacterium | reverse complement strand
TATGCAATTAATACTGAAAGAATTATGGCTTACCAATCTAATATATTACAATTAGAAGCTAATGTAATTAACATAGAAAATAGATTAAAGAATTTAGAAATGACTATATATTCTGATAATACTCAAATTATATTTGAAGGAGAAATATTAGAACCTTATACATTTTTAAGAAAATTATTCTTTTTAGCTAGAAATGAAATAACTATTATTGATCAGTATGCAGATAAATTCTTGTTATCTATGTTATCTGATTTAAAAGTTAAAATAACTATAATTACTTCTTCTTCATCATATTTAAATAAAGAAATAATACCAGAAAATATTACTATTATTCATAATGATATCATTCATGATAGATTCATCGTTATTGATGATTTAGTATATGCAATAGGTTCTTCTTTTAATGATATAGGTAAGAAAAGATTTTTTATGATGAAATTAGAAAATATAACTAAAGAAATGATATTACAAGAAAGAAAAAAGGTTTGATAATTTTATCAAACCTCTAATATCAATACTGGTGCCCGAAACAGGACTTGAACCTGCACTCTTGTGGAACTAGATTCTAAGTCTAGCGCGTCTGCCAATTCCGCCATTCGGGCATGTATAAGATTAAGCAGTTATAAACTGCATAATCAATTATAGCAAAAATATATTTAAAGTCAATAATAATTTAAGATTTTATTTACAAATTAAAAGCCCACTAGGGGCTTTTTATCTTAATTTATAAATTTTGCATTAAAATTACCAGCGTTAACTGTACCACTAATTCTTCTTGCACCAGATCCTCCATTAGATACATTAGAATCTCCAGCATTACATTTCACATTAATACTATAATCGGATTTAGTACCATAAGCAGATAAATCAAAATTACCAGCATTAACAGTAAAATCTAATGTAGTAAAATCAGATTTAATATTAGAATCACCTGCGTTAATTTTAACATTTAAATTATTTGTTTTAGAATCATTTATTATTAATTCTCCAGCATTAACCTTAATTGTAAGATTATTTGTACAAGAAATGTTATTATATGTCATTTTTCCAGCATTTAATTTAATATTTGTATTACTTGAAGTTAATTGATCATCCATTTTTAATTCACCAGCATTTAATGTGAAATCTAGTGTGTTATCATTAGATACATTACTTAAATAAATGTTTAATACATTCTTATATCCAAGGAATGATAATAAAAATTTCATTTTATTTCTACAAATAAAATTATTTGTATCAAGTTTTACTTCATAAAAATCTACCACGCTATATTCTACATAAGAATATTCTTCAGTTGTATTAAACACATTTACAGTACCATAATCAAATTCAAATTTATAATCTAAATCCTCTTTTAATTCAATTTTACCTTCTATTAATTTACTATGATTTTTATAATCATTATAAGCAAATGTAATTGATATTGTAGCTATAATTAAACCAATTGCTGAAATGAAAATTCCGATTGCGGCTAAAACTCCAAATTTCTTCATTTTATTCACCTGCCAACTTTCTTCTAATATTTTCATTCCAAGCTAATCTATTTCCAAACATCATTTTTCTAATTTGATTTGCATAGAATATAGAAACAAGTGATATACCAATTACAAATAATCCAACACCTACTGATAAGAATCCAAATGAAATTACTTCAGTAAATTGGGCAAATCCGTAAGCAAGAACTCCTACTCCTGCAGCTAGTGCGATTATAGATAATACAAATATTACAACTGATGCGATACAGAATAATACTGTAGCTATTTTCCATAATACTAAAACAAACATCTTTCCACCACTTAACTGGCTATTGTTTTCTTCAACAGTTTGTGTTTCCTTATTTGCTTCCTCTTTATTATTTTCTATTTTTTCAACTACAATGTCTTCTGTTTTCTTATCATTATTTTCGTCTAAATTTTTAAATTCAATATCATCAGCTTTATTTTCATCAATATTTTTTATGATATCATCTATTGAACCTAAAGATTCAACTGCTTCATCTTCAGTCATTCCTAAATCCATTTTGTCTGATATTAATTCAAAATAATATGAAATAATATCATTATGATCAGGATTATCTTTTATTCTTTCATTTAATATCTTAATAAATTCTTCCCTATTCATTCTAAGCTCCTACCTTTCCGGAAATGAATTTTCCAACCTTTTCCATTTCCTTCCACTCTTCCAAAAATCCTTCTATTCTTTCTATACCACTGTCAGTGATTACATAATATTTTCTAAGTCTTCCATTATAATCTTTAGAATAAGTACTTAATAAGCCTTGAGATTCTAATCTTTTTAAGACTGGATATAAAGTTGACTCACTTAATATCATTATATCGCTTAAATCTGATATAATTTTATATCCGTATGAATCACCATGACGTAATGCAGCAAGAATACAAACATCGGTTAATCCTCTTTTTAATTGTACGTTCATTTTTATACCTCCGTCAGCATAATATTACGCCTCGCATAGTATTATGTCAAGCATAATATCAAAAAAAATTAAAAAGAGACATAAGTCTCTTTAAAATTCTAATAATATTTTATCTAATTCTTTTTTAGAATCATCGATGATTTTTTCTACATCATTACCAAATACATCTAGTCCTTCGGCTTTAACATAAAACACTTTACCATTACCTAAAAAATTAGATATGTTAGTTATATAATTAATACCATCTAATTCTTGGTATCCACCACTAGTACTTATATATAATAATGATGAAAAATTAGATAATCCTATACTTTTACCTCTTTCATATCTAAAAGATAATTCATTTACGCAGATATGTTCAACAAATACTTTTAATATTGAAGGAAAAGATAAATCCCAATATGGAGCCGCAATAATTATTTTATCTGCAGAAATAAATTTCTTTGCCAAATCAAACATAGAATCAGAAAAATCATTATTTTCAATAAAATTAGTTCTTTTATTAATATCATCTTCTAATAATGGTTTTAAATTTATTTTTTTTAAATCTATTTCTTCAATTTCTATATTATCTTTATTGTATTTATTGATAAAATAATCAGCTAAATATTTAGTTCTTGATTCCTTTCTAATGCATGAATTAATAAATAATAATTTCATAATTATGAATTAAAGAATGATACTATATCACTAAATACATCATTCTTATTTTCCTCTGCTAAAATTTCATGCTTCATTAAATGGTATTCAATGTATTTAACATCATTGAATCCTTCTTTCTTTAAATGCTTTACTGAATCCTTAACACCTCTTGTATGATTAGTTGTTCTATCATCAGCTCCAGATATAGATAATATCTTTAATTTATCATTAACACTATTTTTTTCATGCTTATGTAAATTATAAGTCATTGAGAATAAAACATAATTGGAATAATTAGTAAATTTAAATCCACATAATGGATCATCCATAAATGATTTTACATTTTTCTCATTATAGCTTAACCAAGATACATCCTCACTTTTACTACCGTTATTTGACATACGATATAAAAGTGTTGAATACTTGTCCTTACCTTTACCTTTTGATTTCATTTTTGCAGCAAATACACCAAGCCAGCAGCCAGGCTTATATGCAACTGTGCCAGATAGGATTAGTTTTTCTATTTCAAAAGAGTATTTTTTTATAAAAGCTCTAGCAATTAATGTACCCATAGAATGTGAATATAAATATGTTTTAACATTTGGATTATCATTTTTTATATAATCCATAACTGTCTTTACATCAGATACCATTTGATCTATAGAGCCTATTTGACCAAGTTTATATTCATCATTAATACTTTCACCATGTCCTCTTAAGTCAGCTATAATTGTAGAATATTTATGCTTATTTAATACTTCAATTAATTCTAAATATCTCTCCTTATGCTCAACCATTCCATGGACAATAACAACTAATGCCTTAGGATTATTCACTTTAGAATATAGAGCTTTTAATACTAATCCATCAGATGCTTGAATATCAATTTTTTCCATAAACTTGTCACCTCTTTTACATACCTATTACTTTTTCTTTTTCAGGTTTTAAAATAGTTATATTTTTAGCATGAAGCATTACTACCTCTTCATTAGCTAATTTAGAAAATTCACGGCTTACTGTACATTCAAGATATATACAATCACCAACTTTAACCTTGGCATTACAATCATTTTTTAGCTCATAGCCTAAAAATTGAACATCATTTGCACAACAAACCATTACATTTCTACCAATTACTATAGTTTCATCAGTTATATCTCTAACAAATGTTTTAAACTTAAATGTTTTGTTAAAATATTTTTCATAATTATCAAATACTTCAGTATACCAAACAGGATATACATCTTCTTCAAACGCTATTTCAGATTTTGATAAATCATAAGGTAGGTCTTCCTCAAGCATTGTAGTTAAACTACCATTAGCTTGTTCAAAAGCTATTTGAGCTTGTTGATTCATGCCTCTTATTTGACGTCTAAATTGACCTAATTCAGTAACACCATCACATCTATTGAATACGACTAAAGATGAATATTTAATCATTGTTGAAAATACATTTTTCATATTATTAAACATTACCTTAAATGTAGATGCATCAATTAATGTGATTTGTTGATAGATTACCATATATCTAGGAAAATCTTGCTTATCGATATCAAAGAATGAATTAAATTCAATTACATATCTATCAGCCATATATCTTTTATCTAGGTTTTTCATGTAGTTTTCTGTGAATTCATCTTGTGATTCAATATATTCTACATGAACACCATATTTTTTACACCATTCTTCATCATACTCAATCTCACCTTGCTCACAAGCAATGATTACTGTAGTATCATTTTGATATTCGGTGTTATTTTCTACAATTTCCTTTATTAATGATGTTTTTCCACTTTCTAGAAAACCATTAATAAGGAATAGTGGGACTTCTTTCAAAATGCTCACCTCAAATTAAAATAATTTCTTAATATCTTCTTTATTAATCTTAGAACCAATTACTACAATCTTTCCAACATGGATAGGCTTAGTTTCTTCAATTACAACTTCTTCAGGTGTCAAATTGAATACATACCATTTTCCATCAGTAGCTTGAATAATTCCTTTAGATCTAACGATAACACCATATTTACCATTAGCCATATCATCTAATAATACTTTAACAGCATCAATGTCATATTTCTTTACAGTCTCGATACCACAAGATGTGAATACTTCATCTGCATGGTGATGGTGATGATGGTGGCATTCGCATTCTGGATCATCGCATTCCTCTTCATCATGGTCATGGTGATGATGTTCGTGCTCATGTTCATGTTCGTGGTCATGGTGGTGATGGCAAGAACAATTTGGATCATCACATTCATCGTCGTCATCGTCATGATGATGCTCTAATAATGACTTATCAATTAAATTAATATCAAAGCCTTCATATGCTTTTAATAAATCATCATCACTTAAATCCTTTATAGGTGTAGTTACAACTACACACTTTTCATTATGCTTTCTTACAATTTCTAAAGCAGTTTGAACTGTATCTTCTTTAGAAATATCTGTTCTAGATAAAATAACTGTTTGAGCATTAGCAATTTGGTCAACAAAGAATTCACCAAAATTCTTATCATACATTTTAGCTTTTTTAGCATCTACCATACATACTAATGAATTAATATTATCTTCTAATCCAGCAGATTTAACCGCCTTAATAATATCAGATAATTTACCTACACCAGATGGTTCAATTAAAATTCTATCTGGTTTCATTTGTTTAATAACTTCATTTAATGATTTAGAAAAATCACCTACTAAGCTACAACAAATACATCCTTGAGATAATTCCTTAATCTCAATCTTTGCATCATTTAAAATATCAGTGTCTACTGATACTTCTCCATATTCATTTTCAATTAATACTACCTTTTCATTTTTAAGATGAGTATCTAATAATCTCTTAATAAAAGTAGTTTTTCCAGCTCCTAGGAAGCCTGAAATAATATCAATTTTTAACATAATAAATCATTCCCTTCATCTATATAATTATACTCTTTTTTGTTTATATAAACAACAAAGTTAAAAAATAAAAGATGTTAAATGGTTACACTTAACATCTTTTGATAATATTATTCTGTCTTTGGTTCTTCAGGAGTAGCAGGTGCTACAGCTGGTTTAGCAACAGGCTTTGCTACAGGTTTAGCCACTGGCTTAGCTACTGGCTTTGCAGTTGCATGAGGTTGTGCACCCATTTGGCGTTTCTTTCTTTCTTCATAAAGTTGACGAATTCTCTTGATATTTCTGATACATTCAGCAGCTCTAGTACCATCGCCAATTGCTTTATAATATTGTAATGCAGCGGCATAGTTCTTTCTAGCTAATAATCTATCTGCAGCTTTTGTAAGCTTTTCTCTAGCTCTTTCCTTTGAAGAATCTGAAGTATATTTTTCATATAGTACTTGGCAATATAAATCATATCCTTCTTTTGTTCTTCTCTTTGAAGAATCATAGCTCCAAGAAGATTCATATAAGTAACCTAAGTTATATAATGCATCTGGGTTCTTTAAAGCGATAGCTTGCTTTAAATAACGTTCAGCAAATTCAAGGTTCTTAGTTTGAGTATATAAGTAACCTAAGTTGTTACAAATAACACCTTGGCTATCTTCATCAGATACACCAATTGATTGCTTTGTATCAAGTGGTAAACAAATTGAATAGTAGTTGATTGCTCTATCTGCATCCATTAAGTTTGCATAAGCATCAGCAATTCTTTCTTTTACTTCTAGATCATGAATCTTGAATAGCTTAATTAAAATACCTAAGCTCCATACATAACTTTCTTGGTTGAAATATGTGAATGCAAGCTTTCTATATTTCTTACGATTGTAGAAATGAATCTTAGCTTTATTGTATCCACCAGCAACGATTTGGCAAATATCATTTGCTAAAGCTTCAATTGGATATCCTTCAACTAATTCAATTTCATTTAAAGGATAAGTTGTTTGATATGTAGCTTTTGCTGCATAACAACAAATGATTTGGCATTTCTTTTTAGCTTTTCTAATTTCTGCTAAATAATCACCATAATCAAATTCATCTGAAATATGAAGAATGATTAAACCACAAGAATTATCAATATCCTTAATAATTTCTGAATCATAGTCTTCTCCCTTTTCAAATTTATGAACTTCAACATGTTTACTATCTTCTAAAATTTCTGCTAAATAATTAGCATTTTCCTCATCTTGTGATAAGTAAACAAGTGTAACGTAATTGTTTTTCATATAAAAACCTCCAAAATCTTATCTTTTTTAAGACTTTTATCGTCAATATCTATGTGAGTATTATAGCATACTTTTTCATTTATGTGCAATCGTTTAAACGCAATTTTTATTGATTTTCCAATATTTTTTCATGGTTTTTCGATATATTTTCATTATTTTTATCATCATTTCCATTATTTGGTGTTTTTATAATGAATAAAATAATGAACGGAATACTAATAGCTGAGGCAATAATATCAGATATTGGCTGAGCTAAAGCGATACCTGTGAAACCTAAATCTGTAAAACTAAAAATTAGTAATGTAGGGATTAAAATTGCACCACTTCTTAAGGTTGCAAGAATAGATGCAATAAAGTTTTTTCTAATACTTTGAAATAACATATTCGCAGTCACACTAATAGGAAGAAATATCACGCCTATAGATGCATATCTTAGGGCTGGTCCACCTATATTAATAACTTCTTGATTTTTTTGGAATAACCATACAATTTTATCAGGAATAAATAGTCCAAATATTGATAAAGAAAATACTATAATGATTGACAATATTAATGTCACATAAATGCCTTTTTTTACTCTACTGTAGTCTTTAACTCCATAATTAAATGCAGCAACAGGTTGGAAACCTTGGCCTATACCAAGACCTGTACACATGATTAAATTAGAATATCTATTAACTATACTTATTGCAGCAACAGCTGAATCTCCGAATGGTCTCACTAAATTATTCAAGATACCATTAGATACTGATGTTAATCCTTGTCTGATTAACGAAGGGAGTCCTCCTCTAAATATATTAAAATGAACCATTATATCCATTGAAAATAGCTTTATGCTTATCTTCCCTTGCGCATTTTTTATATATAAAACTAACAAAATGATAAAGCTTATTATTTGGGATATACCAGTAGACATACCAGCACCAAACACTCCAAGATTCATTATATTTATGAAAATGTAATCTCCTAAAATATTTAAAAGTGCACCTGTCACTAATCCGATCATCGAATAAAAAGCTTTTCCTTCATAACGTAAATTGTTATTTAAAATTAAAGATGCAATCAAAAACGGTGCTGAAATTAAAACCCATAACCCATATTCTCTTGCATATGGTAATACAGTATCAGAACTTCCAAGTAAAACCATGAATGGATTAATAAAAACTGTTCCAAATATAAGTAAAATTGTACCAACAATTAAACCATTAAAAAAAGCTGTAGATACATAAACTGATGCCCCATGAATATCTTTGTCTGCAAGTTTTTTGGCAACATATGTACCTGAACCATGTCCTAACATAAAAGCAAAAGCCTGAATAATACATTGCAATGTGAACAAAATACCAGTTGCGGCTTGAGGAGAATCTCCTAATGTACCAACAAAATATGTATCAACTGCATTATATATATTTGTAATTAACATCGATATTGTAGTAGGTATTGCAAGCATTACTAAAAGCTTTAATATCGGTGTATATTTCATTTTATTATAATATGCTTCAGATTTTTCCATAATAAAAACCACCTATGTCTATTTTATCATAAACTTGGTGGTTATATTAGTTATTTAAAACACTTTCTTCATATTTTAATTCTATTTTTCTTTCTCTATATTTATATTTTTTATAAATAAAGCCAATTAGCAATGGAATAAGCTCTAAAATGATAGATACAAGAATTAATATAATTAAATATCCATAAAGTCTAGTATATCCATCCATTGCACCTATTTCATATTTTATTAAATAACCTAATGTGTTCCTTAAACTACACATAAATTCTACAGATAAGCATATTTTAATTCCAATACCAATGGCATTTAAAAATGCTGATTTACAAGCTCCTAAAGATAAAGGAAAATATACTCTAAATAATATTTTCAAATTAAATGAAGAATGTAATTTATATACATCAATATATGATTTATCAATGCTTTTTATCCCTTGATATAAAGCTTCATAAATCATTGGTACTAAAAATGAACATACACTTATATAAAGCATTAGATTATATTCTTTATATAGCATATAAAACAACAAATCAATAATTATAACTATTGGAATAAATCTAAATAACATCATTAAAGGCTTTAATATTTTATAAACAATATCGAATTTAAACGCAAATACTGCAAATATTGTTCCTATTATAAAAGACATTAATATTGTTAATACAACATTCAAAATTGTATTTAATATACCAATCCATGTTTTTGATTCTCCAAGTTCTAAGAAAAAAGCTCCTAAAATATCAAAAACATTTGGTAAGAAAAAATCATTATTCTTTATCCACGATAGAATTTGAAAAATAAAACCAATTAAAACTATTCCTAAAGCATATAATAATGCTTCTTTTAAATATTTCTTAACCATTAAATTAAATAGAATGCATCATCTGGTGCTTTATTACCAAAGAAACTCTTTAGTCCTTCTTCAGTTGCAGCAAATGCTAAATCTACTTTTGCTTCAGATGCTTTAACATATTTTAAATTACATCCAGGAATAGCTTTTGTTAATACTGCTGCAGGTTGAGCTATACCTAAATCATGAGATTTTGTAGCTACCTTTTCTGTATTAGATACAGCTTCCTCACAAGTAGTTTTTACTGCATTAAAGAATTCTTCAAATTTACCTTGATGAAGATTGTATGCATCTTCATTAACAAATACTGCGGCTTGTGGATAATTATGATTTGTTAATTCTTTATATAAATTCGCAATAGAATATGATGTTACTGTTTTGCTATTTTGTGCTAATTGATTTTTAGCAATAGTTAAAACAGGATCTGCAGTCATTACCATCGCATCAGCATTAGAAATTAATAATTTATTTGCTCCGGCAACTACATCAGGATTTGGATATAATATTTCTGATGGAGTTATGTTCTTCTTAGCTAATACATAATTAGCTATCGCAGCATTAATTGTATCAGCTCCAAATAATGTGATTTCAGCTCCATTCATATCTTCTAGCTTAAAATCAGTCTTTTGAGAAGCAAAATATGTATTTCCCCAAGTTACTACTGAAGCAAGCTTATATTTGGATTTTCCAGCATTATATAGCTTTGTTCCTGCATTTACAGGAGCTACAATAATATCTTCTTTATATGCTTGAAATAATGCAGGAAGAGTTGTAGTATCTTCAATTATTGTTAATTTCTTATTATCAATATCAGACACCTCTACTGCTCCTGAAATTGCCATAAGTGGTGCACCACTAGGACAAGAAATTGATAATTTATAATCATCCTCAATAGTTGTTGTAGTTTGATTTGTAGTAGTTTCTACATTAGATGTAGTATTTGTTGTACCATTTGTACTATTGCATGATGCAAGACTTAATGCTACTGCACCCAATCCTAAAAAAATTAATGCTCTTTTCATTTTTAATATTCCTCTTTTCTAATCCGATTAATTATAAACTTAAAATAATAGAAAAAATGTAAGATAGATTACATATATAAAGTTTTTAATCACTTTTTTAATCACTTATGATATAATCATAGCGGTGATAAAAATGATGATATCAAAAAGTCATGAAAAATACAAAGAAATGAAGACTCTTCTTAAATCTTCAAAACAGGGAAATATCACAGTTTCTGATGATTTACAGGTGTTATTGATTGCATTAAAATACAATTTAAAAATAAATTTATTATTATATTGTAAGGAAACAATTTTTAAGAATGAAACATTAAAATTATTAGATGAATTAATCAAAATTTCTAATGAATCATATGAAATATCTAAATCAAGCTATGAAGCATTAGAAACTAAAGAAAATCATGCAGGTATTATTGCGGAAATAATAATGCCAAATATTAATAAAAATGACTTTAAAAATAAAGATTTCATATTAGTATTAGATAAATTAGAAATACCAGGAAATGTCGGTACAATTTATAGAACACTAGATAGTATTAATTGCGATGGCGTAATAATGGTTGATTCTATTACTAAGATTAATAATCCTAAAATTACTTCTTCATCTAGAGGCTGTAATTTAATTATTCCTACATTAGAAATGTCTTATGAAGAAGCTCAAAAATTCTTATTAGATAATAATTATGATATTTATCTAGGAGAACCTAAATTAGGATTAAATTATAAAGAATATGATTATGATACTAAAACCGCAGTTGTAGTTGGAAATGAAAGATTTGGTATTAATCCTAAATGGTATGATAATAAAAATAAGAAAGTATTTATACCTATGGTAGGAAATCAAAACAGCTTAAATGTTGGTGTTGCAGCAAGTATTATTGCTTATGAGGTATTTATGAAGAAGAAAAATGGTCGCTAATTCTAGCGACCATATTTTTATTTATGCTGTTTTTTCACAAAGCTCAATAAAGCTTTCTGGCTTTAATGAAGCACCACCAACTAATGCTCCATCAACATCACGTTCAGCCATATATTCAGAAATATTAGATTCTTTTACAGATCCACCATAAAGAATTCTAATTTCTGATGCAACCTTTGGTGATAATACTTTACCTAAAACATTACGAATAAATCCGCATGCTTCTTCAGCTGTTTTAGCATCTGCACTCTTACCAGTACCGATTGCCCAAATTGGCTCATATGCAATTACTACATTTGCAGTATCATCAATTGTAACACCTGTAAATGCTTTAGTAATTTGTGATTCTAATAATTCATTAGTCTTTCCTGCTTCACGAGTTTCTAGTTTTTCACCAACACATACGATTGGCTTTAGACCTACCTCTAGAGCTTTTTTGATTTTTTCGTTAATCTTTTCATCAGTTTCATTGAAGTATTCTCTTCTTTCACTGTGTCCAAGAATAACATATTCAACACCTGTATCTTTTAGCATAATTGGTGATACTTCACCAGTATATGCTCCAAAATCCTTTTCATGCATATTTTGAGCTCCTATATGCAAATGACTAGGACTTCTCTTTACTAAATCTCTTAAATAAATAGCTGGTGCACATACAATGCAATCAACATCGTCTGGAAGTCTGTTTGTAACAGCTAAGGTAAATTGAATTACCTCATCTCTTGTTTTATTCATTTTCCAGTTTCCAGCTAAAATTGGTTTTCTCATCTTTCATACCTCTTTTAATTTTAAATTTTTAAAGTTAAAACAAGTACTTAAGAATTTACATTTTATCCTAAAATTGAAGCAATATCAGCAATTGCTGCTTCTGCTTGATCTCCTGTAGCTTCTATTACCACATTTTCTCCACTTGGAATAGCTAATGACATAAGACCTAAGATAGACTTAACATCAATAGTCTTAGTCTTGTAATGTAAAAAGATATCTACAGAATAATTTGATGCTGCTTGAACAATTTTAGCTGCTAAGCTAGCATGTAATCCTACAGTACTTTTAACTACTATTGTCTTCTCCATAATAATTTCCTCCAAAAATTAATTAATAAAACTACTTAATCTTACTTTTCGTCTACGCAAGCGATACCTGGTAATACTTTTCCTTCAAGATATTCTAATGAAGCTCCTCCACCTGTAGAGATGTGAGATACCTTAGAAGCATATCCTAATTGTTCAGCAGCTGCAGCTGAATCACCACCACCAATAATAGTAGCTGCGCCTTCTTTTGTTAATTTAGCTAATAAATCACATACACCGATTGTACCTGCAGCATAATTCTTCATTTCGAATACGCCCATAGGTCCATTCCATACAACAGTCTTAGCACCAGCTAATTCTTTAGCAAATAATTCTAAAGTCTTAGGTCCGATATCTAATCCCATATCATCTGCAGCAAATGCGTTAACATCCTTTGCAGTACCCTTTGTATCTTCGAATGCTTTATTTACAACTGCATCAACTGGAAGAATAATCTTACCATTTGCCTTAGCTAATAAGTTCTTAGCTAAATCAACGAATTCTTGTTCTTCACAACGAGATGCACCAACGTTATATCCTTCAGCCTTTAAGAATGTGAACATCATTGCTCCACCAACTAATACCTTATCAGCCTTTTCGATTAATGCTTCAATAACACCAATCTTATCAGATACTTTAGATCCACCTAAAATTGCAACATATGGTCTTTTTGGATTGTCAACTGCACCACCGATGAAGTTAATTTCCTTCTCTAATAAAAAGCCAGCTGCAGTTTCACTTACATTTGATGCGATACCAACATTTGAAGCTGCTGCACGGTGAGCAGTACCAAATGCGTCATTAACAAATACATCTCCTAAAGAAGCCCAGTATTTACCTAATTCAGGATCATTCTTAGATTCTTTCTTAGTTTCCTTATTAGCTGCAACATCGAAATCCTCATAACGAGTATTTTGGAACATTAAAATTTCTCCATCCTTTAATGCCTTTGCTGCTGCTTCAAGTTCTGCACCCTTTGTAGCATTAACGAATTTAACTGGTTTACCAATTAATTCTTCTAATCTCTTTGCAACTGGTGCAATGTCGTTTTTAGCAATATCTTCAGCACTCTTTACTCTTCCTAAATGAGAGAATACGATTGCCTTACCACCATTATCAATAACATATTTGATAGTAGGTAGTGCTGCCTTTACTCTAGTATCATCAGTAATGACACCATTTTTCATAGGAACGTTAAAGTCAACACGAATTAAAACTTTTTTACCTTTAACGTTTAAATCACTAACAATTTTTTTAGCCATTTTAAATAATCCTCCATTTTTTTTAAAGCTATTTTACGCTTAAATTATATCATAAAATATCAATTTGTATTCATTATTAATTCAATGTGAAACGTTTACATAAATATTATTCGATTTAATTAATTTTTTTTGACAAAATACGTGCGTTATACTATAATAAATATTGTAAATGACATTTTCAATAATTTTAATACATAGGGGATGATATCAATGGATGCGAAACTAAAAAAAATCTTAGGCGATAAACGTGCATATATTTTTGACCTTGATGGTACTATTGCTGACACAGAGAGAATTCACTGGGAAGCACACAATATGGTACTAAAGAAAAGATTCGGTATTGAAGTAGACTTACCTCATATCTATTCTTATTTAGGAACACCAGAAAGTGTATTTTTAAAACAAATAGAAAAAGATTATAATATCGATATCGGTGGACCTAAAGGAAAAGGATATGATAAATATATAAAGGAAAGAAATAAAACAGCTGAAAAGCTTATTCTTAAGACTGCTAAGCCTTTCCCATTTATGACAGAACTATTAGAAGGAACATTTGGTATTTCAATTTTCTTAGTATCTGCTCAAAATAGAAGCTTAATTCATAAGATGCTTCAATCTTGGGGATTGCTTGGAACTTTTACAGATGTAAATACATTTATTGTTGAAGGCGATAAAACTAAGCCTTACTATTATGATTTCATTTTTGAAAAGATTCTTAAAAATGCTAAACCTGAAGAGGTTGTATTATTTGAGGATGTTAATAAATACCTTGAAGAAGGTAAGAAACGTGGATTTGTTACAGTAGGTATCAATAATGGCTTCGGTAAAGAGGAAGTCGTAAGTGATTTCACTATTGATGCTAGAACAGCTTAATTTGCTTCTTCCATAATTAATTATAAAAAAGGAAAAGGTGGTATAGGAAACTATTCCACCTTTTCTTTTTTTATCTTCATTGCTCTTAACGCATTTAATATACATACTATTAATACACCAACATCGCCAAATATAGCTAACCACATTGGTAATTTAAAGCCATTCATAAATGGTAAATTAGATATTGCAGCTAATAATAAAATTATTACTTTAATTCCAATAGAAATAATTATATTTTCATATACTATTCTTTTAGTTTTCTTCGCAATTTTTAGCATTGTTGGTAAAGCATTTAGATTATCGTTTAGTATTACAACATCTGATGCTTCTATTGCTGCATCACTACCAACTGCGCCCATTGAAATACCTACATCAGCTAATGCTAATACAGGGGCGTCATTAATTCCATCTCCAACAAATGCAACATTACCTAAATCTTCTTTTATTAATTCTTCTGCTTTAGATACTTTATCATTAGGTAATAGTCCACCATAATAATGATTAACACCTAGCTTATTAGCTGTTGATTCAACAGATTTTTGATTATCACCAGATAATACTACTGCTTTAACATTCATATTATGTAATGAATTGATTGCGTCTTTTGCTTCATCCTTTAATGTATCTTCTAGAATGATTGCTCCAATATATTCATTATTCTTTGATAAATATAAAGTAGTTCCTGCTTCATCTATATTTGGAATATTAATATTTTCTTTTTCCATTAATTTCTTAGATCCAATTAAATATATATCGTTATTTAATTCACCTTTTATTCCATATCCTGGTGTTTCTTCTATTTTAAATTCATAAGAATCACTATCATATTTATTAATTGCCATAGCTAATGGATGTGTTGAATTTTTTTCAAGTCCTTTAGCTATTTTAATTAATTCATCATCACCTATTATTTTTGTTATTTCAAAAGAAGCTTTTGTTAATGTACCTGTTTTATCCATTAATATAGTATCAACATTTGCTAAAGAATCCAAATATGATGCACCCTTAATAATAATTTTTCTTTTAGCATTTGCACCTATTCCAGAAAAATAAGTTAGAGGTACTGATACTACTAATGCACATGGACATGATACTACTAAACATAATAATGCTACATATAAATAATCTTTAAATACATTTGCACTAAAACCATTAATAAATCCTAATATTACTGGAGGTAATATTGCTAAAGATAAAGCTAATATTACAACGATTGGTGTATATACATGAGCGAACTTAGAAATGATTTTTTCACTTTTAGCCTTTCTCATTGAAGCATTTTCTACCATATCAATAATCTTAGTTGCTGTAGAATCCTCATATAATTTCTTTACTTTTAATTCCAATGGAGTATTTCTATTAATTGATCCAGATAAAATTGAATCTCCTTTTGATACCATAATATCTAATGGTTCTCCAGTTAATGATGCTTGATTAATTACACCTTCAGAATTTGCTATAGAATCTACAGGTACCATTTCACCTGGTTTAACAATAATGACATCATCTATCTTTAAATCATCAGGAGAAATATCCTCACCATTTAATAAATGACATTTAGTTACCTTTAATCCCATTGTATCAGTAATTGCTTTTTTATTTCTTTCAACTGCGATACCTTGGAATAATTCACCAACCTGATAAAATATCATTACAGCTACTGCCTCAGGATATTCTCTTGCTCCTAAAAACCTAATACAAAATGCGCCAATAGATGCAATTGCCATTAAGAAATTTTCGTCTAATAGCTTACCTGAAAATAAATTCCTTATCGCACTTAATAATACATCATATCCTGCAAATAAATAGCCAACAATAAATATTATTAAGACTATTACTTCATTAGAATTTAATAATTCATTTTCTTCTGGTAATTTTAATGTATATGTAAGAATTAAACCAATTATCCATAATAATGTTGATATTATTAATCTAATAATTAGGATTTTATCCTTTTTATTTATCATATTAATAGCTCCATTTCAGGTTCTTCCTTCTTACATACTTCTACTACTTTTTCTAATAATGATTCATCATCTAATTCTAATAATATTTTCCCTGCAACAAATGAAATTGTTGCGTTAACACCTTTAATTTTATTAATTTTTCTTTCAATCTTTTCTGCACAATTAGCACAGCATAAGCCTTTAAATTTAATTATTTTTTCCATATTGTACCTCCGAACAGTTGAACAACCGTTCAACTATATTATATATCAAAATAATTCTATGTCAATAGATAAGATTAAAAAAATGGTGTACCGTTCGATACACCAATTCAATTATTAATTATTAGTATTTCTATCCTTAACTAATACATCGTGTGCTCCACCTTCTACGATAGATACACTTGATACTAAAGTTAATTTTGCATTCTTTTGTAATTCAGCAATTGATAATACACCACAGTTACAGAATGTATGCTTAATCTTAGATAATGTTACTTGTACATTGTCATGTAATGGTCCTGCATATGGAACATATGAATCTACACCTTCTACGAAAGAAAGCTTTGTAGCTCCACCAAGGTCATATCTTTGCCAGTTTCTAGCTCTAGCTGAACCTTCGCCCCAATATTCTTTCATGTATGAACCATTTACTAAAATCTTATTTGTAGGAGATTCATCAAATCTAGCGAAATATCTACCTAGCATACAGAAATCTGCACCCATTGCTAATGCTAATGTAATGTGGTAGTCATGAACGATACCACCATCTGAACAAATAGGAATATATACGCCTTTTTCTTTATAATATTCATCACGTGCTTTAGCAACCTCGATTACTGCAGTTGCTTGACCACGACCAATACCCTTAGTTTCACGAGTAATACAAATAGATCCTCCACCAATACCAATCTTAATGAAGTCAGCACCAGCGTCTGCTAAGAATCTAAATCCTTCTGCATCAACTACATTACCAGCACCAATTTTTACTGTATCACCATATTTTTCTCTAACGAATTTAATAGTCTTAGCTTGCCAAGCTGTGTATCCTTCACTTGAATCGATACATAATACATCAGCACCAGCTTCAACTAATGCAGGAATTCTTTGTTCATAATCTCTTGTATTAACACCTGCACCTACGATATAGCTCTTATTAGCATCTAATAATTCATCAGGATTATCCTTATGAGATGAATAATCTTTTCTAAATACGAAAGCAACAAGCTTTCCATTTTTATCTACAATTGGAAGACTGTTTAACTTATGTTCCCAAATAATATCATTTGCTTCTTTTAAAGTTGTTCCTTCTGGAGCTGTAATTAATTTATCAAGTGGAGTCATGAATGTACTAACCTTAGTATTTAATTCCATTCTTGATACTCTATAGTCTCTAGAAGATACAATACCAACAAGCTTTCCTGATGGAGTACCATCAACAGTTACAGCAACAGTTGAATGTCCTGTTTTTTCTTTTAAATTTAATACATCCTCTAATGTGTTATCTGGTGAAACGTTAGAATCACTTACAACAAATCCTGCTTTATAAGTTTTAACCTTTCTTACCATTTCTGCTTGAGATTCAATAGTTTGAGATCCATAAATGAATGAAACTCCACCTTCTTTAGCTAAAGCAATTGCTAAAGTATCATTAGATACTGATTGCATGATAGCTGAAATAAGAGGGATATTCATTGTAATCTTTGGTTCTTCACCCTTCTTAAATTTTACAAGTGGTGTCTTTAAAGAAACTCTTGCAGGTACACAGTTTTCATCTGTATATCCTGGTACTAATAAATATTCACTAAATGTATGTGATGGTTCATCATAATAAAATGCCATAATTGGTGTCCTCCTAAAAATATACTTTCGATTATTTTATCATTAGAGTTGATTTTTTTCAAGTAAAATTTTATACAAAATAAAAATCGCAATCTAATGATTATTAAACTGCGATTAATGCTTATATTCCATTGTTATATTTACTTTATTATTTGTATCATCTAAATATGAAAATATAATTGAATTATTATCCTCATAATAAGATATTTCTTCATTATTAATAAAATCGTCACTGCTTATCTTTTCACTTGATAAAATATATGAAATATCATTTATTTTACCTATTTTTTCATAAAAGCATAATACTAATCTTTCATATATTTCATATTTCATATTAATATCATTAGTATTCTTTCCATAACCCATAATTAATAAATCTTTATTAGATTCTGTTTTATATGTAAATGAATGATTTCTATTCATTCCATCAGTCATTAAAAAAATAAATGGTAATAAAAATATAGTAAAGAAAAGACAAATAGATATTATTATTCCTCTATGATTTATTATTTGCTTAAATAAGAAATAAATACCTAAAACAGCTAATAATAAACCAATTATAATATAGATTATATTATTATTACTATTTCCTAATTTAATAAATCCTAAATCAAAATAGATTTGGTATCCATTTTTAATATATAAAGATGAAATAATTAATAAAGCAATTAATAATAAGCTTATAATTAATGTTATTCTTCTTATATATTTCATAGTATTAAATCTCTATAAATAATTCCACTGGGCAGTGGTCACTTCCATAAATGTCATTTCTAATTTTTACATCTTTAACTAAATTATTTATTCTATTAGATACAATAAAATAATCAATTCTCCATCCTGCGTTATTAGCTCTAGCATTAAATCTATAGCTCCACCATGAATATTCAATTTTAGTTGGATATAAATTTCTATATGTATCTGTAAATCCTTCAGATAATAATTTAGTCATCTTATCTCTTTCTTCAATTGTGAATCCAGGATTTCTAGTATTACTATCAGGATTCTTTAAATCTATTCTTTCATGTGCTACATTTAAGTCTCCACAATAGATTACAGGCTTTTTAGCATCTAATTCCTTTAAATATTCTCTTAGATTATCTTCATATATCATTCTATAATCTAATCTTTTTAATTCTTCTTTTGAATTAGGTACATATGCGTTTACTAAATAGAAATTATCATATTCTAATGTAATTACTCTACCTTCATCATTATATAAATCATGGATACCATAAACTACATTTAAAGGCTTATTTTTAGCATAAATAATAGTTCCACTATATCCTTTTTTCTCAGCACTAGACATAAATCTAATATATCCATCTATATCTATATCAGCTTGTCCTTCTTGCATCTTAGATTCTTGGATTGAAAAGAAATCAGCATCTGCATCCTTAAAATAATCATTGAATCCTTTTGTTATACAAGCTCTTAATCCATTAACATTCCATGTAACAAATTTCATAAAATATCTCCTAAAATATAAGTAATAATATAAATACAATTAATACTGAAGCTAACGCTACTATAATAAGCTTTTGCTTAAAGAAAGCTAGTATTAATGCGGTAACTGTACCAACTGCTGCAATCCACATTTCATCTACAAAATATAAAATAAACGGGAAGGTCATTGCGGCTAAAACTGCATATGGTACATAAAATAGAAATGATTTTATATATTTATTTTCTATTTTTTTATTAAAAAAAGCTAAAGGTAGTGCCCTAGGTATATAGGTTACAACAGCCATAATAATCACACATATAACATTATACATCTAGATCACCTGACTTTGCTTTAAATTCAACCTCAGGATCTTCTAAATCATCTTGAATTGGGAAAAAGATTGCGCCTATGATAGATGCTACTATTGTTGCGATAATAATCTTAAAGCCTAATCCAATTTCTTTTATGCCTGGAATATAATAAAATGCACAGCTTATTGCTGAAGCAATTAATATAACTAAGAAAATAGGCTTTGATTTTCTTGCATCAGGAATAATTATTGCAATAAACATTGCATATAAAGCTATTCCCATCGCACTTAATAAATCTTTATTAAAAAATTGAGATCCAAAGGCTCCTGCTGCAGTTCCACCAACCCAGCCAATAAAGGGTAATAAAATAAGACCAAACATATATTTAGCATTTATTTTATGACTATCCGTTATACTTACTGCATATATTTCATCAGTTATTCCAAAGCCTATTAATAATTTAACACCAATAGGCATATTTTCTATTTTTTGTGATAAGGATATACTCATTAAAGAATATCTTAAATTTATTAATAATACCGTTAACAATAATTCGATATATGATGCATTTTGCATCATTAATCTAACGCCCGCATATTGACCTGATGATGTTAGATTAGTTGCTGAAATAATTGTTGCCATCAGTGGTGTTATACCAGTTACTGCCATTACACCAAAAGAAAAAGATACAGCAAAATATCCCAGAGCTATCGGTATTCCTTTTTTCATTCCATAAACAAAATCATTCATAATAATTCCTACCAAAAACTATATGATATTCTACCATATCTTCTTAATTATTTCCATTTATTATAATGGATTATTATTATTTTCTCTTTCTTCTTTTTGTTTTCTATAACCTATAATTCTTTTATAAGTAAAAACACCATCAATTATAAAGAATAAAGGAACAATTAATATTAATAAATAACCCCAATAAAAACCTGTAATTATTAGTAATACAATCCATCCTATAAGTACAGCTCCACCTATTGAAAATTCAATAATTGGTTCTTTTAAAGAATATCTATTTTGAAATGTTTTTTGTTCCTTTTCCATATTTGACCTCACATTTATTATTAGTTATATGATTATTATATCTTTTTTAATTGATAGATTCAATTAATGCGTTAATCTTATCTTTATTAATTTCTTCTCCAATTATAATAAATACATCTTGTCCATTTTCAATTAATGAAATATCTTTTTCATTTTTAGTGATATTTATTCTATACCACTTATCATTCTCATGAATAAATCCTTTTAATCTAACAATATTACCATATAAATTATCATTATATATTGTATTAGCTATTTCTTCTATTATATTTAGATTAAATCCCTTATCTAAAAAATAAATAGAATCAAATGTTTTATCATTCACAAATAATCTTTTAGTACTAGGTACATGATATCCTACATTAATAATATCCTTTATTTGAATATTATCTTTATATAATACATCATTTTCACTAATTAATCTATCAGAATTAAATTCTAATAATATTTGATTAAGATAATTAATATCTAATGGTTTATTATCTTCTCTTTTAGTTACTATTAGCTTACCAGCTGAAGCTACCATTGATGCTAAATATGATTTAGCTTCATTAGATAAATCTTTAGTATGAATATCATATATACAAAATATATTACCAATTTCATAAAAACTATTTAGTGGCTCTTCAGATAAAGCATCAAAGAATTCATCTGTTTGAAATAATCCAGATGGTTCTACTAACACTCTATCGTATCCTCTCATAGCCATTGAAATTAATTTTGTTTTAAATCTTCTAAAATGACAATCATAATCAAATGCACCTGATACCATTTCTTTGTCACAATTAATGTTATCAAGTAACATCATGTCGACATTAACAGCACCAAAATCATTTTCTAATATACAAATATTTAATCCTAAATCAATATAATAATTAGCATATTTCTTTAAAAATGTAGTTTTACCAGCACCTAGAAAGCCACATATTAAATCGATTTTAATCATCTAGAGCCTCCAAGAAGCCTGATTTAAATCCAAATTCATATGCTTGTTTTAATTTTGATTTATTCTTATTATTTAATTTAGCATCTCCATATTTAAATACTTCAAGTGTAGTTTTAAATAAATCATCTA
>JAFSWG010000001.1 GCA_017444645.1 Acholeplasmatales bacterium | reverse complement strand
TTTCGATAATGTAATCATTAACTGGTTAATTCAAGAATTTAAGACTGAAAGTGGTGTTGATTTATCAAATGATAAGATGGCACTTCAAAGATTAAAAGATGCAGCTGAAAAGGCTAAGAAGGATTTATCAGGTGTTACATCTGTTGAAATTCAATTACCATTCATTTCTATGTCTGCTGCAGGTCCATTACATTTAAATAGAACATTATCTCGTACTAAATTTGATGAATTAACTCGTCATTTAGTTGATAGATGCTTAGGACCAGTTAGAAGAGCATTGTCTGATGCTAAGTTAACTCCAAAGGAATTAGATCAAGTATTATTAGTAGGTGGTTCAACTCGTATCCCTGCTGTTCAAGAATAAGTTAAGAGAGAATTAGGTAAATAAACTAATAAGAGTGTTAACCCTGATGAAGTTGTAGCAATGGGTGCTGCAATTCAAGGTGGTGTATTAACAGGTGATGTTAAGGATGTATTATTACTTGATGTTACACCATTATCTTTAGGTATTGAAACACTTGGTGGTGTATTTACTAGATTAATTGATAGAAATACAACAATTCCTTGTTCTAAATCACAAGTATTCTCAACTGCTGCAGATAACCAACCAGCTGTTGATATCCATGTATTACAAGGTGAACGTCCAATGGCTGCTGATAACAAGACATTAGGTCGTTTCCAATTAGGTGATATTCCTGCTGCTCCAAGAGGAGTTCCTCAAATTGAAGTTAAGTTCGATATTGATGCTAATGGTATCGTTAATGTATCAGCTAAGAACTTAGGTACAGGAAAAGAACAAAAGATTACAATTCAATCAGGTTCTGGTTTATCTGAAGATGAAATCAACAGAATGGTAAAAGAAGCTGAAGAAAATGCTGAAGCTGATAAGGCTCGTAAGGAAGAAGCAGATTTAATCAATGAAGCAAATCAATTAATCTTCCAAACTAGAAAAGCTTTAAATGATTTACAAAATGTTGATCCAACTGAAAAAGCTAATGCTGAAAATCTATGCAATGAATTAGAAAAAGCATTAGAAACTAAGGATATGAACTTAATTAGAACTAAGAAGGATGAATTACAAAAGGTAGCACAAGATATAGCTGTTAAGGCATATCAACAAACAGGTGGAAATCCTACTGATGGTGGAAACAATAATGGTGGAGCATCAAATGGTGGCCATGGCGATTCAGTAGATGCTGATTTCTCAGACGTTCAATAATTAGAATAATTGAAGGGCATTAATTTGCCCTTCATTAATGCTTTAAAATGGAGGTGGCCTTATGGCAGCTAGCAAGAGAGATTATTATGAAGTACTAGGATTACAAAAAGGTGCTTCGGATGATGAAATAAAAAGAGCATATCGTCAAATGGCTAAAAAATATCATCCTGATATAAATAAAGAGCCAGGTGCTGAAGAAAAATTCAAAGAAATAAATGAAGCATACGAAACACTATCAGATCCTAATAAAAAGGCTAGATATGATCAATTTGGTTTTGAAGATCCAACAGGAGGCTTCGGAGGTGGACAAGGATTTGAAGGTGGCTTCGGAGGCTTTGGTGGATTTGATGATATCATTAATTCATTCTTTGGTGGCGGAAGACGTCAATCTTCAAATGGTCCAAGACAAGGTGCAGATGTAGAGAAGCAAATGAGCATCACATTTGAAGAAGCTGTATTCGGATGCAAGAAAAAGATTAGATTATCTGTAGAAGAAGATTGTATCCAATGTGGTGGAACAGGTGCTGCAACTAAAAATGATATTAAGCAATGTCCAAAATGTGGTGGACGTGGAAGAGTATACATGCGTCAACAAACAATCTTTGGTACATCAACTGTTGAAACAGTATGTCCAGATTGTAGAGGAAAAGGTAAAACAATTACTAAGAAATGTCCAGACTGCGGTGGAACAGGTCGTGTAAGAAAGACAAAGGATGTTGAAATAACAATTCCTGCAGGTATTCAAACAGGTATGTCTTTACGTATGGAAGGATATGGACAATCAGGATTTAATGGCGGACAACCAGGAGATTTATATATCCAATTCAATGTACAAGAACATCCTAATTTTAAACGTAATGGTCAAGATATTATTCTAGAAATACCACTATCTGTAGCACAAGCAGCATTAGGTGATACTATTCAAGTTCCAACAATTGATGGACCAGTTGACTTAAAAATTCCAGCAGGTACTCAACCTGGAACTAAGCTTCGTTTAAAGGGCCGTGGAACAAAGAATCCAAAAGGTGGTATGGGCCGTGGTGATCAATATGTTATTTGTAATGTTCAAGTTCCTACATCATTATCATCAAGCGAAAAGAAGCTTTATGAACAATTGAAAGAAAACGAAAAAACTGAAAAGAAGTCTCCTTGGGATAGATTCGTACAAGGATTTAAGAATATATTTAAGTAAAAAAGATGGATTGAAAAATCCATCTTTTTTAATAAAAAAATTTTTAAAATTATGCTTTTTGCCATTTTTTGATAAAAATTTTAAATTATGTATTATTATCATTTTCTTTTTCATATCAAAACCTATCTTTTTTGATAAAAAAACTAAAAAAGTGGCCATTTTATGAACAAAACAGGCGATTTGATATCATTTTTCAAATATAATATAATCCTTTTGGTGATTATAAATGACGAATATAAAAGACGGAATTGAAAAAGAATATTTTAAAGATAATGATATATTTTCTAATTTAGCTAATTATTATTTATTTAATGGTAAAAAAATAATTTCACCTGAAGATTTAAAAGAATTAGATACTGAATATAATATAACAAATCCAAATATTATTAATAGAAAAAGAGATATAATAAAAACCTTTACCATGAAAACTGATGGTAAAAATAAATATTTATTATTGGGAATAGAAAATCAAACAAAAGTCGATTATAAAATGGTAACAAGATGTATGTTATATGATACATTAAGTTATGTTAGACAAATAGATGACATTGATATTTCAAGAAAAAATGATAAAATTAAATTGAATAAAAACAATAATTATTTATTAAGTCCAGTAATAACTATTGTTATTTATTTTAGCCATAAAAAATGGAATGCAAAAAAAGATTTATATTCAATGTTAGATATATCTGATGATTTAATATTACAGTATGTATCAAATTATAATTTGAATATAATAGAGCCATATAGTATGACAGAAAAGGATTTTAATATGTTAAATAATGATTTATCAATATTATTTGAATTTATAAAGAATTCAGGAAATAAAGACAAATTAATTAATTTAATAAATAGCAATAAAAAATATGAACATGTAAATAAGAAGACAATAAGATTAATAAATGAAGTAACAAATATAAATATAAACATTGAAGAAGACAAGGAGGAAATCGATATGTGTAAAGCAATAGAAGACCTTAAGAAAGATGCAAGAAAAGAAGGAATAGCTGAAGGTGAAGCAAGAGGCGAAGCTAAGAAACTAAACGAAAATATCAAGACTATGTATAAAAATGGTGCAGATGAAACAATGATAGCTAAATTTTTAGGTTTAGATATTAGTTTTGTTAAGAAGGTATTGGCATAAAATAAAGAGACGGTAACCCCGTCTCTTTATTCTTTTAATTCCTTCATAAATTTTTCAATTGCTCGTTCATATGAGCCTGTATCTTTTGGCTTATAATATTTTTTTCCTAATAATTCGTCAGGCATATATTGTTGTTTAACATATCCCATAGGATAATCGTGAGGATATTTATATTCGTATTTTCCACTTTTTAATTCTTTGTTTAAAATATGTGGTGGAATAGACATAGATGTTAAATTATCTAAATCTTCGATAGCTTCATTAATTCCTAAATAAGTTGAATTTGATTTAGGAGAAGTAGCTAAATCAACAATTGCGTAAGCAAGAGGTAGTCTAGCTTCGGGTAGACCTAAAGATAATGCAGCTTGGCATGCAGCATATACTCGTGGTCCTACATTTGGATTACCAAGGCCAATATCTTCATATGTACTACATAATAATCTTCTTGTTATAAATTCTAAATCTTCAGTTTTTAATAGTCTTGCAAGATAATGTAAGGCTGCATCAGGATCAGAACCTCTAATTGATTTGATCATAGCACTTGCTACATCATAATAATTCTCGCCTTTTTCATCAATTAAAAAGGCTTTTTTTCCTATTAATTCTTTGACTCTATCTAAAGATAATTCATCTTTATCAATTAAACTAGCTATTTCTAGCATATTTAATGCAGTTCGTATTTCACAAGAAGAAGCAATAGAAATATATTCTAATATTTCATCAGACATTTCATTCATATTTTCTTCTACGATAGTCTTTTTTAATAATTTAATAATATCTTCTTGTTTAATTTCATTCATTCTATAAATATGGCATCTGCTTCTAACTGCAGGGTTAATAGAACGATATGGATTTTCAGTAGTTAAACCAATTATTGTGATTGCACCTGATTCAACAAATGGAAGAAGAAAATCTTGTGTATCTTTTTTCATTCTATGTATTTCATCTATTATGCAAACAGTAGTTTCATGATATTTAGCTGAATCAGTTATTTCTTTTAATTTAGCTTTCGAATCACATGATGCATTAAAGCTATAACTAGATAAAGAAAACATATCTTCAATTATACTTGCGATAGATGTTTTTCCACATCCTGCAGGGCCATATAAAATCATTGAAAAAAGCTTGTTTTCTTCAAGCATTTTAGTAATAACACCCTTAGGTCCTACTAAATGATCTTGCCCTACTATATCACTAAATTTTTTTGGTCTAATTCTAAAAGCTAATGGTTTCATTCATATCACCTATCGATATTTTAACATAATGATATATTTTTTTAAATAAAAGTTATAGATAAATCTATAAAAGTTAATATTTGACTACTTAAATATAAAAAAATATGTTATAATTTTTTATATATGTATTTTGGAGGTTTTTTTATCATGGATTTAAGAGATTATGTAGCATCAATTCCTGATTTTCCTAAGAAAGGAATTATATTTAGAGATATAACACCAATTATTCAAAATGGTGATGCATTTAAAGAAGCAACAAGAAGATTAACAGAATATGCAAAAGCTGTTGGAGCAACAGTTATTGCAGGACCAGAAGCTAGAGGTTTTATTTTCGGATGTCCTGTTGCATCTGAATTAAATATTGGTTTTATTCCAGTAAGAAAGCCAGGTAAATTACCTCGTGCTGTTTTAACAGAAGATTATGATTTAGAGTACGGTAAAAATACTTTATGTATTCATAGTGATGCATTAAAGCCAACTGACAAGGTTTTAATTATCGATGACCTTTTAGCAACAGGTGGTACTGCACGTGCAGCTGCTAAATTAGTTGAGAAGGCAGGAGCTAAGGTTGCAGGTTTAGCATTTGTTATTGAATTAGTAGATTTAAAGGGAAGAGAGTTATTAAAAGGATATAATTTATTAACTTTAACTCAATTCGAAGGAGAATAATATTTTTTAACAAATTTTTGAAAGGATGTGATTATATGGAATATAAAAAGTTTGACGATTTAATGTATTTAGTAAAAACATATATTTTAAATGAGAAGTCACACGAACTTATAACAAAAGCATATAATAGGGCATACGAGCTTCATCAGGGTCAATTCCGTAAAAGTGGCGAGCCTTATATAATACATCCACTTAATGTAGCTTGTATTTTAGCAGAACTACATGTAGGGCCTGATACAATTTGTGCTGGTTTATTACATGATGTTGTAGAAGATACACAGATTTCTAAAGAAGAATTAGCTAAAGAATTCTCTGATGATATAGCTGAAATAGTAGATGGTGTTACAAAAATTAGTAATTTAAAATTTGTATCATTAGAAGAAAAGCAAGTTGAGAATCATCAAAAAATGTTATTGGCTATGGGCCGTGATATTAGAGTAATTGTAGTAAAGCTTGCAGATAGATTACATAATATTAGAACCCTAAATTTCATGCCAGCAGAAAAGAGAGAACGTATAGCAAGAGAAACATTAGAAATCTATGCACCACTAGCTCACAAGCTAGGTATGTTCCGTATAAAGGCTGAACTTGAGGATACATCTTTAAAATATGTAGATTCACCTGCATATAATAAGATTGCAAATTTAATTAAAAATGATAATTCAGCACGTATGAGTAATGTAGATCATACAATTACTGAGATATCTAAAATACTAGATGAACAAGGTGTTAAAGATTTTAAGATTAAAGGTAGAATTAAAAACATCTATAGTATTTACAAGAAAATGGTAAATCAAAATAAAGATTTTGAAGACATTTATGATATTTTAGCAATTAGAGTAATTGTAAATACTATCGGTGAATGTTACCATGTTCTTGGTTTAATTCATGCCCACTATACACCTATTCCAAAGAGATTTAAGGATTATATAGCTGTACCAAAGCCTAATATGTACCAGTCATTACATACAACAGTAATTAGTGAAGACGGATTTACATTTGAGGTTCAAATTAGAACTAAAGAAATGGATGCCGTAGCTGAACTAGGTGTTGCTGCACACTGGGCATATAAAGAAGGCGTTGAATATTCAAAAGAGCGTGAACAATTTGAAATAGCTCAAAAATTAAAATGGTATGGTGAATTACTAAAATTCACAGAAGAAGATAAGCAAGATGATGCAAAGAATTACGTTAACGCAGTCAAAGATGATATTTTAACTACAAACGTATTTGTATACACTCCAACAGGAGAGGTTGTCGATTTACCAGTTGGTGCGACTCCAATCGACTTTGCATATAAGATTCATACTAACATTGGTAATAAGACAGTTGGTGCGATTGTAAATAACCATATTGTGCCACTTGATTATGAATTAAATAATGGAGATATTGTCTCTATTAAAACAAATAAGAATTCTTTTGGACCATCTGAAAACTGGTTAAAGATTGCTAAAACAAGCCATGCTAAGCATAAAATTAAGAGTTTCTTAAATAAGCAAAATAGAGATATCTTATTAGCACATGGTAAAGAATCAATAGATGAAGAATTCCATAATTCAAAAATAACTGAATATGAAATTACTGAAGATTTTGCAAAAACAAATTTTAGTAAAAATAATATTAATTCGCTTGATGATTTATATTTAGAAGTAGCTAAAGGTAATCTATCTCCTAAAACAGTTGTTACAAAATATGTAGGCGTAATATCAGGAGATAAAACACAAGAATTACAATTAAATCGTCAAATTGAAAGAAATCAAAAATTATTATCAGCTAATAATGAAACAGGAGTAATAGTTGAAGGATTAACTAACCCTTTAATTAAACTTGGTTCATGTTGTAACCCAATACCTGGAGATAATATCATTGGATATGTTACAAAAGGTAGTGGTATAGTTGTACACCATATTGGTTGTAAGAATTGTAAATCATTCCAAATGGAAAGAATCATTCCACTTGAATGGGCATCTAACCCAGATAGAAAATATCCATGCTCTATCAAGATAGATGCTGCGACGAATATTAATTTATTAGTTGATATTATGAATACAGTTTCAGCAAGCAATATGTCTATTCTATCTATTAACGCAACTAGTAATAAGGATTTAGAAACTACTGTTAAATTAAAGGTAATGACTAAGAGCCTAGTAGAATTAGAAAAAATGATTATTAATTTAAAGAAGAATAAATATATTTATAATATCGAAAGAGATAATATATGAGAATAGTAGTTCAAAGAGTGAAGGAAGCATCTTGTACTGTAGATGGTAAAATCACTGGCAAATGTAATAAAGGATTCTTATTATTCATTGGTTTTAAAAACGATGATAATCAGGATAATATGATAAAATGCTTAAAAAAAGTAGTTGGTCTACGTATCTTTGAAGATGAAAATGGAAAAATGAATAGATCTTTAAAGGATGTAGATGGTGAAATATTAGCAATTTCACAATTCACATTGTATGCTGATTGTAAACATGGTAATAGACCATCATTTACAGAGGCAATGGAATATAATAAGGCAAATACAATGTATGAAGAATTTGTTGAAATGTTAAGAAAAGAAGGATTTAATGTTGGTACTGGTATATTTGGTGCTGACATGAAAATTAGTTTATTAAATGATGGACCAGTAACTATTATTTTAGATACTGATACATTATAGTGGAGGGTTATTATGAAGCCATATTTTTTTAATGGAGAAAGCTTTAATGATTTAAATTCATTGGCGTTAGCTTATGTATCTAATTTCCAAGAAGGAATAGAAGATATATATTTAAATGCTAAAAAATTAGTTAAATTTGTAAAAAATGTAACTAAAAATAAAGAATTAGTTAAGGATGTAGTATCAATTTTAGCTTATTCTAAATATAAAAATAATGCATTAACATTTATTATTTATACATTTTTAGACGATAAAAAGGTTTATATAAATGGTAGAGAATTTACATTTAAATCATTTATAGAAGAATTAAAAGCTTTCCCAGAAATCAAAAATGATAATATCTTATATGCATTTATGGAAGATTATGGCATTAGTAAGACTTTCGCAAAAGAAGATGAAAATTCTAAAATTGCAGTAGATGCATTCTTTATTGAAAAGAATTATAAAGATCCATTTACATATGAATATTTAGTTTCTATTAATGATTATTTAGTAGATGAAGCTCCATATGCTAAATTATCTACTATAGCTGTAAATGGAGAAGAATGTTTTAGACGTGCTTCTAAAGTAGCTTATAATAAAGATTTCCAATTAGGCTTAGCTCATAAAATAGGATTTAAGGATGCAGTAGATATGCATAATGATTTTAATCCTTTATTTAAAGCTATTAAATTATTAAGAATTAAAAAAGAAGTACCTGATGACCAATTAAAAAGACTTATTACAGATACATTCTATTGGTGGTTATTAGATAATCTAGATAAATATTTAGCTGTAAAAAAAGAAGCTAAAGATACATTTGTTAGATTATTAGAATTAAAGAAAGAATATCAGAGCTACCAAGATAAGATTTTAAGAAGAGAAATAACTGATATTTCATTAGAATTATTATGTGATTTATCTAGAGGTATTTATTTAAATTACATTAATTTCGTAACATTATTTAGAGATGGAAAAATAATTGTAAAACAAAGATTCCCAGAAAATCAATACGCATTTGATAAGCCATATTGTAAAACATATATTACAGCTGATTTTATGAAGAATCATATTGTTAAATTATATAATCCAAATAAGAATGAAAATAAAGTTATTTCAATTAATCCATTAACAGGAGCTGAAATAGAAGTTGATGAGGAAACAAAGAAAGAAATCGACATCGACGATATTTCAGAAGATAAACCAGTATTAGTTAAAATAGATGATGAAAATATCTTAAATGATATTAAAGTAGCTAAAAAGGTATTAAAGAAGAATGTATCATTTTCTAAATTTGCGATAGGAACAGCTATTATAAATGCGATTATAGCAATTGGTGCCACAATTGCGTCAATGTTCTTAAAAGACGTAGATTTAGGCGATTTTAAGGTCGCAATTAATAATTTAAATTCAGTTTCAATGATTATGATTGTAGTTGCGTCCATAGCTTTTGTGGGAACACTTGGAATGGCAATAGCATTAAATGTTTTATCAAGTAAAACATATAAAGATGCTAATACATTATTATTTATTACTAACGCAAAAACAAAAGAAAAGGTTTCTCCAAAACAGGAATCTAGATTAATTAATTTATTAATAAATGAAAATGATTATAAATATTCTATAAAGAAAAGGTATAAATCATTTAGATTAGCTACAGGTATCCTACAAGCAATTACATGTGCTTTAGTCTTCGTTGTAGCAATGTATGCAGTAGGTGTATTTGTAAATCAATTTAAGCTAAAGCCAGCAGCATTATCAGTTGTTCTTGCAGCACTTGCAGGACCATTAGTTGCTTCAATTGTAGTATTATTTAAGAGAAAAAATGGTGTTTTAAGCTTATTATTAATGGATTTAATCGCAATTATAGGAGTAGTTTTAATCGCATTTTTAGGAGTTTAATATGAATTTATATATGGTAAGTCTTGGATGTGCTAAAAACCAAGTTGATTCCGAGATGATTTTAGGTTTATTAAAAAAGAAAATGAATATTGTTGAATCTGTAGAGGATGCTGATTTAATTGTTGTTAATACATGTGCCTTTATTGAACCAGCAAGAAAAGAAGCAATAGATACTATTTTAAATCTATCCGATTATAAAAAGGATGGAGCTAAGATGGTTGTTTGTGGATGTCTTGCTCAAAGATATAAGGATGAAATAGTTAAATTATTACCTGAAGTAGATAGATTTATAACTATAGATGAATATAAAAATATAGCTAATATAATTAATGATGTAATGAAATCTAATTTTAAATCTACAGATAATATATCACCTCTTGATAGAGTATATACAACACCTTCATATATGACTTATGTTAAGATTAGTGAAGGGTGCTTAAATAGATGTGCATTCTGTGCTATTCCATTAATTAGAGGTAATTTAGTTAGTAGAAAAATAGAAGATATTGTTGAAGAAGTAAAGCTTCATGTTAGTGAAGGTGTATATGAAATTAATTTAATATCACAAGATACTACTAAATATGGTTATGATATTTATAAAGAACTAAAAATAGTAGATTTATTAAAAGAATTAGTAAAAATAGATGGTGATTTTAAAATTAGATTATTATATTTATATCCAGATATAGTTACTGATGAATTAATTAATTTCATTAAAGATAATCCTAAAGTAATGCCATATTTTGATATTCCTATTCAACATTCAGAGGATAAAATATTAAAAGCAATGAAGCGTAGAGGAAATAGAGAATATTTATTAAATTTATTTAATAAGATAAAAACTCTAATACCTAACGCAATATTAAGAACTACATTTATTGTTGGTTTCCCATATGAAGAGGAAGAAGATATTGATTCATTAATTGATTTTGTAAAAGAAGTTGAATTTGATAGACTTGGAGCCTTCACATTTAGCTTAGAAGAAGGTACTAAGGCTTGTGAATATCCTAATGTTATTTCTGAAGACACTAAACAATTAAGATATGAAAAATTAATGAATACTCAAATGGAGATATCTTTAAATAAAAATAAATCACTTATTGGTAAAGTATTAGATGATGTTTTCATCATTGGATATGATGAAGAATCATATATGTATGTTGGAAGAAGCTATGCATACGCACCAGATGAGATTGATGGATGCATATATATTGCCGCTAAAAATGAACTAAAGCTCGGACAGAGGGTAAAAGTTAAGGTTTTAGATTGTGATGAATATACCTTAACAGGGGAGGAATATGTTCTTAAATAGAAAAAATATTAATGTTTATTTATTTGATGTAGATGGTACATTAGTTGTTGATGGTGTAATACCTGAATCAGCTATAGAAACTATCAAAGAATTAAGAGATGAAGGAAACTTCGTAATGCTTGCTACAGGCAGATGCCAAGGCCAATTAAAGGAAGTATTAGACCAAGTTAAGGTTGATGGATTTATTCAAAATAATGGTGGATATGCTACTTTAGGTAAAGAAGTATTATATGAATCTCCAATTAATCCTGAAACTATTTGGAAGCTTCATAATGAAGGATTTAATTTAGGTGTATTAACAAAGGATAGATATGTTAGATTTTTAAATACTAATAAAGCATTTAAAAAATTTGCAGATAGCTTAAAAATTGAAGATCCTAAAAAAGGTGATACTGCAATGATAGATCGTGATAAGATTTATTCACTTACAATCGCATCATTAGATCTTGAGCATGAAATTAATCCTAAAAAATATCCTGATTTAAGATTCATTAAAGTATCTGATTATGGATATGATGTTGTAGCTAAAGGTACAACAAAAGCATCTGCTTTTGCTGTAATAAAAGCTAAATATCCTCAAGGACATATTATTGCCTTTGGAGATAATATGAATGATTATGAAATGCTTGATGAAGCTGATTTAAGTGTGTCTATGCAAGGTGCACCAGATGAGTGTAAGAAGGTATCATCATTCGTTACTAAGACTGCAGAAAATAATGGTATTGAATTTGCAGTAAATAATTTTATTAAGAGAGTACTTGATTAATAATGAAAAGAATTAATGTTGTATTATATCATCCTGAAATACCTCAAAATACAGGTAATATAATGAGAAGCTGTGTAGGCTTTAATGCTAAACTTCATCTAATTAAGCCATTAGGCTTTAAATTAGAAGAAAAACAATTAAGAAGAAGCTGTGTAGATTATTATGATTATCTAGATTATGAAGTATATGAAAACTGGGATGATTTTAAATCTAAAAATGATGGCGTATTTTATTATTTAACTAGATATGGCCATAAATCACCTATTGATATCGATTTTAAAAAGGATGCAGAAGGTGATAAACAAGTTTATTTAGTATTTGGTGCTGAATCTACAGGTATAGCATATGATATATTAAAAGATAATATAAAGGATTGTTATAGAATACCAACTACTGATAAAATAAGAAGCTTAAATTTATCTAATTGTGCAGCTATTATGCTATTTTTAGCTAGTGAAGCTATAAATACTAGTGATGTAGTATTTTTAAATGAACCAGATTCACTGAAAGGTGAGCATTTCATTGAAGAGGTAGATGTTAACACATTAGATTATAAGCATAGAGAATATGGAGGAAAATAAGATGGAAGTAAAAACTTTAACTAATGATAATTTTAAAGAATTCATTGGTAGTAATGAAGCAGTCGTTGTAGATTTTTGGGCACCATGGTGTGGACCATGTAGAATGATTGGACCAGTACTTGAAAAATTATGTAATGAAGGTGTAATTCAAGTTGGTAAAGTAAATGTAGATGATGAAGAATTAATTGCTAGCGCATTTAGTATTGAATCTATTCCAACTATCATGATTTTTAAAGCTGGAAAGCTTGTTAATAAGGCAGTAGGCTATCAGCCAGAGCAAGCATTAAGAAACTGGATTAATAACAATAAATAAAAAAATTTTTATTTGATATTTATATTCAATTTTTATCAAAAAATATATGTTTTAGAGTCATTTTACTATGCTAAAATGGCTCTTTTTTTAATATTTTATCAAATATCAATTAATGACAAATTACACGATTTGACAAGATTTTTAAAAGTATTAAAATGTAATTATGCAAAATAAAAATGATATATTAAAATCATATTTTGGGTATGATAATTTAAAGCCAGAACAAGCCCAAATTATTGATTCAGTTTTAAACAATAATGATACCATTGGCCTTCTTCCCACAGGTTATGGCAAATCTATTTGTTTTTCGATTCCATCTTTGATTTTAGATGGTATAACAATCGTTATTACACCACTTATTGCCTTAATGGCAGATCAGGTTAATAATCTAAAGAAAAGGTTTATAAAAGCCGAATATATTAATTCTTTACAGTCTGATTATGAAAAGAATAATATATATGAAAAGATTAAATATAATAAGATAAAAATATTATTTGTTGCAGGAGAAAGATTATTAACTAAGAGATTTATTGATTCAATTAAGAATATAAAGATATCGTTAATTGTTTTTGATGAAGCCCATACTTTACTTTGGAGTGAAGATTTTAGACAAGCTTTAGCTAAAATACCTTCATTTATTAATAATTTAGGATATAGACCACCTATATTAGCTTTAACAGCAACTGCGACTAAGATAACAATAAACAAAATAATTAATTTATTAAATCTTAATAATCCTAATATTATAATAGGTAATCCTGATAGATTAAATATATTTTATAGGATAATTAAGACATCAAATAAAGAAAGAAATTTATTATCGTATTTATCTAGAAATAAAGAAAAAGGATTAATATATGTAGTTACTATTAAAACTGCAGAATATTTATATTATGAATTAAAAGAATTAGGATATAAGGTAGGATTATATCATGGAATGCTAGATAGTGAAGAAAAGAAGCGAGTGCAAGAATTATATACTAATGGTACCCTAAATATTTTAGTTGCAACAAACGCATTTGGCATGGGGATAGATATACCTGATATTAGGTTTGTTGTAGAATATGATCTACCATCTTCAATTGAAGATTTCATTCAGCAAACAGGTAGAGGTTCTAGAGATGGTAAATATGCTGAAGGGGTATTATTATTTGATAGAAAAGATATTTCTACAAATGAATACTTTATAGAAAATATAAGAAATGATAATTTAAATAATAAAGAATTAAATCAAATTAAATTAGATAGATATCAAAAATTAGATAAGATGATATCACTAGCATTATCTAATAAATGTATTCATCAAATAACATGTGAATATTTTGGACATAAGCATAATGGAAGATGTATGATGTGTTCTAATTGTAAAAAATAAGCCTTGAGATGATCGAGGCTTTTATTAGTTATTTTCTAAAATTTTCGAAAATGGGCTTGATATATATATATATATGCTACAATTTTTATAGAAAACGTTTTATAAACGGTTAAAGATTAAAAGGAGGGAAATTTTTAAGTTTATGAAAAAAATTAAATTTTTAATTGCATCTATGCTAGGTGCAATAGCATTAGTTTTTGCGACAGTATTCGGAACAAGAGTTAATGCTGCAAGTTATGAACAAGGTAATGTTAATGTTACTACAACAACAAATACTAATGATACAAAAACTTGGACATTCACTACAGGTACAGATATTACATTTAGTAATGGTGATGACCTTTATGGAATTTATATTTTTAAAGGAAATAACAAGGTTACTATGAAGGCAAATGATTGTCTAGATATGTATACTGATAAAAATACATCAGGTGGAGATGGTGGATCATACATTTATGTTCCTATTCCTGAAGATACAACATCTGGTTCTCTTACAGTACTATGGACATCAAATAATAGTAATAGAGGTTTATATTTAACATCAACAGGTGATGACACTTATGTTCTTTCTAATAAGACTACTGGTGCAACTGTTGCATTCGACAGCACAAACATCAATAGTGATTCAACATATGGTACATATTTAAAGTTATATTCATATGCAAGTGATGGCAAGAGTAAAGAAAACAAGTTGGCTTCAATTAAGGCTGTTGTTGTTGGTGATTCTTATGAAACAGTAGCAGCAGATGTTAATATTGATATTTATGATGGTTCAACAGTTTTCTCAACACAAACTGTTAAAGAAGGCTCATATTTAACATATACACCTACTAAATTAGGATATGTTTTTGATGGATATTATACAGATTCTGGTTTACAAACTTCATTTGATTATGAAAATACTTCGATCACTTCATCAATTACTACATTATATGCAAAGTTTACTGCAGATTCTAATTATGTAGTTGCAAGTGAAAATTCATTAGATGGTACAATTGTATCATATATGCTTGATAAATTAGGAACATCAAATTTACCAAGTGAAGTTAAAGTTACTGATACTATATATACTTTATTAACTGCTACAAAGATGCAAACATCTAGTAGCGTAGCATGTGTTGCAACTGGTGGTGCAGTTTCAACGACTAATAAGAGTATTAAAATTGAAGCTCCTGCAGCAGGTAAGATAGTTGTATCAATGACAACTCAAGGAGATAGTGCTAGAAATGCTAAATTTATTAATAGTTCTTCAACAGCAATTACTGCTTCAAGCGGAAATGTTGCATGGGATGCAACAGCAGCAGCTAATTATGAAGTAAGAACTATTGAGTATCCTGTTGAAAGTGCTGGATCATACTACATTGGTGGTGACAATGGTATGAGAATTTTCTCAATTGAATTTGTTGCTGCAATGTCTAATGGTACACAAGCTGCAGTACAAGCTGAAAAGAATTCTACTGGTGATACAGTAAGATTTATTGGTGGAATGTTACTTAATGATTTAGATTTAGCTAATGTTCAATCAATTGAATTGATATTAAAATTAGATGGCGTTGCTACATCTAAACAAATCTTCTTAACTACATGCTATACTTCAGTTACTGGTGCATCTATATCATGTCCAGAAACTAAAGGAGTATACTATGTAATTTATAGAGTTACAGGTGTTAAAGATTTAACTGGCACAATTTCTAAGCAATTAAAAGTTACATTCACTGATGGATCAACAACATTAAGTGAAGTAACAGAGATAACATTATAATTTGAGGGGTAATATAGAAATGAGAGAATATTTAAAACCTTTTATCGAAGACGAAGAAATTGAGTTAGAAGACGTAATTGCTGCATCTAATGGTGGAGCCGGTGATGTTGATTCAGACGGTTTATCAGATGATGCTAGTGATCTTTGGCCAAGTCTATAATTAACATTTTAGGGTGTAGGAATACACCCTATGATTTTTATTAGGAGGTTCATATGAAAAAAGTGATATTTCTATTATGTTTATCGTTATTATTTTTAGCATCATGTGATGATAAAGATAATAATATTAATACAACAATATCAAATGTTAATATATCTATAGTCGAAACAACAAATGAACCAACTACCGATAATTCAATACCATCAAATGATATTCCTATAGATAATTCAAGTGAAGAATCTAAAACAACCACTACAACAGGTAATATAGAAAATGGTGGTGGATATACGGAAGATTCAGATGAAGATTGGATTTATTTAGGTTAGGTGATTATATGCAACAAATTTATTTTAATAAGAATTTAAAATATTTAACATCAAATACTATAATCACTCAATCTAAATTATCTCAAATATTAGGTATATCTAGACAAGCAGTATTTAATTTAATAAATAAAGATGCTGATTGTAGATTATCTACAATAATTAAAATAAGTGATGCTTATGGTATTGACCCAAGTGATTTATTATTTATAGATTTACAAGAAAAATATAAAGATAAAAAAATAGAATATAAAATTAAAATTAGTTTCGATAAAGTGGATGCTTAGGCATCCCTTTTATTTTGGGTAAAATAAAAAGGGTTTTTCAACCCTTTATATTAAATCTTTATTTCATCGAATTTAGCTTCAGCAGGAGTGTAATTAGTTTGTGGAGTAATATCCATAAAGATTGGAATTATCATAGGCTTTCTATCAGTCTTTTGATATATTACTTCAGATAATTTTTCTGATAATCCATTCTTTAACATTGATAAATTAACTAATTTAACTTTAGCCATTTCCTCTAATAAATAGTTTTTAGAATATTCAACAAATTCATGTGTTAATTCTTCACTATCTTTCATATAGATGAAACCTCTAGATACAACTTGTGGATCAATTGGTACTGTTTTATTTTTAGTATCAATTGTAATAATTAATGCGAACATACCATCGTCAGATAATACTTTTCTTTCTTTTAAGATAGAAGAAGAAATATCACCTACACCAGTACCATCAATATATACTTCACCAGCTGTTACATGTCCAGCCATTCTTGCTCCATATTCGTTGATTGCTACTACATCACCATTTTCTAGGATAAATGTATTATTAGGATCTACACCAGTTTCTACAGCTAAATCTGCATGTACTCTTTGCATTCTATATTCACCATGAATAGGAATGAAATATTTAGGCTTAACAAGTGATAACATTAATTTTAATTCACCTTGTGAAGCATGTCCTGTAGTATGTGTATCTGTGATTGGTGAGTGTGTTACAACCTCAGCACCATTTTTGAATAATAAGTTAATTGTTCTATTAACTCCTTCTTGGTTTCCTGGAATAGGAGAAGAAGAGAAGATAATAGTATCAGATGGAATTAATTTAATTAATTTATGGCTACCATTTGCTACTCTAGATAATGCGGCAAGTGGTTCACCTTGGCTACCTGTACATAGTAAGCATAATTCTTCAGGCTTATAATTACCAATTTCTTCAGGTCTAATAATAGTATCCTTAGGAGCTTTAATATAACCTACTTGTTGACCAACCTCAATTGTCTTTTCCATTGATCTACCAAATATTGCAACATGTCTTTTGTTTTCAACACATGCTTCAATAATTTGTTGAACTCTAAACATATTAGATGCGAATGTGGCAACAATTATTCTTTCAGTTACTTTACCAAATAATTCTTTAATAGAAGTACCAATCTTTCTTTCAGAATCAGTAAAACCTTCTCTTAATGCATTAGTTGAATCTGATAATAAGCATAAGCATCCTTCATCTCCAAGTCTTGCAAGCTTATCATATTCAGCGGCAGGTCCTACTGGAGTTAAATCAATTTTAAAATCTCCTGTATGCATAATAGTACCAAGTGGAGTTTTAAAACAAATTGCGAAAGAATCAGGAATAGAGTGATTTAATCTAATAAATGATACTTCAACATCTTTAAATTTATAAACGAAATGGCTCTTAAATTCAACGATAGTAGTAGCTGATAATAATTCAGGGTATTCCTCTAATTTATTTTCAATTAAATCAACTGTTACTCCGGCTGCATAAATCTTAGGTATTTTAACCTTCTTTAATAAGAAAGGTATACCACCTATATGGTCTTCATGGCCGTGAGTGATAAAAAGACCCACAATTCTATGCTCATTTTCTTGTAAATATGTAAAATCAGGAATTACATAATCAACACCTAATAGGTGTTCATCTGGAAACAAAATTCCAGCATCAATAATAAATAATTGTTCTAGATAATCGATACAATACATATTTTTGCCGACTTCACCAAGTCCACCAAGTGCAAAAATACCGATTTCAGAACGGCTTTTTATCTTGTCCATAATGCCTCCTTAAATTGTTTAATAGTACAATTTATACTATTGTAATTATAATATAATTAATAATGAAATTTCAAGGTATTATAATACAAATAGTGATAAAAATTCAAGGTATTTAGAAAAATAGTTATTATAATAACGATTTCATAGATTTTAAACAAAAATTATGATATAATTTCTCTCGTATTATGAAAGGAATTAACTATTATGAAAGCAAGTAAAATGTTAATATCAACACTTAAAGAAGCACCAAGCGAAGCTAAAATTGCATCTCATATTTTATTACTTCGTGCTGGTATGCTAAAAAACGAGGTAGCAGGTGTTTATAACTACCTACCAATGGGTGTTAGAGTTTTAAATAAAATAGAAAATATTATTAGAGAAGAAATGGATAGATCAGGCTCTATTGAAATCCTATGTAGTGCCTTACAACCAAAAGAATTATGGGTTGAATCAGGTAGATGGATGAAGTACGGTCCTGAATTAATGAGATTAAAGGATAGACATGAACGTGAATTCTGTTTAGGACCTACCCATGAAGAAATCTTTACTTCAATGGCTAGAGATTTAATTAAATCATCTAAACAATTACCTATCACTCTATATCAAATTCAAACTAAATATAGAGATGAATTTAGACCAAGATTTGGTTTAATGAGATCTAGAGAATTCATTATGAAGGATGCTTATTCATTTGACAAGGATGAAAAAGGATTAGAAGAATCATATCAAAATATGTATGATACATATACAAGAATCTTCACTAGATGTGGATTAAAATTCCAACCAGTATTAGCTGATACAGGTAATATTGGTGGTAATGGTTCTCATCAATTCATGGCATTATCAGATGTTGGTGAATCAGATATTGCATATTGTGATGCTTGTGGATATGCTGCAGATGTAGAAAAGGCAACATCTAAGCTAGATGATTACAAAGGATTACCTGAAGGAGAAGTTGAAAAGGTTTATACACCAATTGATGGTTCAATTGATGCGCTAGTTGATTTTTTCAAGGTAGATGCAAAGAATTTTGCTAAAACATTAATTTATCATGATTTCATGAATGAAAAATTCATCATTGCTGTAATTAGAGGAGATAGAGAAATTAATTTAATTAAATTAGTTAATGAATCAGGCTCTAATGAAAATTATTTAAGAATGGCTACAGATGAAGAATTAGCATCTTTAGGATTTG
This sequence comes from Acholeplasmatales bacterium, assembly GCA_017444645.1. Taxonomy (GTDB): domain Bacteria; phylum Bacillota_I; class Bacilli_A; order Acholeplasmatales; family Anaeroplasmataceae; genus Anaeroplasma. The sequence continues at coordinate 1,056 of JAFSWG010000001.1, read as the reverse complement.
TAAAAGGATTCTGTGGTCCACAAAATAATGATAAATTTGATATCTATGTAGATACAGAGATAGCTAATATGACATCTGTAATCACAGGTGCTAATGAAAAAGATTACCATGTTAAAAATATTAAGTTTGGTAGAGACTTCAATGGTAAGGTTTGTGATTTAAAAACTACAGTTGCTGGTGACTTATGTCCAGTATGTGGTAAGCCATTAAAGATTAATAGAGGAATCGAAGTAGGTCAAATCTTTAAATTACAAACAAAATATAGTGAGCCAATGAAATGTACTTATGTAGATGAAAAGGGTGCTAATGTACCAATGGTAATGGGTTGTTATGGTATTGGTGTTACAAGAACATTACAATCAATTGTTGAACAATACCATGATGAATTTGGTATTAAGTGGCCATTAAATGTTGCACCATATCATGCAGTAGTTGTACCAGTTAAGTATGATGATCCTGCTCAAAAAGAAGTAGCTGATAAATTACATAACGCACTAGAAGCTAATGGTGTAGAAGTGATCTTAGATGAAAGAGATGAACGTCCTGGATTCAAGTTTAAAGACTGGGAATTAATTGGTATTCCATATATCGTTACTGTTGGTAGACGTGCTGCTGAAGGTATAGTAGAATTTAAAGATAGATGGTCAATGGAAAAAGTTGAATTATCTTTAGATGAAGCAATTAATAAAATTGTTGAAGCTGTTAAAAATAATAAATAATTAAAAAATGCTGTAAATGTGACTTTTACAGCATTTTTTCTAATAAAAATAAATCTTGTGGCTTAATTTATTATCAATAGCTAGTAAAGATAATTATTTTTATAACTCTTTATAACTTTTATGATTTTTTATAACGTTTATCAGCGGAATTTACTTTATCAATTAACAAGCAATTATAATTTTAACGCTAAATTCTTTTGTGTTTCCCTATTTTTAAATAAGGGGTAAAAAACGATAAAAAAATCCAGGTAAAAAATACCTGGAATTTATACTATATATAAGTGAAAAAAGTCCTCAAAAATGGTATAATTAAATTGGCAAAAATAACTAAATACCA
>JAFSWG010000024.1 GCA_017444645.1 Acholeplasmatales bacterium | reverse complement strand
TAAGTATTAATAATTTAGATGTTGCTAGGGATGAATATTTAGAATTATCAAAAATAGCTAGATCAATGACACATCTTGATTTTAAGGTATTTATAATAGCATCTGTAATGTATCTATATAAAACAGGAAGCATTTTAGAAGCATATGATTTAATTTATGATTTAAGTCAAATTGAATTATCAAAAGAACTAATGTGTATAACACATCTTTATTTATTTTATACTTCAAATGCTTTATTAAAACCTGAGACTATTAATTATTATAATACCTTGAAAGAAGAATTATTATTAATTGGTTCATATAATTTATTGGATGAAATAAATTATTATTATGCTATTTATTATTTAAAGGCTGGTTCACCAAAATATGCTTTAGAAATAATAAATACAATTAAAGATAATAAAAAAAGAGAATCAATAAAATTTTTAGGTAATTATTTATTGGGTAAAGCCATTTCTACTTTTAAAAGAAAGGACTTATATGGCTTTGCTAAATGTTTCTATGATTATAATTTCAGTAAAGATTATTTAGAAAAGGATATAGAAGAAATAAATCAAAGTTATTATCAGATTGATTTTTCTATGCTTATTTTTAAATATTTGATGATTCCAACTCCAAAAGGAAGGACTACCTTTATTTCAGTAACAGCAAAAAGAGATATTAAAATAAATGAAGATGAATTTATTAAAAAGTTTTTTATAGAACAATCATTCATTTTAGCTAAAGAAACAGGAAAATATAAATTAGTATTTGATATTTATAATGATTGTACAAGAAAGGGGTAATTATTTTGAAGGTTAAAATATTTATTTTAATGATATTTACTATATTATTAACTACAATCTTTTCCTTTAATACTTATGCAGCAACCTGGGAATTTAGATGGACTAATACTGTAGTGAGAATACCTTTAGGTGGTAATTTATCTGAATATTCTATAATACCAGAGGCTAAGCTATATCGAGATGGAGTATTATTAGCTGATGCGAACGTGTCATACCTCAGAACTGGAGATTTTTTAAATTTTTTATCGAATGTTAATACGACAAAAATAGGAACTTATAAGGTATGGTATAAGGCATCAGAAAATGATAAGTATTGTCCTGGAACATGTACGGGATATAGAGAATTAATTAGCTTTATAGTAGAAGATAGTATCGCTCCAAAATTAGATATAATTAAAGATAATTTATTTATTCAAAGAGTAAGCTCTTTAACTCCAGAAGCATATGATGATTTACTTAATAAAATAAATAATAATATTAACGCATCTGATAATTATTCTGATTGTGAGATTAAAATTAATCAAAGCGTAGACTTTACTACTAATGGTAGTTACCCAATTGATGTTAGCGCAATTGATACATCAGGCAATAGAACAACTAAAAGCTTTAATGTAACAATTTATGATAATAGTTATCCAGTAATTAATTTTAATGGGGAAGAAGAATTGAATTTGTCACTTAATGGAAATATTAATATTAGAGATTATTTTAGTGCGTATGACGAAGTTGATGGAGATATTTCATCTCTTATTCAATATCCTGCCTTAGATTTGACTACAATAAATGAATATAATTATACAGTAACAGTAAAAAATAAATCTGGTAATTCTACATCAAGAACAATAAGAATAAATGTAATAGATGATAGTGCGCCAACTATTACTATTCCCCAAAAAACATTATTATTAGACTATAAAACAGATTTTGAATCATATGATTTTTCTAGCAAAGTAATAATAAAGGATAATCAACCAATTGATTATGATAATTTATCTATAACAACAAATGTTGTAAATGAAGTAGGTACATATACTGTTTGGTATAGCTATACTGATGGAATAAATACAGTTAGTGATGAATTAACTATTAAATGTATTTCTAAAGAAAAACCTAAGATATATACTGATGATATTATTATTGATAAAGATTCAAATGTAGAATTGAAAAATTATATAACAGTTATAGATGATTCAGACGAAAGAATAATGGATTCAGTTGAAATTGATGATAGTAAGGTTACTTATAATAAAGAAGGAACATATTATGCAAATGTATATGCAATAAATTCGTCAGGATTAAGTAGTACTGAAAGAATTAGAATTATTGTTGGTAATTCAGGAATATCTAATATAAATATCCCTATTTTAATAATGCTAATAATATTATCTGTTATAACTGTTGGCTATGGTGTATTCTTTATTTATTATTTTTTAATTAAAAAGAAAAAAGAAAAGAATGGATAAGTTTAGATTTGAAGAATAGAAGCACTCATTTTTGGGTGCTTTTCTTTACAATTAAAAAGATAAAAATAGATTTATATGTGATATAATTTATTCGAGAGGTATTTTTTATGCGAGGCTTTATTTATGGTCAAACTGAATACAATCTTTTAAATAGTGCTGTTAGATTAAAAGATTATATTAAATTAGCAAAGGATAATTCCTTTGATTTTTTGACTATAACTGATAATAATCTATTTGCCGCATATAAATTCTATACTGAATGTAAGAAGAATAATATTAAGCCTATTATTGGATTAGAATATACATACTATGTTGATAATTTTAAATCAAAAGTATTAATGTATGCTAAAAACAATGATGGTTATAAAGAATTAATAAAAGCCTCTACTATTATAAGAACTGAAGAAGAAATAGATAACGATATATTATTTGGATATAAGAATATATTATATGTTTTTGTATTTAATGATTCTTATATTGAAGCCATGTTAAAAAGTAATGATAATGAATTAATTAATTATTTATTAAAGATAAAAGAAATGAATGGATATATTGGTATATCTTATACTAATAAGCCTGAAAATATAAAATTAATAAAAGAAATAGAATCATTAGCTAAAAATAATGATATTAATATTTTACCTATTCATCAATGTTTATATTTGAAGCCTGAGGATCAAATAATTTATGAATCATTAAGAAAAATTGATAACGATGAAGCTAATATTCAACCATTTGATGACTATAGCTTTATTTCAAATCCTAGTGATGATATTAGAATTGATAATTTTATTAATCAAATTAATTTAGATATATTTAATGATAAAGTTCCTCTACCTAAATTTCCTAATACTAGAGGAGTATCTTCAAAGGAATTTTTAGAAGCATTATGTTATAAAGGATTATCTAAAAGAGGTGTAAGTAATTCTAATTATATTAAGAGATTAGAATATGAATTATCTGTAATTAATAAAATGGGCTTTAATGATTATTTTTTAATTGTATGGGATTATATTAGATATTCTAAGACTAATGATATATTAGTAGGACCAGGAAGAGGAAGTGCGGCAGGAAGTTTAGTTGCATATTGTCTTGGTATTACTGATATAGATCCATTAAAATATAATTTGTTATTTGAAAGATTTTTAAATCCTGAAAGAATATCAATGCCAGATATTGATACTGATTTTCCTGATAAGGATAGAGATAAAGTAATTGAATATGTAAAGAATTTATATGGTAATAAGAATGTATGTAATATTACTACATTTGGTACATTCCAAATTAAATCATCAGCTAGAGATTTAGCGAAAGTATTTAACATTGAGCAATCAAGAGTTGATGAAATAATTTTAATGATAGATAAATATGGTTACGATAAATTATTAGAAGAATATAAAAATAATCCACTATATGATTTTTTATATGTAGCAAAAGGAATTGAGAATTTCCCTAAAAACATCAGTACACATGCGGCTGGTATTATCATTTCATCTATTTCACTTGATGATGTAATTCCTTTACAAAATGGAATAAATGGATTATATCAAGCTCAATTTGAGAAAGATGATTTAGAAGCTATTGGATTATTAAAAATGGATTTCTTAGGAATTAGGAATTTAACAATGGTTCATGATATGATGAATAATGTTGAAGGATTCGACATGAAAGCATTAAGAAATATTCCTCTTGATGATCCTAAGGTATATAAAATGCTTCAAAATGCTGATACATTAGGTATTTTCCAATTAGAATCTGTAGGAATTAGAAAGGTATTATCTGATTTGAAGCCTGAAAGATTTTCTGATATAGTTGCAGTACTTGCGTTATATAGACCAGGACCAATGGATAATATACCTGAATTTATTAGAAGAAGACATGGAGAAAAATTTGAATATATCCATCCTGATTTAGCTCCTATTTTAAAAGAAACTTATGGGGTAATTGTATATCAAGAGCAAATTATGCAAATAGCACAGGTATTCGCTGGCTATTCTTTAGGCGAAGCAGATTTATTAAGAAGAGCTATTTCTAAAAAGGATGCTTCTAAATTAGATGCCCTTAAGGCTGATTTTATAGATAGAAGTGTTAAAAAAGGTTATTCACTTGAATTAGCTACTAAAATATATGATTTAATATATAAATTTGCAGATTATGGTTTTAATAAATCTCATTCAGTTGCATATTCAATGCTCTCATATCAGATGGCATATTTTAAAGTAAATTATTTTAATATCTTTATGTCATGTATGTTGAATTATGTTTTAAGTAATTCATCTACGTTAGCTTCATATATTAATTATGCTATGAAAAGAGGATTAAAAGTATTACCTCCTAATGTAAATGTATCTACTGATAGATTTGTGTTTGAAGCAAATAGATTATTTATGCCATTAAATACTATTTATTCAATTGGTTCTGTCCAAGAGAGGGCTATAATAAATGAAAGAAATAATAATGGCTTATTTAAATCCTTTGAAGATTTTAAAATTAGATGTAACTTTTTAAGTCAAGCTCAAATTCAAGCTTTAGTTTATTCAGGCGCACTTGATTTATTTGGAAAAACAAAGAAAAATATGATTGAAAATTCTTCAATTCAAAATGATATTATATTCAGTCATTTAGTAGATGTTATAGAAGATAATTTAGAATATCCTTTTGATGTTTTATCTGAAAATGAAAAGAAGTATTTAGGTATTAACTTAAAATATAACATTTATGTAAATATAAATGAATTAATATACAAATATAAAACAATTCCTTTAAATAAATTAGTAGAAAATGTTTATTCAAATTGTATTGTATCTTTAATTGGTATAAGAAATATAAAAACAAAGAAGGGTGAATACATGTCTGTTTTCACTATCAGTGATGGAACAACTGATATAAGAGCAGTGGTTTTTCCTAAAAATTATCAAGAATTAAAGTCTATGTTGATACCTGGAAAATTATTATTTGTTAGGGGAAGACTAGAAAAGGATAACAAACAAGAATATAGTTTTAGTATTAGTGATATTAAGAACGTTTAAAATATGATTTTAATGGTTATGAAAGCGTGTTTATTTTATTGAAATAAGTAGGTATTCGTTTTATAATAAAAGCATAGAAATCAATTTAGGAGGAATTTAATAATATGCCATTAGTTAATGCAAAAGAAATGATGCAAAAGGCCTTAGAAGGTCATTATGCAGTAGGTGCTTTTAACATCAATAATCTTGAATGGACAAAAGCAATTTTACAAACAGCACAAGAATTAAAATCACCAGTTATGTTAGGTGTTTCTGAAGGTGCTAATAAGTATATGACAGGATATAATGTTGTTGCTGATATGGTTAAGGCTATGATTAAGTCTATGAATATCACTGTACCAGTTGCATTACACCTTGATCATGGTACTTATGAAGGAGCTCAAAAGGCTTTACTTGCTGGTTATTCATCAGTAATGTTCGATGGATCTCATTATCCACTTGAAGAAAATTTAGCTAAGACTAGAGATATCGTTGCAAAAGCACACTTCTTAGGTGCTACAGTTGAAGCTGAAGTTGGTACTATCGGTGGAGAAGAAGACGGAGTTATCGGTAAGGGTGAAGTTGCAGATCCTGAAGAGTGCTTCACTTTAATGAACACTGGTATTGATATGCTAGCTGCAGGTATTGGTAATATCCATGGTAAGTATCCTGCAAACTGGCAAGGTCTTGATTTTGATGCCCTAAAGGCTATCAAGGCTAAAGTAGGAGATATGCCACTTGTTTTACATGGTGGTACAGGTATTCCTGAGGAAATGATTAAGAAAGCTATTTCTTTAGGTGTATGTAAGATTAATGTTAATACAGAATGTCAATTATATTTCCAAGAAGCTACTAGAAAGTATATTGAAGCTGGTAAGGATTTAGAAGGCAAAGGATTCGACCCAAGAAAGTTACTTGCTCCAGGTACAGAGGCAATCAAAGAAATCGTTAAGATTAAGATGGAAATGTTTGGCTCAGTAGGAAAAGCAGAATAGTTTAAAAATGGGACGATTAATTTCGTCCCATAATTTTTATAAAAAAAGGAGAAAATTATTATGAGAATCGCATTAATTAACGAAAATTCACAAGCAGCAAAAAATGAACTTATTTATAACACATTAAATAAGGTAGCAACAAAATATGGCCATGTTGTAGATAATTACGGTATGTTCGGTGCTGATGATAAGCCTTTAACATATGTACAAAATGGTTTATTAGCTGGTATTTTAATCAATTCAGGTGCAGCTGATTTCATTGTTACAGGCTGTGGTACAGGTGGAGGAGCAATGCTTGCCTGCAATTCATTCCCTAAAGTTTTATGTGGTTTAATTGTTGAACCATCAGATGCTTATTTATTTGGTCAAATCAATGATGGTAATGCAATTTCAATGCCATATGCAAAAGGCTTCGGCTGGGGTGCAGAATTAAATCTTGAAAATGTATATGAGAATTTATTCAAAGCTCCATTTGGTGGAGGATATCCAAAGGAAAGAGTAGTACCTGAACAAAGAAATAAGAAAATATTAGATGGAGTAAAAGAAATTACACATACTCCTATGATTGATATTTTAAAGAAAATTGATAGAGATTTCTTACTTGAAACAATTGATAGAGATAGCTTCAAAAAGTATTTCTTCCAAAATGCAAAAGATAAAGAAATTGTATCATTCATTAAAGAAGTTTTAGGAATGTAGTTTTTAAAACCAGAGTTCGCCTCTGGTTTTATTTTTGTCTTTTTATATGTAATTGAAAAAATTTTTTTAATTTTCCTTGCTTTTTTTGACTTGTTGCAATATAATAGTAAAATGCCTATAATGGCTATTGTCGCTATTAAATTAGGCTTTATTTTATAAATAACTGTAAGTTATTATTACAGATTAAATATATTTGTGGTCATCCATACAAAAGGCTCTAAACAGCCTTTTAGCTTTGGCTAAAAAGTCTATAGACAGTTTAAAAATTTAGAAAGAAGGAAAAAAATCTTATGAATTACAAGACAGTTAATTATGGTAAGAAATCAGTTAGACGTAATTATTCAAAGATTCGTACTGATGTTGAATTACCAGGATTAATCGAAATTCAAACTAAATCATTTGATTGGTTTGTAGAGCAAGGCTTGAAAGAGGTTTTTGAAGACATTTCTCCTATCACTTCATTCAATGGAGATTTGAAACTTTATTTCCAAGACTATCGCTTCGAAGATGCTAAGTATGATGTTGTTCAATCTAAATTAAGAAGAACAAACTATGCACGTCCTTTAAAAGTTGATGTTTTACTTGAACATACTGATACAGGTATTGGTGTAAAACGTGAATTATTTATGGGTGATATTCCTTACATGACTCCAGTTGGTACATTTATCATTAATGGTGCTGAGCGTGTAATTATATCTCAAATCGTTCGTTCTCCTGGTGTATATTACACAAGAGAAATCGATAAGAAAACTGGAGATATTAAATTCGGTGGTACTGTAATGCCTTATCGTGGAGCATGGCTAGAATACGAAGCTGGATCTAGAGATATTTGGTATGGAAAAATTGACCGTTCAAAGAAGATTTTATTAACTACAGTATTAAAGGCATATGGTTTTAACAGCAATGAAGAAATCATTGATTTATTTGGTGATAGTGTTCAATTAAGAGCAACACTTGAAAAAGACCAAAATAAGAATTCTGAAGAAGCTATCGTTGATACTTATAGCAAGTTACGTCAAGGTGAACAAGTTCCTGTTGACGGTGCTAAGGAATTCATTTCTTCAAGATTATTTGATGTTAACAAATATGATTTACAAACTGTAGGTCGTTATAAGCACAATATTAAGCTTGATGTATTAAATCGTGCAAAGGGACATACTCTATCAAGAGATGTTGTTGCAATAGCAGATATTTATAATGATGAAACTGGTGAATTAGTTTACGAGGCTGGACAAGTTATTGCAAAAGCTGGCGAATTAATTGAAGGTGAAGTTTATGATAGATTAGATTCTGCACGTGAAGCATTCCGTGAAGAAATTGATTTACATGAATTCTTATGTGACAATCCTAAGTGCGAAATTTTATATATCAATGTTGAAAAGCAAAGTGAAACTGAAGAAGTTAAGGTAATTGGTAATAACCATACTGAAACAGCTCTTCATGTAACTATGTCTGATATTATTGCATCAGTAAGCTATTTCATGAATTTATATCATGGTGTAGGTTCAATTGATGATATTGACCATTTAGGTAATAGACGTTTAAGATTAATCGGTGAATTATTAAAGAACCAATTTAGAATGGGCATGATTAAGCTTAAGAAGAATATTGAGGATCGTATGTCAACTGTAGAAATTGACAAGGCTACACCTCAAAACTTAATCAACATTAAGCCTTTAACTTCTTCATTAAAGGAATTCTTTGGTTCATCTCAATTATCACAATTCATGGATCAAATTAACCCACTTGCTGAAATCACTCAAAAGAGACGTATTTCTGCGTTAGGTAACGGTGGTATCGCAAGAGATAGAGCCGGCGTTGAGGTTCGTGACGTTCACAATTCTCACTATGGTAGAATGTGTCCAATTGAGACACCAGAAGGTCCATCAATCGGTCTTATTACATCTTTAGCTACATATGCTAAGGTTAATGAATATGGATTTATTGAGGTACCATATTTTAAAGTTAAGAAGGATGCAAACGGTGTTAACACTGTAGATCCTAATGATATTGAATATTTATCAGCTGATGATGAGGAAGGACAAGTAATTGCTGCTGCCAACTCAAAGCTTGATGAAAATTATCATTTCGTTGACGATAAGGTTATTGCAAGAATTTCAGGCGAAACTGTTATTTCTGATTCATCTACTGTAAGCTACATGGACGTATCTCCAAAGCAAGTAGTATCAGTAGCTGCTGCCTGCGTTCCATTCCTAGAGCATGATGATGCCACTCGTGCGCTAATGGGTGCAAACATGCAACGTCAAGCAGTACCTATCATTAATCCTGAATCTCCAATCGTTGGTACAGGTATGGAATATAGAGCTGCCAAGGATTCAGGTTCTGCATTAATAGCTATTCAACCTGGTATTGTTGAATATGTTGATGCAAAGAAGATTTTAGTAAAAGAAGATAACGGCAATATGCGTCGTTATGATTTATATCAATTCTTACGTTCTAACTCTGCAACTGCAATTATGCAAAGACCAATTGTTAAGCCAGGTGAGAGAGTTGATGCAGGTGATGTAATCGCTGATGGTCAATCTATGAAAGATGGAGAATTAGCCCTTGGTAGAAACGTTAGAATCGCATTCATGACATGGGAAGGATATAACTTCGAGGATGCCGTAATCATGTCAGAAAAGATGGTATATGATGATTACTATACATCATTACATATTGATGAATTCGAAATTGAAGCTAGAGAAACTAAGCTAGGACCTGAGGAATTCACTAATGAAGTTCCAAATGTTAAGCCTGAAGCTAGAAGAAATCTAGATGCAAATGGTATTATCATTCCTGGTTCTGAAGTAAAAGAAGGAGATATCTTAGTTGGTAAAACTACTCCAAAGGGTCAAACTGATCCTACTCCAGAAGAGAGATTATTACTTGCAAT
>JAFSWG010000023.1 GCA_017444645.1 Acholeplasmatales bacterium | reverse complement strand
CATTATACTACTTTTTTAAAATTATGCAAAAAAAGAATGAATGACATTCAACCGTGTTTTAACGGAATTTAGTCATTCATTCTTACTGATTGAAATTTTCAACTATTTATAGCGGAATTTACTTTTTCAATTAACGAAAAATTAAAGTGTGTTATCTATAAAAAAAAACGACTTTGGATTAATCCCAAAATCGTTTTTTTACTATTTACCAAATATTGCTTCTTTAATCTGTACTAAGAAGTTGTTTTGTAAAAAATATTTACCTATTCTAAATTTGGATGGATCATTTAATGCTAAATCAACAGCTAACCAATTACTAAAGCCACTACCTTGACTATTGTTATAAACGATATCTAAAATAAAGAATACAACTAATATAAACGCAGCATATATAGTTAAATATAAAAATATACCAAATATTCCATCTACAACCTTTATGAATTGTTGTTCTCTTAAACTGTTAGATATTGCCTTTAATATGATTAATACAATAATACCAGCAATAAATAATATAAAGAAAGAGATTAATACTGTAGTTTTTGTTGCTACTATTTCTGCAGATTCAGCTGCAGTTAAACCCTTACCTGGATTTCCCATAAAGAATGCTAAAATCGTAGCTAAAAATGAAGGAATACCAAATCCTTTTTCTAGTGTAACTGCGAAGCTATCATTCAAATTAGGGGCAATTTTATCATACATAGATGAATATAAACCATTATAAATGAATCCAGATGATTTAAATAAGCCTGCTAATTGTGTCGAATAAAATATAGCAAATACAAATAATAAAATACCACCAACTAAAGATAAGGCCTTATTCATAAATCCTTTTTTATAACCAAAAATTATAACTGCGATGGCTAATAAAATTATTATTATATCTATTAGTCCTGTTATACCCCAATCCAATGTGATCACTCCCTTCACAAAATTGTAACTTAATTATACAATATTTATCTTTTGATAACAATTAATATTCTTCTAATATTTGTAAAAATATTATATAATAGTTTTGGTGATATTTATGGATGAAATTAGTTTATTTCAAAAGAAAATGCAAGATAATAATATAGATGCTTATATTATACCTACATGTGATTATCATATGAGTGAATATGTTAGTGACTATTTTAAAGCTAGAGCGTATCTATCAGGATTCACTGGTTCTGCAGGTACATTAGTTATTACAAAAGCTAAAGCCTATTTATGGACTGATGGTAGATATTTTATACAGGCAGCTAATCAAATTGAAGGAAAGCCTATTGAATTAATGAAAATGGGGCAACCAAATGTTCCTGACATTAACGAGTTTTTAAGAGATTATTTTAAAAATGAAGAAAATAAAGCTTTGGGATTTGATGGAAAAGTAATGTCTACTGCTGATGTTTTAAGATTAAAAAAATATCTTCCAGAAAGAGTTAAAATTATTTCAAATACTGATTTAGTTAATTTAGTATGGAATGATAGACCAGATATTCCATTCTCTATTATTTATAAGCTTGCTAAATTCTTCTCAGGAAAGCTATATTCTACAAAGATAAAAGATGTAAGAGCTGAATTAGCTAATGATAATATTGATGTGCATATTATTTCATCTCTTGAAGATCAAGCATGGCTATATAATTTAAGAGGTAATGATATATTACATACACCTGTATTTTTATCATTTACTGCAATAACTCAACAAAATACGACATTATTTGTAGATAACAAAAAAGTGGATTTAACAGTTGATAAATATTTAAAAGAAAATGAAATACAATTACGCGAATATCAAGATATTTATGAATTTGCTAAAACATTAAAAGGTAAAAGAGTACAAATTGATTTCAATAAAGTTAATTATGAAATCTATAATATTTTAGCTAACGAAAATACTATTATAAACAAACCAGATCCAACTTTATTAATGAAATCAATTAAAAACCCAACTGAAATCAAAAATATTAAAATAGCACATGAGCGTGATGGTGTAGCCATGACAAAATTCATGTATTATTTAAAAACAAATTTCGGAAAAATAGAAATGACAGAATTATCATTATCTGATTACCTAGAGGGATTAAGAAGGAAAAATAAAGGATTTGTTGATTTATCATTTAATACTATATGTGCATTTAATGAGCACGCTGCAATGATGCATTACAGCGCTACTAAAGAATCAAGTGCTAAAGTTGAGAAAAAAGGATTCTTGCTAGTAGATAGTGGTGGACATTATATGGAAGGTACTACCGATATCACAAGAACATTTGCACTTGGAAAAATAGATGATAAAATGAAAACATATTTTACTACTGTTTTAAAATCTGTAATAGCTCTTGACCAAGCAGTATTTTTAAAAGGATGCAATGGGTTAAATCTAGATATTCTAGCAAGAGGCCCTATTTGGAAATTAGGTATTGATTATAAATGTGGTACTGGTCATGGTGTTGGTTATTTACTTTCTGTACACGAAGCACCTAATGGATTTAGATGGAAAATTGTACCAGAAAGAAATGATTCACATGAATTTGTCCCAGGTATGGTTACAACAGATGAACCTGGTATCTATTTAGAGAATAAATATGGAATTAGAACAGAAAATGAATTATTATGTGTTGAAAAAGAAACTAATGAATGGGGAACATTCTATGGCTTCGAAACTATTACATATTGTCCAATTGATTTAGATGCCATTAAACCTGCCCTTTTAACAAAAGAGGAAAAAGATTGGTTAAATGATTATCATCAAAAGGTATTTGACATTGTATCTCCTTCTCTTAAACCTGAAGAAGTTGAATGGTTAAAGGAATACACAAAGAAAATATAAATAATTAAAGGCGCCAGCAATTTGGCGCCTTTAACTATTTTATTGATTCAACTATTGATTTAGCAAAATCATAAATATATTTATTTGAATCTTCCTTATGTTCTTTAATAATGTTTACAATAGCTGAACCAATTATTGCTCCATCAGCAACATTAGTCATTTTTTTAGCTGTTTCTGGATTTTTAATACCAAAGCCTACACAGACAGGAATATCTGTGTATTTTTTTATTTCTTTTGCCATTCCATCAATATCTGTAGTTATTTTATCTCTTACACCTGTTACACCAAGTGATGATACTAAATATACGAAGCCTTCTGCTTCTTTAGCAATCATTTCAATTCTTTGATTTGATGTAGGAGCTATTAAAGAAATTACTGCAACATCATATTTTGATGCAACAGATCTTACTTCTTCCTTTTCTTCATAAGGCATATCAGGGATAATAATACCTACAATATTTAATTCTTTACATTTCTTAAAGAATTTATCATATCCATAAGCAAATACAGGATTTAAATAAGTCATAAATACTAATGGAAAATCAGGCTCATTTAATCTAAACTTTGCTACCATATCAAAGATACCACTCATCTTTGTTCCAGCGCTTAAAGCTCTAATATCGGCTTCCATAATAGTATTACCTTCAGCTATAGGGTCACTAAATGGAATACCAATTTCAATAATAGATGAACCAGCTTTAACAAGTTCATATAAGAATTCCTCAGTTTTATCTAATGAAGGATCACCGGCTGTAACAAAAGGAATAAATGCTTTTTTACCTTTTACATATTTATTAAAATTAATCATGTAAATCCTCCCCAAGATATCTAGCAACTTGTGCAACATCCTTATCTCCTCTACCAGAGATATTGATTACTATTATCTTGTCTTTTGACATTGTTTTAGCAACCTTTAGTGCATATGCAACAGCATGTGCAGATTCAATAGCTGGAATAATACCTTCCATCTTAGATAAATACATAAATGCATTTACTGCTTCATCATCAGTAACAGGTACATATTTAGCTCTACCTGATGCATATAAATATGCATGTTCGGGGCCAATACCAGGATAATCAAGTCCTGCAGAAATTGAATATACAGGAGCGATTTGTCCATCATTATCTTGACAGAATAATGACTTCATTCCATGAAATACTCCAATAGTACCAGTATTAATTGTTGCGGCAGTAAGTGCTGTATCAATACCTTTACCTGCTGCTTCACAACCAACCAAAGCTACTTCCTTATCAGGAATAAATTCATAAAATGCTCCCATCGCATTAGAACCACCACCTACACATGCGATAACCATATCAGGATTTCTTCCTTCTTCTTTATTAATTTGTTCTTTTATTTCTTTACTAATTACTCTTTGGAAATCTCTAACAATCATTGGGAATGGATGTGGACCCATAACTGAGCCTAACACATATAATGTATCATCCATTCTATTAGCCCATTCCTTCATGGCTGCATTTACAGCATCCTTAAGTACTCTAGAGCCTGTAGTTACAGCATTAACCTTAGCACCAAGTAATTTCATTCTAAAAACATTTAATGCTTGACGCTTTGTATCTTCTTCACCCATAAAGATTTCACATTCAAGTCCCATTAATGCTGCAATAGTTGCAGTAGCTACACCATGCTGTCCAGCACCTGTTTCAGCAATAATTCTTTTCTTCCCCATTTTTTTAGCCAATAAACATAAGCCTAAACAATTGTTTATTTTATGAGAACCAGTGTGATTTAAATCTTCTCTTTTTAAATATATCTTAGCACCGCCTAAATCCTCAGTCATATTTTTAGCATAATAAAGAAGTGATGGTCTACCTGCATATTTTGCATATAAATCATTTAATTCTTTAACGAATTCAGGGTCATTACTATATTTATTATATGCTTCTTCTAATTCATTAACTGCATTCATTAATGTCTCAGGAACATATTGTCCACCAAATTCTCCATATCTACCCTTTGTCATATAATCTCACCTTCGAAATAATTTCTTTTATTTTTAATTCATCCTTTAATCCATCTGTTTCTACACCACTAGAACAATCAATACAATATGGATTAATCATTAATGCCTCTTGGATATTATTAATATTAATACCACCAGCTAAAAATACTGGCTTATTATATCTTTCTATTGTATTCCAATCAAATGGAACACCAGAACCAGGATCAATATTATCTAATAATAAATAATCAGCATTATTATCATCCCTATAAGCATTAATAATTGGCTTATTTGTTATTTTCTTTAATTCTTCTATATATCTTTCGTCTTCATTACCATGAAGCTGAATTAAATCAATATATGGAAGACATTTATTTATATAATCAATATCTTGATTTAAAAATACTCCAACTGCTTTTATATTATGATTTAGCATATTATATAATTCTTTTGCAGTAGATACATTTATTGTTCTTTTTCTATTTTCTGCAAAAACAAATCCTATATAATCTGGTAAATACTTATTTACAATTTCAATATCTTCTTTTCTTTTTAAACCACATATTTTAATCTTTGTCATATTTTAATTCTTTTATCATTTTTATTCTATCATTTGATCTCATTAATGTTTCACCTATTAAAACAGCATCAACATCATTTTGTTCTAACACTTTAATATCTTCTCTTTTTTTAATACCTGATTCACTAACAAATTTTATTGATTTAGGGGCTAGATTTCTAAGATTAATAGAATTTTTCATATCTATTGTGAAATCTTTTAAATTACGATTATTTACACCTATTACCTTAGCACCAGCTTCTATTGCAATCTTAACCTCATTTTCATCATGAGCTTCTACTAAACAACCAAGATTTAATGAATGAGCTAATTCTAGATATTCTTTTATTTGTTCTTTTGTTAATATTGCAACTATTAATAGTACAGCATCAGCACCTATTGCCTTTGCTTCATATATTTGATATGGATAAATGATAAAATCCTTTCTTAACACTGGAATATCAACCAATTCTTTTACATTAGATAAATATGTATCAGAACCAAGGAATCTTGTTGGTTCTGTTAATACTGATATAACATCAGCAATCTTATTATATTCTTTAGCTATGTCTAAATAAGGAAAATCTTCACTAATAATACCTTTTGAAGGGGATGCCTTTTTTATTTCACAAATAAAAGTCATTCCTTTTTTATTAATAGCATCATAGAATGATACCATTTTTTGCTTTCTATTAAGAGCAAGATTTTTAATATAATCTAAATTATCTTTTTTATCTTTATATCTTTCAATGGTTGAATTAACTAATTCATCTAGAATCATTTGTTAGAAGCAAGCACATATTCTTCTAACTTTCTTAAAGCTTTCCCTGAAGCTAGAGTTTCACGTGCTATATCGATTCCTTTTTGTATTGAGATTCCATCAGTTGCAATATAAATTGCTAAACCAGCATTTAATACAACTGCATCACGTCTTTTTGAATTTTCATTATTTAAAATCTTTAAAGCTATTTCTTTATTAATAAATGGTTCTCCGCCTACTAACTCATCTAAATCACAATATTCAAATCCATATGATTTAGGATCAAATACAAATTCAGAAATAACACCATTTCTTAATTCAGCAACATATGTTTTCCCAGTTAATGTTACTTCATCAAGACCATCTTCACCATGAACAATTAATGCATTTTTAATGCCAACCTCACGTGCAACCTCTGCAATTACAGGTAATAATTCCTTTGAATAAGATCCAAGTAAAATCTTATCTGTATGTGCAGGATTTGTAAGAGGGCCTAAAATATTAAATACTGTTCTATATCCTAATGCTTTTCTAATTGGTGCAGCATTCTTCATAGCTGAATGATATACTTGTGCAAATAAGAATATCATTCCAATTTCATCATATATATTTTTTGCTTCTTCAGGTGTAGTTTTAATATTAATACCTAAAGCCTCATATAAATCTGCAGCACCGCACTTTGATGATACAGCTCTATTTCCATGCTTAGCGACCTTTACTCCAGCAGCTGAAATAATAAATGAAGCTATAGAAGAAATATTGATTGATGATGATTTATCTCCACCTGTTCCAACGATATCAATTGCGTTTTCTGCACCTTTTAGGTATGTACCATTATCTCTCATTGCCTTAGCTGCGGCAGCAATTTCAGTAATTGTTTCACCCTTTATTCTTAATGCTGTTAAGAATGCACCTGCTTGAGCTGGATCAATATCACCTTTCATAATTTTATCCATTATGTAATATGTTTCATCTTTTGTTAAATCATTGCCTTCCACAACTTTAAATAAAATATCTTTAATTTCCATTTCTATTTACCTTCCTTTAAAAAGTTCTTAATTATTATTTTTCCTGCTGGAGTCAATATAGACTCTGGATGGAATTGAATTCCATATATTTTTTTATTCTTATGCTTTACTCCCATTACTAATCCATCTTTACTAGAAGCTATTATCTCTAATGAAGATGGGATATTAGTTGCTACTAAGCTATGATATCTTGCAGCAACAATTTTATCATTTAATCCATTAAATAATGGAATATCATTATCTACATTAATTAAATCCTTTTTACCATGCATAATTGTAGGTGCATGAACTATATCTGATCCAAATGCTTCACAAATTGCTTGGTGTCCAAGGCATACACCTAATATTGGTGTATCATCTATATTTTTAACTAAATCCTCGATAATCCCTGCATCCTTTGGAGTACCAGGACCTGGAGAAATAACTATATGACTTGGATTAAGCTTTAATATTTCTTCTACACTTAATTCATCATTTCTTATTACCTTAATGTCACTATTAATTGAACCAATTAATTGATATAGGTTGTAAGAAAATGAATCATAATTATCAATTAATAAAATCATTCTAGCTCACCTTCTGACATTTGGATTGCTTTAAGTACTGCCTTAGCTTTATTTTCTGTTTCTTGATATTCGTTTTCAGCAACAGAATCTAAAACTATTCCACCACCAGCTTGAACATATACGTCATCGCCTTTTTTAATAGCACATCTTATACAAATACACATATCTAGATTTCCTCTAAAATCTATATAACCAATTGCACCACCATAGATGCCTCTTCTTACTGGTTCTAGCTCATCAATGATTTGACATGCTCTAATCTTTGGTGCTCCAGATAATGTACCAGCTGGAAGTAATGATTGTAATGTATCTATGGCATCACAATCATCGCTTATGATTCCATTTACAGTTGATGTAATGTGCATTACATGGGAGAATTTTAAAATATATTGATATTGTAAAACCTCAACTGAACCAAATTTAGCAATTCTACCAATATCATTTCTTCCTAAATCAACTAGCATATTATGTTCAGCTAATTCTTTCTCATCATTTTTTAATTCATTTTCAAATATTAAATCTTCTTTTTCATCTTTTCCTCTAGGTCTTGTACCAGCGATTGGGAATGTAACAACATTCTTTCCTTCCTTTTTTACTAATGTCTCTGGTGAAGCACCTGATATTTGAATATCTCCTGTATCCATAAAGATCATATAAGGTGATGGATTAAGACCTCTTAATATTCTATAAGTATTAAATAAATCACCTTTCATCTTTCCTTTAAATCTTCTAGAGAATACACATTGGAAGATATCTCCATCTTTAATATAATTTTTAATCTTATCAATCTTCTTTGAATAATCTTCGAATGTATCATTTGCTTTAATAGGCTCTATAATCTTATTATTTGGAATAGATGGATGGAAATCAGCTTTTACTAATGTAATAAGCTTCTCTAATTCTTTTTTTGCTTTTTTATAATTTTCTTCTAAATTATCAGTCTTTATATTAACTATTAATATTATTCTTTGTCTAATATTATCAAAAGCGATTACTTTATCAAATAACATAAAATTATAATCATCAAATTTAGCCTCATCATATGAACTAAATTTTAATACTGGCTCTTTGTATTTAATTGTGTCATATGATGCATATCCAACAAATCCACCTGTAAATGATGGTAAATAATCAAAATATGGTGATTTATATTCCTTAATTATTTTTCTTACCTCATCTAATGGATTTTTAGATTCAAAAGATTCTATTTTATCATCCTTTGTAATAGTAACTAAATTATCTTTACATTTAATTTCTAAAATTGGATCATATCCTAAAAATGAATATCTACCAAGCTTTTCATTAGTAACTGATTCTAATAAATAATGCTTTTTAGAAATTGCTTTAAGATTTTTTAAAACTTGAATTGGTGTTTTAATATCAGACATTATTTCTACTGATACAGGAATGACACTAAATCCCTTTAATTCTTTTACTTCTTCAAAACTTGGTTTCATATTTATCCTCCTTCTTTTAATAAACAAAAAAGCCCGTCCTGACATCAGGACGAGCATATAATATACCCGCGGTACCACACTGATTTTATAGGTTATGAGCCTATACACTTTAGAATGCCATCACATTCCTAGCTACTTACGTGAGCAAACGTAATAGTATAATCCAGAATTATCTGTTTCGCTATTCCCTCAATGGTCCATTTACAATCCAGCATCTCTATAGCATTTCCACCACCAGCTACTCTCTTTAAGCACTTATGAATGTTTTATCTCCATCTCAACGGTTTGTTTATTAAATTACCATTATTTTATACATATTTATTTTTTATGTCAATATTTTTCTTGAAAATAAATAAAAAATCGAACATTTAAATAAATACTTGTATATTATTGCGATAATTAATTAATTTTTTTATTGTATAATAACTCAATTACTTTATTTAAGTATAAAAGTAATAATGCTTCTTTTTCTTGCCATATTCTTGATACTTTATTCTCAAATAATATAACATAACCAAATATATTTTTAGAAATAACAATTCTAGAAACCATAAAAGTAACGATATTCTTTTCTCTAACAAAATTAGCTACCTTTTCATCACTTGAATGATTATATAATCCTCTTTTTTTAACATGTTATATCATACGAATACCAAAAATAAAGACCTATCACTCTTAAAATAGGTCTAATTTTACTCATATAATATGAATATTATTGATTATTTTCGTTTTCTTCTTTTTTATAATGCTTATTTTTAAATGAATTAATAATTCTATCTGTAAGTTTTATATATTTATCCTCTACTAATAATATCCTTATTAAATCAATAATCATACAAATAACAAAAATAGATATTATTGATATAAACGAATATACGATTAAAGGCATAATATTTATATTATTATTAGTTATTAATAAATTCCATAATATGTTCCTAATTATATAATTATCATGTAATAGATATATTCCAAATGTAGTTTTTGCTAATAAATTAATAATTTTATTGTTAAAATTAAACGATATAAAGAATATAAATATTGATGTTGCTGCTATAACAACTAATATTCCATTTTCTAAATAATTCATTAAATCTCTATATAATATTTCTATATTTTTAGAATCAAATACTATTGATTTGTTATAAAAATTATAGCTTAAGTATGAAATAAATACCCAGCTTGTTATAAATAAAATTATAGATATTATTCGTTTAATAATAAGCTTATTGCTTGTATTAAAAAACCTAAAAATAAAGCCACCAATAAGATAAAATAGAATTCCTCTAGTTATTGAAAAGTATTTAGATTCCATTATTAAATCTATTGTAAAAATTAATAAATAAATCATTAAGAATAATATTATATATCCTTTTAAATCGACCTTAGAAAATACTATGTTAATAACTGGTGACAATAATATTAAAAATATATAAGACGTTAAAAACCACCAAGCATTGCTTGTCACCGGATTAAATATCGCAGTTAATAATTGTTTAGCATTACTAATAGCTGGTTCTTTTGGATATTCTACATTACATAATTTCAAAATTACAAACAATAATACAATTAATAATCCATAGAATATGGCTTCTAACAATACTTTTTTTAGTGATATTTTATCTTTATTAATTTTAAAATAACCACATATTATGAAAAAGATACTTACTCCAATAGCTCCACCAGGCATTAATAATTCAATAAATACTTTACTACCATTATCTAAATTATTATAAATATCAGGATGTAATAAATGAAATCCGTGAACTGCTAGATGATGAGCAATTATAAATATAATTGCGATAATTCTTAATAATTCAATATTTGATTTTCTATTATTTGAAGCTCTTAATGCTACATTCATATAAAACCTGCCTACAGTTCCTTATTCTAAATCATCGTTTAATTTAGAGTTTAGCTTTTTAGATGTATTTTTAGTTATAAAATATACTGTTAACCATATTGTCAAATATGTAGCAATATACACACAAGTGAATATGATTATTACTTCTATTTTAAATGGAATCCAATTATTAATTAAATATCCTCCCATATATACAACATAAATAGATGTCATTTGGAAAAATAAGCTTTTAGCCTTAGACCATGATTCTATTTGATTAAACACTGAGCTTCCAGCTTGAACAAAGGCAATAATATATGTTGTTATAATTGCTAAGAATACTATTGAAGCATTAAGCTTTAAATCTACACCAGATCCTTCAATACATAAATATACAATTCCCACAATTATTGGACCAAATCCTGAAAATATTAAGCCTCTTTTTATGAATTCTTTTACATAATAATTCATATTATATACCCATCCTTTGCTTAACACTTTTTAATTCTCTTCTAGATATATAATCTATATACCCATTTTTAAATATAACCTTTAATGCGCCACCAATAGTCGATTCAAATTTTTTAATTTTATTTTTATTAGCTAAACAAGATTGATTTAGCTTAATAAATGCATTTAAATTCATTTCTTCAATTTGATATAGTCTTTGTCTAATTTGATATTTTTTATCATTAATTAACGCAAATACTTTATTGTTTTCTGAAATAAAGCATACAACATCATTAACATTGATTTTTACTATTTCTTCATTATAGGTACCTGTCAAATCAATATCAGATGATATGACTAAAGATTCAATATCATCAATAAGCTTAGTTCTTTCTTTAGCATATATTAGTACCTTTTCTTCTTCTGTTTCTTCAATATATGTATAACATTTCATAAAGGAATTCCCCCTAGAAATAATTATACAATACTAGCAATCATTTTTTAATCTTTTGTTGAAAAATATAAGAGTTAAAGCTCCAAATAAAACAAAATATCCAAGGAGAATCAACACAAACATAAATCCTCTATCACTAAATGAATAATAAACAGGATTACCTAAACTATCAGGTATTGTGTGAGTCGCATTTGTTATTATTCTACCTAAATAAACAGATGGGTAAAATGGTAATACTTCTGCAACTTTCTCAAAATCACCCATTGTATCAATTGGCATCCATGCTCCACCAATTACTCCACAAAGTGAAATAAATATTGATGTTACGGCAGGAGCTGATTTTTCATTTAATAATGTAGCTAAAATCATTCCAATAAAAATATTAATTGTAATCATTGGTAGCATTTCTATTATTAGTAATATGCTAGAACCAAATGAAATGAATCCAGTACCTGATATAGCTCCAAATATATATCCCAATATTATGCATACAACAGATTGAATTATTCCAATAAATAGAAATGGAATAAAATAACCTATTATGTAATTATGGCTTTTCATAGGAGATGTATATAATCTTTTTAAAAAAGCACTTGTTTTATCCTTAGAGATTAATAAAGATGTTATTAACATTAACATAGAATAAGAAAACATCATTATACCTGGTATTAAGCTTTTAACCTCAAATATAGGTGTTTTCTCTCCAGTAAATTTTAAAATTATTTGAAACATTAAAACCATAAATATAGGAAATCCTATACAGAAGATATAAATCAATGGATCTCTTGTCATTTCTTTTAAATTTCTTTTCATAAATACTAAAGTCTTATTCATTAATTTACACCTCCTACAATCTTAATAAATGCTTCTTCAAATGATGTTTCATTTGTTTTTTCTTTTATTTCTTTAATTGTTCCTTCGATTAACAGATTACCTTTAGACATTATAGCTACCCTATCGCATAATGCTTCTATTTCTTCTAGATAATGTGAAGTTAAAATAATTGTTATCTTACCTTTAAATTTATTGATTATATTCCATAATTCTCTTCTAGCTATTACATCTAGTCCTAATGTTGGTTCATCTAATAATAATATTTTAGGCTTTGATATTAAACCTAAAGCAATTGATAATCTTCTTTGATAACCACCGGATAACGTTTTAGCTCTTTGATTAATTACTTCACTCAATCCTAAATCATTTATTATTTGATTTAAATAATCACTATCCTTTTGATTATATAAATCTTGGAAGAATTCTAAGTTTTCCATTACCGTTAAGTTTTTAGCTACTGCAGTTTCCTGTGGTGAAATATCAATTAATTTTTTTATTTCATCCATTTGATTTTTGTTGTAACCAGAAATTATAAATTCTCCACTTGTTAGATTTGTTAAGCCTGATAATATTTTTAATAATGTTGTTTTACCAGCACCATTTACTCCAAGTAAGCCGTATAATTCGCCTTCGTTTATTGAAAGTGATACATTATTTAAGGCTCTTAATTTCTTATAATCTTTACAAATGTTTTTTACTGTAATTATTTCCACTATCCTCACCTCAGTTTTTATTATATTTATCTAAATAATAATTAAAATAGATTTGAGGTATTCGGTTATTTTTAAAATGTATTCGGTAAAAATAAAAGACCTCACCATTACTGACAAGGTCATTCATATTTATGTTTTATGTCATTTTCCTGCGAGTGACTGTGTCACTTCACATATTAATAGTTTTTATTGTTTTTTACTATCTAAATAAAAACCCAAATAATAAAATGGTAATTCTTCTTTATTTTCCATATTTACTCACTCTTTTATAAAAATCTATTTTAAATTCGTCGTTATTACTTATAAAATGAATAATTTTCTCAAATACTATTCAAAGGAAAGCTTAAGTTTTAAACCTAAGCCTTTAGCAATTTTTTTTAGCATTTTTACAGATGGATTTAAAGTACCTCGTTCTATTTTAGATAAATCTGATTGATCTATCCCTGTTTTTTTAGCCAATTCTTCTTGAGACATCTCTTTTTGAAGTCTTTTTTCTTTGATTTGATAACCTATTACAATGTTTAAGATATCTGTGTCATCATATTCATTTGTAACATCTTTTCCCTCAACATAAACTGTTTCGCTAGATACATCTAAATCATCATTCCAAACAATTCCACCCCAACCTAATAAATGTCCTTTTAAGAATAACTTTCTATCCTTTAAATCATTTAATTGTGGAAACTTGTCTGATAATGATAAAATATCATATCTTTTTACAGTCCCATCATAAAAGAATAAATCAAATGTTGTATCTTCTTTTAAAATTAATTTAATTGCTTTTACCATAATTACTGTAGTGGTGGAAGTTTTTTATAAACTTCTTTATCCCACATCTCCTTTAGCTCATTTTTGTACTTTAAAATAAATTCCTTTACTAATACTTTACCATTCTTAGGAAATTCCCCATTATATATTTCTCCATCTTCAATATAAAATGTTGCTTCATAATCACCATATATTGCATGTATATGCGGTGGGTTATGTTCCTTTCTAGTCAAATGCATTAGTATAAAAATGCCATAAAACGACGAAATAGTTGGCAATTCTTCATCTCCTTCCATTTTTATTATAGGGTATATATCCCCTAATGTCAAGATAAGACAAAAAGAAAAGACCCTGCCAATATTGACAAGGTCATTCATGCTTATGTTTTATGTCATTTTCTTGCGAGTGAACGTGTCACTTCACATATTGATATAGCCTTGCATAAGTATTATATTGTGTTTTTAACTAATTGTAAGCATTAAATTATAATTCAAGACCAAAAAATGCCATTACTGGAATCATTGATCCATAAATATAAACTGTTCCATCAACAAATTCATAACTGAATCTATTATCTTTTTATTTAACTGTACCATTTTCTTCTTTACCTCTTGAAAAAAGCTTAACAGTTTCTACTGTAATCTTCACCAAATTCTTTTTACTTTAATCAAATACTTCAGAATTAATCAAAGGTTCATTTAAAAATATTAATTTAATCCCTTTGTCATATAACATCTTATAATCTTTGAATCCTTCTTCAGAATTTCTACTCATTCTAGAAACAGAATCAAACACTAAAGTATCACCAAAATCTAATCTTTTTATTAATTGATTCCAAAGGCTCTTTAGAAGAAGGACGTCCTCTTGAATCAGAAAGACCATCTTCCCCAGATTCATTATATTTTTTTCCATTGATTTAAACATGCCATATTCATTTGCTAATGCTGAAGCAGATTCACCTTTTAAATACCTTTTTGCAATTTCTAATTTTAGTTCCTTACTATATTTTGCTTTTCTTCCCATAAAAAAAACCTCCAAAGTAGAATTACAATAATCTTGGAGGTATCGCGAATCCCCATGGGGATTGTTATCCTTTTCTCTTTTAATTATTTTATTTGTCTACTTTGGAGATATCATATCATTTGTTAATAAGCTTTTTTATATTTTAATATATAGTTCTATTCTTTCCTTCAGTCTTACCTTGGTATAGTTTTTTATCTGCATATCCAATCCATTCTTCAATTGTTTGGCAATTGTTATATGCTTCCAAACCAATAGTTATAGTAAGATGGATAATACTATTTTCAAATTTGAATTCATGTTCTTCTATTTTCTTTCTAAATTCTTCAATCTTTTTATATGAATCATTTATATCATCATTCATTTTTAAAATGATAATAAATTCTTCTCCACCGTATCTAGCAACAAAATCATCCTCAAATGTATTTTTTGCAAATTGAGCTAAATCCTTTAATATTTCATCACCACATAAATGTCCATAGACATCATTAATATGCTTAAAATCGTCAATATCAAACATGGATAATGAATAATTCTTTTTATTATCTAATGAATTAATATAATTGTATAAATCATATCTATTATGAATCTGAGTAAGCTTATCTGTTCTAGATTCAATTAGTATTCTTTTTTCAAGCTTCATTGCATAGTTTAAGAATGTTGTTAAATATGCAATAATGAATGTAAATACAGCAGATATATGGAATATAGTTAAAAATATTTTAGCTCCACCATCAACTACATATTTTGGTTCATTACATATTGAATAAATATATAATACTATACAAATTGTAAATGATAATCCACACCAAATAATAGATTTTAATATCTTACCTTTTCCCTTAGCAAAATATGATGAGAAAAAGGATACGACACAAACACCAATTATGCATAAATAAAAGCCTAAATTAAAGCCTACTATAATTGATGCTAAAGACATATATATTAACATTTCATTTCCACATATTAATGCATATGGATAATATTTCTTCTTTTTAAGTACTATAAAGCATAATGAATAAATTAATATGCTACCTATATTTATATAAACTAATGGATATACCTTAATTATTAAGAATAAAATTAAGTATATTATGTGTGTTAATAAATATACAACATTAGCAATATAACATGTTTTAATTATGACTTTATAATATTCTTTCTTTTCTTGTTCACTTTGCATATATATACCCGCCAAATCTTTAGTATCATTTTATTGTATCATTTTTTTATTATATTAACAATTAAAATTATTAATTGGCACTATTTTACTCTTTTTTGGAATACAAAAGACTTATTAATGATTGATTAATATTTTGACTTATTATAGTTATTTTTAATATATTCTAAACCAAATTTATATAATTTCTTTTCGAAGATACAATAATACTTAATATTATTTCTTTGAAATCTTCTTTCACCTTGTAAAACAAGATATTTTGTTTACAAATAATCGCTCTATACCCTTGTTTAGCAATAGCTTGATATCTTGGTACAACACCAACATATGGAAAATCTTTTAAATTATTTATAATGCTTTCAAGATAATCAAGATAATCTACTGCTTCTTTCTTTGAAAATGCATCTCTTATATACATAATGATATCAATTAATTGATCATTAAATTTATCAGTTCTTACAGTTTTATAGCCCATTATAATTCAAGCTTCTTTCTAATATCATTAAATGTATTTTCGATTGGAGAAACTCTTCCGTTTCTGACATCTTCTTCAGATTCAGCTAACATTTTCAATAATTCTAATTCGGCTTGCATCTGATTGAATTGTTCTAAGCTTAATATAACAGTATCTCCATGCCCATTTACTGTTATATAGACAGGCTCTCTTGTTTCTTTGCATAAGTTTGATATTTCATTATATTTATTTCTTAATTCCGCTGATGGTCTAATATTTTGCATAATCATCGTCTCCTATCGTTATTATATCATAATTTTGATATAATGCAATGGATATAGGGGCTGGTGAAGTGGGCTAGTTGGATTAAGACAAAAATAAAAGACCCTGCCAAAATTGACAAGGTCATTCTTACTTATTTTTTATGTCATTTTCTTGCGAGTGATTGTGTCACTTCACAAAAAACATAATTAATCTTTTACGAATGGTAATAAAGCCATATGTCTAGCTCTCTTAATAGCGATAGCTAGCTTTCTTTGATATTTAGCAGATGTACCAGTTGCTCTTCTAGGTAGAATTTTGCCTCTATCAGAAATGAACTTCTTTAATAAATCTACATCCTTAAAATCAATATGCTCAATATGGTTTTGTGTAAAATAACAAACTTTTTTACGACCACGACGTTGATTGTCACGGCTTCTCTTTTCAGTATTTTGCATGATTATTTCTCCTTTCAAATTTAGAATGGCATATCTTCATCATCAACGTTAACATTGAAACTCTTTGGAGCTTCATTAGAACCGTTAGGTTGAGAATTATATGCTGGTTGTTGTGGCTGTCCATATGTAGGATTATTATATCCTTGATATGGATTATTTGGTTGTTGGAAATTATTAGTTGGTTGTTGATAACCTTGTTGTTGAACTTGGTTAGGATCTCTTGGAGATAAATTCTCAACAGACTCTACTACAACTTCAGTAACATAATGTGTTTGGTTATCTTGTCCTTGGTAGTTTCTAACTTGGATTCTACCAGTAATTGCTAACATATTTCCTTTTTTAACATAGCGAGACATAAAATCTGCTTGTTGTCCCCAGGCAACGCATGATATGAAATCAGCTTGTCTGTTACCGTTAGCATCTCTAACTTGTCTATCTACTGCAATAGTAAATAGTAGATTAGCCATACCATTAGGTGTGTAACGGATTTCTGGGTCTTTAGTAATTCTTCCTGTTAATAAAACCTTATTCATGAATCATTACCTCCAAATTAATTATTCGCCATCTTTTACAACGATGTGACGAATAATCTTTTCGCTATATCCAGCGATACGATTGAATTCATTGATAGCTTCAACAGGAGCTTCTACTAACATCCATACATAATAACCTTTTTTATTATGATCGATTTCGTATGCTAACTCTCTAAAGCCCCATTCTTTTGCCTCTAAAACCTTTGCACCATTTGAAGTGAAAATGTTACTTGCTGCTTCAACTTCAGCTTTGATAGCATCAGCATCAAGATTAGAACGTAGAATGTACATTACCTCATACTTTTTCATCTTTTGTTAACCTCCTTTTGGACTTCCGGCTTAACATAGTTAAGTTAAGCAAGGGCATTTCTCAAAATGCTTTATTATTTTATCATATTAGTATCTAATATGCAAGTATATTTTTTATCTATTAACTTTCAATAAAATTATGGTCATAATTTATTATTACTACATATCGATTATTAGTTTTATCAAATAATTCAGTTTCAATAATTTGGCCAAGTTCTTCTTCAGAATATTTGAAATCAAAATTAATTACTATATCAAAAATTACAGTAGAAATATTTTTCTTAACTAATCTTAAATCATGAAATTTTAGACTAGGTTCTATTTCTTTTAATTTTTCATCTACTACTTCTTTGATTCGATCTATTTCAGGATCACCTATAATTACTGGATCCATATGAATAGTTAAATCAACATCAAATTTTCTTTTTACCGCAGTTTCAATTTCATCAATTTGATCATGTATTTCTACTACATCACCTTTTGAATCCACCTCAACATGAACTGTCATAAAACATTTAGTAGGTCCATACATATGGCACATAATGTCATGTGTACCTAAAACTACGTCAAATGTTTTTATATATTCATTTATTTGATTAACAAAATCCTTAGAAACAGGTACACCAATTAATGGATTAATTTCTTCTTTAACTAAGTTAATACCAGAAATAATAATGAATATTGAAACTAAAACACCTAAGATACCATCAATTGAAAATGGTATTTCAACTTTACAAATTGTTAATACTAAAATGACTATAGTACCAATCAATACAGTACCTGTAGAAATACAGTCATTCAAAGAATCTGTTGCTGCAGCCTTTAAAGCCACAGAACCAATGATTTTAGCGATTTTTCTATAACAAATGCATTGTAATACCTTCATCAATATTGCGAATGCTAAAATGCCAATAGATATATATGTAATAATATAATCAATATCTTCAGCTTTATAATTAACAATCTTCAAAATTGAAGTTAATCCTAAAATACCACCAATAAAAATTATAAATACTGATACAATTAAACCTGTAATATATTCTATTCTTTCATGACCATATGGATGTTCTTTATCTGCAGGTCTACCTGCGATATGAAATCCAATTAATGTAGCTATACTTGTTGCCATATCTGATAAATTATTAATTGAATCAGCGATAATTGATACACTTAATGATAAAATACCAATTATTATTTTAATAACGAATAATAATAAGTTAGAAAAAATACCAATTCCTGCAGCTAGCTTACCATGGGCTATTCTTACTTTTTCATTATTAACATCATTATAATTTCTTATGAAGATTTTTCTTAAAAAATTAATCATAATAATCATTCCTTATATTTTAAATAAAGTTTCTGCGTTTCTTGTAGTTTCTTCTTCAACTACTTTTTTATCTACACCTTTAATATTAGCTATCTCTTCACATACATATTTAACATATGAAGATTCATTTCTTTTTCCTCTAAATGGTGTAGGTGCTAAAAAAGGACAATCTGTTTCTATTAATAATTTATCTAACGGTATTTCTTTAGCGATTAATTTTGGTTCTTTTGCATTTTTAAATGTTACAGGACCACCAAGAGAAATGTAAAAGCCTAATTTTATAAATTCTTTTGCCATTTCATATGATCCACTATAACAATGCATTACGCCTCTTAATCCTTTATAATCCTTCAATATATCATATGTATCTTTTGTAGCATCTCTCATATGGATTATTATAGGCAAATCATTTTTCAGTGCTAATTCACATTGTAATCTTAATAACTTATGCTGTTCTTCCTTATATGTTATATCCCAATGATAATCTAGACCACATTCACCTATTGCATAAACCTTATTATTCTTTATAAATTCAACTAATCTATTGAATTTTTCTAAATAATCAGAGCCAGCTTCTTCCGGATGAACTCCAGCTGTCGGATAAAATATATCATATTTATTAGCTAATTCTTGGGCTTTCAAATTAGTTTCATCTGAAAAACCTACTATTAAAATTTTATTAACATTGTTTTCTTTACATCTTTCTATACATAAATCTAAATCATCTTTAAATTCATCTTCAAAAAGATGTGAATGTGTATCTATCATAAAATCACCAAATTATTTATTATAATGAACTAATACAATAATAGTATCTTTATTAACTGTTATTTTTTCTTGTTTTCTTAGATTGTTATCTAATATTAAAATATTTGATTTATTAATTGGAGAATCAGTAGCTGAATCAGATAATGTTAGAGCACTAGTTATTGAATTAACTACCTTATCTGTAATATTAACTGCACCTTCAACAATATTTGTTATTGATTCCATTATTATATTCTTTTTCAAATCTTTATCAACAAATCCGATTGGAATATATTCATGGTTTGATGCTTCATTAATAGTATCTCTATCAATATCTGATAGAATTACTATTTTTTTCTGGCATAAAAGATAATTCTTTGATTATGTTAGCACCAATAGGTGACCAGTTTAAAATAACATAATGATTTTTTAATTTTAATTTGCCTACATTGTGTACTCTTCTATTAAAGAGGTTTTGAAGCATAGATGTTGCAAGACCTATTAAAGCACCAGAGAATGTAATCATTTGTGTTGTATTTATAATAATTTTTAGAATGATTACAGCTGTTGGAGCTTCACTCCAAATATCTCCTGAGTTCATTGTATAAATTGCACAATATTGGATTGCTTGTAAATAATTATCTCCAGTTATAAAACCATCTTTTAAATATGCTAATAATAATGAGAATAATAATATTATTAAAACATTATAAATGATTAAAACATTAAAGATAACTAAATATGGGTGAGCATAATAAAAAGCTCTTACTCTATTGATTCTTTTTCTTCTCATATTCTTAAGACCTCTTTAATAACTATTTTACCATATTATAAGCTATTAAGAGCAGAAAAAAATCTTAGATATTGAAATCTAAGATTTTATCTTTTAATTATTCTTTTGCAGGCTCTTTATTAGCTTTTAATTCATCACGAATTTCTTCTAATAAAGCAACTACAGGATCAACAACTGGCTTACCAGCTTCAGCTTCTTCAGCAGCCTTCTTAGCTTCTAGTTCAGCAGCTTCTTCTGGATGAGCTTCAGCCCACTTCTTATACTTAATTTCTTCTGCCTTCTTCTTTAATTCTTCTCTCTTCTTTGCAGATGCCATTGCTACTCTAACGATGATGAATAGAACGATTGCAATGATTAAGAAAGAGATAACTGCATTAATGAATGCACCCCAGTCAATTACTGCAGACATATTATAAGTATAAGTTGTACCATGTAATGTGTACTTGCTTAAAATTGTAGATTTAGCACCTTCAACTGCTGGAGTCCAAGCTGCGTCACCTTCTACGAAATCAGGATAATTAGCCTTTGCTAATTCAACACCTAATCTTTGTAAGTCAGATGCAGCAAATGATTGACCTAAACCAATTGATTTATTCATACCTTCTTGAACTGGATTGATTGCAGGTAAAACTGTTACTAAGCCTTTTAAACCACCTGGAACAGCCCATAAGCATACGCTTAATAAGATGTTAACTAATGCTGTTACGATAGCACCAAATGCACCACCAATAACAACGCCGACAGCCATATCTAGGATATTACCACGAGAGATAAAAGCCTTAAAATCACTAAAAAACTTTTTCATTTGTAAAATTCTCCTTTCGACTTCTATTATATACCTATTATTATAATAATTTCAAATAAATGTTTAATTTTAAACCTCTAATGTATTTAAAATTCTAGCAACAACTGAATCGTCACCTAAATCACCAAATGAAATATGTGAATCCTCAACCCATGCTGCAAGTGATTTGAACTCACCATTTTTAGGGTTATATCCAGCTTCTACTGTATAATATTGGAACAAATCTAGCATGAATGAATATACAAATATTATTTCATGACAATTGCCTGGCTCAATATTTCTTTTTGGCATATCAATGATTATAAAATCGAATCCATCTTCACTTTTAACTGTGATTGTTAAATCAGTTAACGAATAAGGACATGTTTCATTTTTCTTATCATATACCTGTTTAAGCATACCAAAAATATAATCAGCCTTTTCTGTTAATGTTTTATTTATTACCTTTACTGGATCTTTTGCAAATAATTTAGGTAATAAATCATGTTCAAATAAATATCTTGTATTCATAGTTTCACCTCTATTTATTAGTATAACATTAAATTACAAATAATTATATTAATAATTATAGAAAAACAAAAGGCCGCTTACGCGACCTTTAAATGTCATAATCAGTGATTATTCAATAATGTCAACTACTGAACCAGCACCAACTGTTCTACCACCTTCACGGATAGAGAACTTAGTACCTTGTTCCATAGCGATTGAGTGAATTAATTCAACTGTCATAGTTGTATTATCACCAGGCATAACCATTTCAGTACCAGCAGCTAAAGTAATGATACCTGTAACGTCTGTAGTACGGAAATAGAATTGTGGACGATAGTTAGAGAAGAATGGAGTATGACGACCACCTTCAT
>JAFSWG010000022.1 GCA_017444645.1 Acholeplasmatales bacterium | reverse complement strand
TACAGCTCGCCAAATGCATAAACGTGAGTGCTATGTAGTAGCTAAAGAAGGTGCTGATTTAGCAAGAATTGAAAAAGAAATTAAGGAAATGCCAAATTATTTTGCTGATTATGATACAACAGTTAATTTCATTTCTTTAGAAGAATTAAAGAAGAACCACAATGGTATTCCTCATGGTGGATTTGTTATTAGAACAGGCGAAACATCTGATGGTGTTAAGCATGTTATTGAATATTCATTAAAGCTTGATTCAAATCCTGAATTTACTGGTTCAGTTTTAATCGCATATGCAAGAGCAGCAGCTAGATTAAGTGCTAGAGGCGACTATGGTTGTAAGACTGTATTTGATATTGCTCCAAAAGATTTAGTATCAGTTGATTATTCTGAATTGTTAAAGCATACATTATAAAAGTAAAAAAATGGGTGAAATCCCATTTTTTTTATTTAATAAATATGTTAATATTTATAGCGGTGATGTATGTGATTACAAGAAGTAGAATTGAAAATTATTTTGATTCATTAGGTGTAGATGAAGAAACAACACTAGAAGATGATGGCTTTGTAACAACCTTTATTATTGATTATGATGGCTTTCAAAGTGAAGTTGTTTTAACAACTGATGAATTCAATATAAAGCTTGAGCTTTATTTTTCTTTAGTAAGCTTTAGTAATGAATTATTAAATGAATTAAATGAATTTAATAGATATTCTAAATATTTAAAAGCGTATTATAGTATGGCAAATGAGGCTGTAATTATATCTACGACTCAAATGTTTCAAAATTCAAAATACGAAGATATATTAGAACATGCCCTAAATTCTTTAGTTAATTTAGATAGTGAATACATAGAAAAATTACATAGATTATGTTATGGAGGTAGTAAAAATGAATAATTATACATTAATCGAAGAAAAATTTATAGATGAAATTAATTCTAATGTTTCTGTATATTCTCATAATAAAACAAAAGCTAGAATAGTAACATTAAAGAATGATGATCCAAATAAGGTATTCTTAATTGGATTTAGAACACCACCAATAAATAGTACTGGTTTAACTCACATTCTAGAACACTCAGTACTTTGTGGTTCTAAAAAATATCCAGTAAAGGATCCATTTGTTGAATTATTAAAATCATCATTAAATACATTCTTAAATGCATTTACATTCCCAGATAAGACATGTTATCCATGTGCTTCAATAAATGATAAAGATTTTAAAAATCTAATGGATATCTATTTGGATGCAGTATTTTATCCTAGAATTTATACAAATAAAGAAATTTTTATGCAAGAAGGCTGGCATTATGAATTAAATAATGAAAATGAAGATATTTTCTATAATGGTGTTGTTTATAATGAAATGAAGGGTGCATTTTCTGATCCTGAACAAGTATTATATAGAAATATAATGCATTCATTATATCCTGATACACCTTATGGATTAGAATCAGGTGGAGACCCTAAATATATTCCTGATTTATCATATGAAGAATTTTTGAATTTCCATTCTAAATTCTATCATCCATCTAATTCTTATATTTATTTATATGGAGATATGGATTTTGAAGAAAGACTAGATTATTTAGATAAGGAATATTTATCTAAATTCGATAAGATTGAATTTGATACTAGAGTACCATTCCAAAATAAATTTGATGGACCTAAATATGAAACATATAAATATCAATCTGAAGCATTAGAAAATAAAACATTCTTATCATATAATGTAGCTTTCCCAACAACACTAGATTATAAGCTTATTATTGCAACAAAGCTTTTATTAAATAATATATTATTAACACCAGGCTCAAGATTAAAACAAGCCTTAATTGATGCTAAAATCGGTGATGATGTAGACGCAATATTTGATGATGGCTTATTAATGCCAATGCTAACAATTATGGCATCTAATTCAAATAAAGAAAATGAAGAAAAGTTCATAAGTGTTATTGATAATGAATTAAAGAAAATATTAGAGGAAGGCTTAGATAAAAACGCCTTATTAGCTAATATTAATTTCTTTGAATTTAAATCAAGAGAGGATTTATTCTCACCGAGAATGCCTAAGGGCTTAAATCTAATTTTAAGAAGCTTAGATTCTTATTTATATGATGATAATCTACCTTATTTAAAATTAATTGAATTAAAGTATTACAATGAATTAAGAGAAGATTTAAAGGGAGATTATTTTGAAAATATTATTAAAGATTATGTTTTAAATAATAATCATAAAACTTATGTTTCTTTAGTTCCTGATTTAGAATATTCAAAGAATGAAGAGATTATTGTTTCTAATAAATTAGCTGATTATAAAAAATCATTATCAGATAAAGAGATAAAAGATTTAGTAGAAATGAATATTAAATTAAAGGAATATCAAGGTACTCCATCATCTAAAGAAGAATTAGATACCTTACCTAAATTATCTTTAGAAGATATTAAAATGACACCTGAAAAATATAATTTAGAGGTAATTGATTCTAAATATAAATTATTATTTGGAGAATATCATACTAATGATATTGCGTATGTTAAATATTATTTTAATATTGATAAATTAAATGATGAATCATTAAGATATACTTCTTTATTTACTGATTTATTATTTAATATGTCTACTAAGAATCATAGCTATTTAGAAATCAATCAATTAATTCAAGGCTATAGTGGTGGCTTATATTCTAATATAAATTACTCTACAAAATTAGATAATAGCTGTTATATTCAATTAATATTTGGATATTCAGCATTAACTAAAAATGTTAAGCTAATGCAAGAATTATTAGAAGATACAATTAATAATACTATTTTTAATGATTATAAGAGATTAAAAGAAAGATTACTTGAAATTAAGAATACATTAACAATGAGTATTTCTAATAATGGTCATAGATTTGCCGCAAGAAGAGCTTTATCATATATTAATGAAGAGAATTATGTTGGTGAAGTTACAACAGGTATTAGCTATTTAGATTTCATTACTGATTTATGTAATAATTTTGATAATAAAAAGGATGAAATTGTAACTAAATTAAATGAAGTTAATAATTTATTAGGTAAAGATAATTTCATAGGTGCATTAACTGGAAATAAGGAAATGCTAGAAAATATTAAGCCTTTAATTGATGGATTCTATAATGAATTAAATGATAAGTCTAAATATGATAAGCAAGAATTTAAAGAAAATATCTTAAATGAAGCATTTAAAGCTCCATTTGATATTTCCTTCAATGCATCTGCAGGAAAATATAGCTTGCCTTATAATAGTGGTATGATGGTATTATTAAACTCTATTTATAATGATTTCTTATGGACTGAAGTAAGAGTAAAGGGTGGAGCATATGGAGTTATGCCACAAGTTAGAAGAGATGGATATATGGTTTTTGTAAGCTATAGAGATCCAAATATTAAAAAGACTTATGATACTTATTTAAAAACTCCAGAATATATTGATGGATTTAATCCTGATGAAGATGAATTATTAAAAATAAAAATTGGTGCG
The DNA here is from genome assembly GCA_017444645.1 of Acholeplasmatales bacterium. Taxonomy (GTDB): domain Bacteria; phylum Bacillota_I; class Bacilli_A; order Acholeplasmatales; family Anaeroplasmataceae; genus Anaeroplasma. Next base: position 57,606 of record JAFSWG010000022.1, on the reverse strand, counting down.
ATTGGTAATTCTATATTAGTATTACATAATAAAGATAAGGCTGATATGGCTAGAGTATTCTATTTTAAGGGTATTACAGATGATGATAGAATAGAAGAAATAAATAATGTAATTAATGCGAAAGCTTCTGATTTTAAGAAATATAGAGAAGCATATGCAGAAGCACTTAATAATAATGTAATTACTACAATTGGTAATAAGAACAAAGTAGAAGAAAATAAAGAATTATTTAAAAATGTTAGAAATTTAGTGTAAAATAAAAGCTCGGATTTTCCGAGCTTTATTTGTTATTATTTTACTTCAACAGTCCAGTTATATGTATCTTTCTTTTTACCAGATTGAATACCAGTAATTTCATCATATAACATTTGTGAGATTTCACCAATCTTACCATTGTTGATTGTATATTTCTTACCATTAACTTCTAGTAAACCGATTGGAGAAATAACAGCGGCAGTACCAGTACCCCAAGCTTCTTCAAGTGTTCCGTTTTCTACGGCAGATGTTAATTCATCTAATGTAATTCTCTTTTCAGATACAGGAATACCTTTATCTCTTAAGATTTGTAAGCAAGACTTTCTTGTAATACCAGGTAAGATAGAACCGACTAATGCTGGAGTAACAACTTCACCATTAATTTTGAACATAACGTTCATAGCTCCAACCTCTTCGATATATTTTTTATAAACACAGTCTAACCATAATACTTGTGAATACCCTTTTTCTTCAGCCTTCTTACCAGCACGAGTAGAAGCGGCATAGTTACCACCACACTTAGTGTAGCCTGTACCACCCTTACCAGCAACACGCTCATCTTCAGTTTCAATCATAATTGATACTGGATTTAAACCTTCTTTATAATATGAACCAACTGGGCATAAAATTACCATAAACATTGCATGATGAACACCATGAACACCAAGTGTATGGTCATCACCAATCATAAATGGTCTAACATATAAAGATGTACCAGGTAGAGTAGGAACCCAATCTCTATCAATATTAACTAAAGCTTTAACAGCTTCAACGAAGTCTTCTTCAGGAAGTTCAGGTAAGCATAATCTTTCAGCAGAAGAATTTAATCTCTTTGCATTTTCATAAGGACGGAATAATTGGATTTTTCCATCAGCTGTACGATATGCCTTCATACCTTCAAATATTTCAGCTCCATAATGTAGAGCAGTAGATGCAGGAGACATTTGTAATGGTCCATATGGAACTATTCTAGCATCATGCCAGCCCTTTCCATCGTCCCAGTCCATAATGAACATATAATCAGTAAAATATTTACCAAATCCTAAATTATTTTGATCTGGTTTTTCTTTTAGTTTTTCAGCCTTTACAAACTTAATGTTAAGCATAAAAATAACCCCTTTTCTTTTCTAAATCTTAGTAAATATTATACTCTTATATTTCGAATTTTTAAATATTATATTTCAAAAAAAGATAAAATATTATATAATATTTGCGTCTTGAGGTGATTTTATGAATCTTTTTTATAATATTGCCAGTGTATTAATTGGTATTTTATTGATATTTTTTGGTGTGATGACTTTAATGAAAAAGAAGAAAATTGCATTTTCTGTCTTAACATTTATTCATGCTGCTTTATTTATTGGTTTTGGTATTTTAGGGTTCACCTTAATGGGAACAGAATACGAAGTAATAACAATTTTAGCTATGTTGGCTTTTACAATTACATTTTTAATTGTTATGCTAACATTATATAAAAAAGAACCAGTAAAAAAAGATGATGACGATCCTACAATGAAAAAATAAAAAAGAAAAAAGTCGGTATTCTGTACCGACTTGTTTTTACTATAAATGGCGTTTCGGACAGGATTCGAACCTGCGACCCACGGCTTAGAAGGCCGTTGCTCTATCCAGCTGAGCTACCGAAACATATCTACAGCATTAACGATTATATACTAAAAAGATTTTTAAATCAAGAATATTTTTTATTTTTTTTTAAATTGGTTTTTTATATATTTATTTATTAGTTTTAATATGGTAAAATACTTTTGTCATAAAGCGTGGAAGGAGGTATTTAATATGGAAAGAGAAGACATTATAAAAGAACTCGAGGAAATATTAAAATCGAACCTTACAGATGAAGAAAAAAGAGAAAAGTTACTTCAATACCACGAGAGCGATATTGCAGATTTAACAGATGATATGGAACCTGAAGAACGTCAAGAGGTATTCCATATCTTAGGTGATGAATCAGCTGGTGAGGTTTTATTACATAGTGAAGATATTGGCGAAGTTGTAGAAAATATTGAACCTGAAAAATTAGCTGATATCATTGAAACAATGGATGCCGATGATGCGATTGATGTCCTAGAGGAACTAGATGAAGATCAAAGACAAGAAGTTGTTAAATTAATTGAGCCTGAAGTAAGAGAAGATATCAAAGCTATCACAAAATATGATGATGACATGATTGGTAGTATGATGACAAATAACTTTGTTACTATTAAATCTACTGATAATGTAAAGACAGCTATGAAATCTGTTATTAAGCAGGCAGCTGATAATGATAATGTTTCTAATATTTATGTATTAGATGAAAATGATAAATTCTATGGAGTATTAGAGCTAAGAGATTTAATTATTGCTAGAGCTAATTCTGAATTAGATTCTATAATTAAAAAGAATTACCCATATTTTTTAGCTAATGCTTTAGTAGATGATTGTTTACAAGATTTAAAGGATTATGGACTTGATTCATACCCTATTTTAGATGAAGATGATCATTTAGTTGGTGTAATTACTAGTGATGATGTTATCGAAGCAATTGATAATCAAACTGCAGAAGATTATGTTAAGTTAGCCGGTTTAACAGAAGAAGAGGAATTAAGTGAATCAGTATTCCAATCTGTTAAAAAGAGAATTCCTTGGTTAATTGTTTTATTAGTATTAGGTTTGGCTCAAGCATTTTCAATGTCAGGCTTTGAATCAGTTGTTGCCGCACTACCAATTATTGTATTCTTCCAAACATTAGTATTAGACATGGCTGGTAACACAGGTACTCAATCACTAGCCGTAACAATTAGAATGATTTCTACTCAAGATGTATCTAAAAAAGAAATATTTAAAACAATATTTAAGGAAATAAGAGTTGGTATATTAAATGGTTTATTATTAGCTATTTTATCATTTGGATTTGTATTCCTATATTTAAAAATAGCAGATAAAGGAATTAGAGTTGATACTTCATTTGAAATAGTGGATGCAATGAAGGGCGCGGGTATTGTTGGTGTAGCATTACTTATTGCAATGACTGTTTCATCATTCATTGGAACAATTGTTCCTATTATTTTCTTAAAAGTTAAAATTGACCCAGCTGTTGCATCAGGACCATTTATTACTACAATAAACGATGTAACTGCATTATTAATATATTATGGTTTAGCCGCCCTATTGTTGGCTAATGCAATGTAAGGAGATTATTATGAATAAACAAGAATATGAAGAAATGCGTCTAGAATTTGCTGATTTAGTATATAGGTATGAAGCATTTATGAAAAGAGGATATTTAACTGATTGTAGATATAGCCTAACGTACTTTGAAGCTTTAAAAGAAGCTAGAAGATACGAATCTGAAGCAGCAGTTATTACTCAAGCAATTCAATCTAAGGATAAATATAAAATTGAAGAAATCTTAAAGGCAATAGATAATGCTAAAGAATCATATAAACAAGAAATGATTCAAACTGAAAATAAGCATAATTATTGTGTTCAATTGTTTTCAATTATTAATAAATTTGATAAATCAGTTTTTGATGAATCTGAAAATCTATTTAGAAAGTTTATTTATGATTATCATCCAGTTGTATGCTTAAACGCATCTAAAGATGCTAAAAATGTATATGAAATGTTAAAGAAATTCTATTTTGAATGTAATCATTTAGGCTTTAAAGAATTCTTAGAAATGAATAAAAAGGTATTTGAAGTAGATCCTATTACAGAAGATAGATATGTAGAAGCTTCTCAAGTATATTTCCAATTTAGAGGAAATATTAATAATACTTTTAATCAATTAGAAAAACAATATCCGTATAATAAAATTTCTGTATTCGAAGATGAAATGAGAATTATTGCAGAAAAGGATGATTTAGAAATTAGAGTAAAGAAATTAAAAGAATTATTAAAGAATGTAAGAAAAGATTTCTTTGATGCTTTTGGATTTGAAATGAAATTTGTAGACGAAGAATAATTGCATTCATTAATTTAAAAAATAGGGAGAGAAAAATGAAAAGATTATTATACGTATTTTTATCAGTATCTTTATTAATAATTTTAAGTTCATGTGATACAACTGACTTAGTTGGTAATAATAGACGAGAATTATCTAAAGAAGAAACAATGTTTACACTTGGTAGATATCCTCAATCATTAGTGAAAGATGAAAGTGTATATATTGATGTATTAAAAACAATAGACGAATCAGAATGGGAAGATTTAACTACATTTGCTGCTACATCATACGATGGTGAAGCACAATACATTGATATAGATCAAGATAATGATGGACTTAGAGATTATAGACTTGTACAGATTATTAAAAATAAAGAAGGATACGGCAGTGTTGAATCTCCTTACGAAGGATATTATTTATTTAATTGGGAACCAGTTAAATGGAATATTATTAGAAGAGAAGGAGAAATTGATAATAAGAAGGAAGCATATGCATTTAGTGATATAGTATTAGATACAACATTTTTTGATACAAATGGAAAGAAAGAATATGCAATAAGTGATCTTAGAAAAATTGTAGTGGGTGAAATGGGATTACAAATTTTTACTAAAGATGAACTTAATTCATTAAAGGGTAATTCTTATGAAGATACAATTAAAAATGCTTCTTATGATAATCCATCTTATGAAAATGATTGTATTCAAATAGCTAATATTAATATGACAAATGGTCATAGAAGTAGTGAAGATGGATCAATGTATTATAATGGTAAATTTTACAATTCTAAAGTTACTGATTATTCTAAAGTAATGGGAAATTGGGGAAGTGACCATTGGACTAATGAAATAAACGATTCTGGTTATATTGTGCTTGGCAGGGACTCCATATTGGGCTCTGGTACAAAAGATCCTGCTTCTTATCATGGCGTATTGTTAGTTATAATTGTTGATTATGATAAATATAGACCAGAAGGATACTAATAATATATAGTTTATTTGTTAAAAAGAATAATGGCATGTGCCATTATTTTTTTCTTTATTGTAACATTTAAAAATGTTATCATATATATAGATATATAGGATAATAATTTTAATAGGTATTAATATGGGTAAAGAAACAAAAAAACAAAAAAGAAAGGAAAATAGAATAAAAAAGATGACTAAAAAGACTGTTAAAGCTACAGCTAAGATGACAAAAAAGGCTGTACGTACTACGACAGATTTTTTTGGCATTACTGCAAAGAAGACTCCAAGTAGATTTATTTATAAAGAAAGTAAATTCTATTTTATCTTTTTATTTTATGTATTTCTTTCTGTGATTACTTTATTAATCCTAGCTCCGTATTCCTATTATAAAGTTTGTGAATTAAGATATTCACATACGTTTATTGATAATAAAAAAATAGTATTCAGAGGAAAAATGCATGAATTATATTATCAATTTGTATTAGGCTTGATTTTAGTAGTAATCATCTTATTCTTTATAAGAATCATGCAACAATATTGGTTGGATGATATATTAAGTAGTTTGCCAGAATTTACAAGAGGATTAATTCCTGGTTTAATAGCTGCCGCACCAACAATGGTAGTTACAGGTGTATTAATTAATAGATTATTTGTTTGGTCTATTAAAAATATATTTTTCGTTAGTGATGATACTATAGATTCATTTTTAAATATATCATACTTAAAATTAAGTATTATAAAGGCAGTAGTACAAGCTGTATTAAGAAAGCTTGCATCTATTATGACAGTAGGTTTTGGTGAACCATTCTTACTTGTAGTAAAGGAAAGATATATAGTAAGTAGACAATACATAAGTGGAATTAAAATGAGATTTGATGGTAGCGTATTTGAATCATATAAATGGTTCTTGTGGAGATATTTTCTAGTTATCTTTACAGCAGGTATTTATTATCCAATTTATTTATATAAAACTTATCAATGGACTACAATTCATATGCATATAGATGATGGATTAAAGCATAGAAAGAGATTAATATTTTAAAACAATAAAAGCCAGTTTTTAGACTGGCTTTTATTAATCTTTCTTATTTAAATATACTTCATCAACAACTTTTAAATAATTTAATCTTGGAAGATATCCTTCTTTAATTAAATAGCATTCTTTTTTAAATGTTTCATATGGTATTGATTTTCTTTCATCCTTTTTATATGCTGCATCCCAAAATTTTTCAGCAACCTCATATGGAACTAAATAATATTCATTATATTTATTCCATGCGATTATTAAAAATCCAATACCACCATGCTTGATAATGCTTTTTAAATGTGACATTTGATGAGGATGAATATTAGCTAAAGGAAAGGCAGTTTTGTTGTGATTTTCTTTTGCTTCAAAATCAATATATTTTCCCTTATATATACCATTATAATCTGTAGTAGATGGTGTTTTATAATATGCTTCAGTTATTACTGCCTTAGCTCTCATTGGGTAATCTACTTTAACTATTTGGATAGGAGTAGGCTTTTTATGTATAACTGCGATATCATTATTTAAAAAGTATTCATTTGATTCATTTATCATTGTCTCTAAATCCATACCTAAATTAGCTTTATTAGCTTCCTTGTGGACTTGAGGCTTTCTATTTGGATAATTAAGTGCCATTTTTATCACCAAATCTATTTTATCATAAAAAAAACCAAAAAAGTAAACGTTTTTACTTAACATTACGTATAGTTTTATATTATACTATAAATTGTAATAGGAGGATAGTTAACATGGCAAACACAAAAGTATCTATCAAAGTAGTATCAAAGGCATCTAAATTATATATCGTAGGTTCTACAAAGAATCTTGGTGAATGGGATGCTAAAAAGGCAGTCGAATTAGAATATTGCGACAAGTGTGGAGCATTCTTCACAGATAAGCTTTTACCTGCTGGTGAAGTAGTAGAATTCAAAGTTTTAACTGCTAAGGACTGGGCTAATGTAGAAAAGGGTGCATATGGTGAAGAAGTTGCTAACCATTCATTCGTTGCTGCAAAAGGCTTAGAAGTAGTTGTAGAAGTAAATAATTTCGCTAAGTAATTATGAAATAGAACTTCTGAATTGATACTGTCAGGTTCTTATCCTGGCAGTATTTTTTTGCCTTTTTATATTGTGTTTGATTTGATTTTATAGTATAATTATCCTAGATTTGAATGTCGATTTTAATCTTAATCAGAAAGGAGGTCGGCTTCTGGCTATTATGCCAGGTATTTATGGCTAAAATTAATTTTTTTGCACTTGGAGGAGTCCAAGAAAATGGTAAAAATTTATATGTAGTTGAGATAAATGATAGACTATACATTTTAGATTGTGGTTTAAAATATCCAACATCAGAGCTATATGGAGTCGATGTCATTGTAAATGATATTTCTTATTTAGAGGAAAATGCTTCAAGAATTGAAGGTATCTTTTTATCACATGCCCATGATGATCATATTGGTGGTGTTTCACATATCATTAAGAATCATGATATAAAAGTATATGGTTCAAGATTTACTCTTGCAGTATTAAGAGAAAAGCTTGCAGAGGATGAGGTAGTACCAAAAGAGGATTTATTAGTAACTATTACATCAAGAGGATCTTTATCTTTTGATAATGATAGAGTAGTTATTAGATTCTTTGAGGTATCTCATAATATTCCTGAATGTTTTGGTATTGCAATTAAAACAGAAGATGGTTATTTAATTTATACAAGTAATTATAATTTTGACCAAAATTCAAAAATTGATTATTCACATATGTTTAGAAGTCTTGCTGTATTCGCAAAAGAAGGTGTACTTGCCTTATTTACTGAATCATTAGGAGCTAACAACGAACAATCAAGAGGTACAATATTAGAATTTAAATTAAGAATCACTAACTTAATTAATCAAACAAAAAAGAGAATTATCTTCTCATTATTCTCTAGTGATATATTAAGAATTCAACAAATTTGTAATATTGCGATTGAGCATGGCAAAAAGATTGCTATCATTGGTAGAAAAACTCAAAAGATAGTAAATCAAGCAATTAATCTTGGTTATTTAACTATTCCTGAAGAAAATTTTGCTAATCTACGTTATATTGATGATAAAAATAAAAATGACGATGATGATTTAGTTGTTTTAGTAACAGGTGAACGTCATGAGCCATATTTTATGCTTCAAAGAATGGCGAGAGGTGTAGATAGATTGATTAGAATGGAAGCATCTGATACTGTTGTAGTTTTAACTAATCCATATCTTGGAACAGAAAAGATGGCAGCTAGAACATTAGATATAATTTATCATGTTACATCTAATGTTAAAACATTTAATCAAAATTTATTACCTGAACCAAATGCAAACCGTGAAGAGATTAAGGAAATGATTAATATCTTAAAACCAAAATATGTCGTTCCTGTAATTGGTGAATATCGTCATCAATATGCCTTACGAATAGTCGCAAACTGTATTGGGTATACTGATGATAGAGTATTATTAATTGATAATGGTGATATTATTACTTTTGAAAAAGGTAAATATGTTGGTATCACAGGTGATGTACCTTGCGCAGAAGTATTAATTGATGGAAAAGCATTTAAGGATGTAGGAGACGTAGTTATGAGAGATCGTGAGCTTTTAGCTGACGATGGAGTAATTTTAGTTTCTGCAAATATAAATCCTAGAACAAAAACTATTATAATCGGCCCAGAAATTGTTACTAAAGGATTTAGTTTTTCTATGGATAATGATGAAATTAATAATAAGATTAAACAAACATTCTATTTAGTTTCATCTAAATATTTAATTTCAAAATTTATCAATTGGAGTGAATTTAAAACGGCATTAAAGAATGAGATTTCTCATTTAATTTATAAAGAAATGAAGAGAAGTCCAATTATTATTCCAGTATTAATATCAACTGATATAGATGCCTTAAAAAAGACAATAGTTGCTACTAAACAAGAATAAGAGACCTGTTCGAACAGGTCTTTATTTTTGACTAGTATTTATTATATTATTTGTAGGTGATTTCGATGCAAAGTTTAGAGGAGAAAAAGGCACAAGGTAATGTCATTGTTAAGACTTGCTATGCAACAGATGTTATTTATTTGTTTTTATTTATTGATATTCATAAAGTACGCTATTAGACTTGAAAATAAGATTATTAATGAATCAAGAACTGATAATTTGACTAGATTGCCTAATAGATATGAAATGTTTAATTATCTTGATTCAATTACAGATAAAAATGGATATTCATTAGCTATATTTGATATTGATGATTTCAAGAAAATAAATGATACATATGGTCATTTATGTGGTGATTATATTTTAAAAGAATTAGCATTAATCTCTAAAAACAATGTAACAGATAGTTTTATTGCTAGATATGGTGGAGAAGAATTCATTGTAATCAGCAATGTCAATAATGATGATAAAAAAGCTTTTGATATTATTGATGAATTAAGAAAAAAAGTAGAAAATAATTATTTTGAATACGAAGACAAGCGACTTTATATTACAATTAGTGCTGGTATAGAAATTTATAAAGATAATATGCCAATAAATAAGTGGATTGAAGATGCAGATTTAAAGCTTTATGAAGCTAAAAAAACTGGGAAAAATAAAACTATAATGTAGTAAAAGTTTCACTTTTAGATTTAGTATTTTTGGTAGGTATTGTCGCATGTATAACAATTATAGGAATTTCATTTGGGAGACAATATTTTAAAATAGGTTCTTTCTTATTTAAACCATTAGGACATAGCTTTGTTAATTCAAATTAAGCATACTTGGTATGCTTTTATTTATCTTTTAAAGATAAAACTTGAATAATAAAATAATTGTTGCTATAATTTATTTAGATTTTATTTGGAGGGACATTATGGAGCAAAATAAGTTTGAAGGCTTAGATGAAGTTGAAGTTTCTGATGTTAAGCCTGAAGAAGAAGTAAAAGGCTTAAAGGAATATGAGAAATTATTATTAGCTGAAAGAGATAGAGAAGATTATGAAAAAGCATTAAATTTAATTAAATTTGGCTGCTTTGAACAAAAGGAAGTTACAAATGTTGATTTTTCTAAATTAGAAAAGATTAGTACACCTAAAAAATATAAAGGATTATATGCTTTATATAGAAATTTAGATACTATGCAATTAGAATTCATCGCTGAACTTATCGAAAACAATAAGGGCGCAGAAGATGAAAGAAAAGATTTAAAGCCATATGCATATGATGTTATTTATCTTGAACAAATGGATGGAGAAACATATCAAGCTGTATGTCATGCTGGTAAGAATAATATTAGTTCATCTATTAGTGTTCTATATAAGTCAGCATTCATTTGCTTCTTTGTATTAATTGCATTTGGTTTATATTGCTTCACTTATAATTTAATTTCTTTAAGTGGTAATTTCTTTGATAGATTAGCATTAGGATTATATTATGCTGCACCATTCTTTGTAGGAATATTCATTTTATTACCATTATTATTATTAATGAGCATTAAATATAAGAAATATAAGGATCAATAATTATGCAAAAGTATTTTGTAAATGATGATGATTTTAAAAATAATAGAATAACATCAGATGATGTATTTCATATTTCTAATGTTATGAGATTCAAGGTTGGGGATCAAATATTAGTTGGGAATAATAAAAAAGTATATTTATCAAAAATCACAGAAATTACAAAAAGCTTTGTCAGTTATGAAATAGTAGAAGAAAAAACCGGCAATACTGAGTTGCCGGTTTTTGTATCTATATGCCAAGGATATCCAAAAGGTGACAAATTAGATGATATTATAAAACATGGGACAGAGCTTGGAGTATCTGAGATTATTCCTACACTAATGAAAAGAAGTGTATTTAAATTAGATGAAAAGAAAAAAGATTCTAAGCTTCAACGCTTTAGAAAAATAGCTAAAGAAGCAGCTGAACAAAGTGAACGATTAGCTATACCAGAAATCCCTGATATTATTAATTTGAAGCAAATTGATTTTTCTAAATATGATTATAAGATATTATGTTATGAAGAATCAGCTAGAACAAATGAATTAAAGGCATTTAAAACAATCATTAAATCTTTAAAAAATGATGACAAGGTTGTCATTGTAATAGGACCCGAAGGTGGAATAGATAATCAAGAATTAGATTATTTATTGAAACAAGGATTTATTCCTTGTGCTTTAGGACCAAGAATATTAAGAACTGAAACTGCAGGTTTTTATGCACTTTCAGCAATAAGCTATGAATTGGAGTTAAAAAATGAGTAAGATAGGCTTTATTACGTTAGGCTGCAAAGTTAATATTTATGAATCCAATGCCATTAAAGATAAATTTATTGAATTAGGATATGAAGTTGGAGATGCAACAAGTGATTGTGATGCATTTATAATTAATACTTGCAGTGTAACTAATATGGCAGATTCTAAATCACGTCAAATGATTAGAAAATGTATAAAACTAAATCCAAATGCAATTATTTGTGCAATGGGCTGTTATGTTCAATCAAATGATGTTGAAGCAAAGGAAATAGAAGGTGTTGATATTTTACTTGGTAACAGTAATAAAGGTGATGCTGTAGAAAAGATAGATTCAATGCTTAAAAACAAGAAAAAAGAAAGATATGTAAATATTATGGATATTTTACATAATAAAGATTATGAACCTCTTACAGCTACAATGATTGATCATACTAGAGCATTTGTTAAAATCGAAGATGGCTGTCAAAATTTTTGTAGCTATTGCGTAATCCCTTATGCTAGAGGTCCAGTTAGAAGTAAGCCACTAATGCTTACTTTAAGAGAATTAAAAGATATTGCTAATTTAGGTTATAAAGAAGTAGTTTTATCTGGAATAGATATTGGAAAGTATTATGATAAAGATACAAATACTAACTTTTCTAAATTAGTTAAATTAATTATTGATACAATTCCTGATCTTAAAAGAATTAGAATTTCTTCAATTGAAATAACTCAAATTGATGATGAATTTATTGAATTATTAAAAAATAATCAAGTTATTGCAAGTCATATTCATTTACCACTTCAATCAGGTAGTGATATTGTATTGAAGGATATGAATAGAAAATATGATACCTCTAAATTTTTAGAGATAGCAAATAAATTAAGAGAAGCTAGACCTGATATTTCATTAACTACAGATGTAATAGTAGGCTTTCCTACTGAAACAGATGAAGAATATAATAATTCAGTTGATTTTATAAAAAGGATTAATTTCTCTAAGCTTCATGTATTCCCTTATTCTATGAGAAAGAATACGAAAGCGGCATTAATGAAGCAATTACCAGATAATGTTAAAAAGGATAGAACATCTAAATTAATTAGAGTTTCTAGTGAATTAGAAAAAGATTATTATTTAAAATTTATTGGTGAAACCATGTCAGTTATCTTCGAGCAATCTAATGATAATTATACAATAGGTCATACATCTAATTATTTAGAAATAAGAGTATTAAAGGATGATTCATTAATTGGAAATCTTGTTGATGTCAAGCTTTTAAGCTATGAAAATGGCGTAATTAATGGAGAAATTATAAAAAAATAACTAAAATAAACAAAAAAGTGCTTTACAACAAAAAAAATCTTTGATATAATTACTCTCGGAATTCGTCCCAAGAAGGAGGCTTAGTGATGCCAAAAATTGTTGTACGTGAAAAAGAAAGCATCGAAGATGCATTACGTAGATTTAAACGCGATGTTTCAAGATCTGGTAACCTTCAAGAGGCGAAAAAACGTCAATATTATTTAAAGCCTAGCGATGTCCGCAAGCAAAAAAGACAAGAAGCTAGAAAAAGATTTAAGTAAGAATCTATGGGGATGCAGCTGCATCCCCTTATTTTTTTCGGGTGGACTTATGAAGAATAATGATGTAAATAATATAGAAGAAAATAAAATAAAAAGAGAACAAGTAAAAGAATCATTATTGACTTCATTGACTCCTTTTATTTTTACAATGCTTTTGTCAATATGGGTTTTTTTAAGTAATATTAAAAGTATAAAAGAAAATGCTTTATGGTTTGGTATTTGTTCTATATTTGTTATTTTGGTTGATTCATTTTTCTTATATGTATCAATAAATATAATTAAATCTAAAGAATAAAATTTATTTTTATCTTTTATTGCATTAATTATTGCTATAATATCATTAGTAGTAGCTATAATATGCTTAATTTATTATATTTGGAGGATTAATTCATGAATATTTATATGATGGGTGACTCTACAATGAAATTTAATAATTTCTATTCATATCCACAAACTGGATGGGGTCAGGTATTAAATTTATTTACTAAAGAAGATATTTTAGTATTTGATTATGCTGAAAATGGTAGATCTTCTAAGAGTTTTATTGATGAGGGAAGATTTGATATTATTTTATCTAAATTAAAAAAAGGTGATTATGTAATATGTCAATTTGGACATAATGATGAAAAACAATATGATCCTTTAAGATATACAGAACCTTATGGTAAATATCAAGATAATATGGCATATTTTGCTAAAGAAGTAGAAAAGAAAGGATGCCATATAGTATACGCCACATCTATAACAAGACATCAATTTGAAAATGGGAAATGTGTAAATAGTCATGGTGAATATCCAAATGCCATGTTAGAATTTTGTAAAAATAATAATTATACATGTATAGATTTAAATAAATTAACTATTGATTTATATACAAAACTTGGTGAAGAAAAAACTAAAGATTTCCATATGATTTTCCCTAAGAATACATATAATACATATATTGAAGGAAAAGATGACCATTCTCATTTAAGATATGATGGAGCAGTTATGGTAGCTGAATTATTTGTAAGAGAAATATTAAAAACAAATGATTCTATAAAAGAATGCTTCATAGATTTAGATAATGCTCCTGAAATAGATTGGAAAATGTTAAAGGATTAATAATATGACACTAGATTTCTTTGTAAGTAATTATAATATTGATGATTTTGATATAAAGAAGATTTATATTAAAAATAATAAATTATATTTAAAAGCAATTTATAATGTATATTTAGAATTAATTGCTAATGGCTATAGACCTGAAATGAATATGGATATTGAAAAAACTTTTGTTTTTGAATGTAATCATGAAGATAAAGTATTTAAATCAAAGAATATAGAAGTAGTAGAAAATAAAGATAATAAATTAGTTATTAAAATAAATAATGAATTATTAAGTTTATTTGGTAATGTAGAAATCATTTAAGATATATCATAAATTGGTATATCTTTTTTTTCTAAAAAATATCTTTCATTTATCAATGAATTGGTATATAATGGTCTCGTAAAAATATTAGAAAGTATTTATGTTTATGTAAAACTTTACTAATGACTAAATTTTAATATATAAATCCTAGAGTATTCATTGCTAAATGATATTAGAAATAAATTATATTAGTGAGGTGAAGATATGAAAATTGGATTTATTGGTGCAGGAAATGTAGCATTTTCTCTTTCCAAGTGGTTTAATGATAAATACCATAATGTAGTAGGTATTTATTCTAAAACTTTAGAGCATGGAAAAGAGTGTGCATTATTTAGTATTAGTGAGTATTACAGTAGCTTAAATGAATTAGTTTTAGCATGTGATACTCTTTTTTTATCTGTAAATGATGATTCTATTAAAGATGTAGTAGAAAAATTGATTGAATTAAAAATCAAAGATAAGATATTAATTCATAATTCAGGCATTCATTCTTCGGATATATTTAATGAATTAAATAAAGATAATTATTGTTATTCAATACATCCAATATATGCATTTAATGATAAATATAATTCATATAAAGGATTAGATGATATTTATTTTACCTTAGAAGGTAATGATAAATATAAGGATGAATTAATTAAATTATTTAATAATAAAGTTATTGTCATTAATAAAGAGGACAAAGAAAAATATCACCTTGCATGTTCTATATTATCTAATATGGTATGTGGATTAGTAAATCTATCAGAAGATTTATTTAAATCTATTGGAATTGATAATAAGGATATTTATATGCCGTTATTTTTAAATAATATGAATAATATTAAAAATTATGGATCTGTTGGTGCTTTAACAGGCCCAATAATTAGAAATGATGTTAAAACTGTAAATAAGCATATAAATAATTTAAGTGGTAATGATTTACTTATATATAAATATTTAGGATTAAGATTAATAGAGATGTCTACTAAAAGAACTAATAATGATTACAAAGAATTAAAAAAGATTTTGGAGGAAATATAATGGTTACAGTTAATACTTTTAAAGAAAATAAAGGCAAAAAGAAAATGACAATGATTACAGCTTATGATTATTTAACTGCTAAAAATATTGATGAAGCTGGTATTGATGCAATATTAGTTGGAGATTCACTTGGTATGGTGATGTTAGGTTATCCTGATACTTTAGCTGTTACAATGGAAGATATGATTCATCATGGCAAGGCAGTTGTAAGAGGTGTAAAAAATACATTTGTTGTAGTAGATATGCCATTTATGTCTTATCAAGCTTCTAAAGAAGAAGCTATTAGAAATGCCGGAAGATTAATGAAAGAAACAGGATGTCAAGCTGTTAAAATTGAAGGTGCCTATATCGATGAGATTAAAGCAATCACAAGAGCTGGTATTCCAGTTGTTGGTCATTTAGGTTTAACTCCTCAATCTGTTAATTCAATGGGTGGATATAAGGTACAAGCAAAGCAAAAGGAATCAGCTATTAAATTAATTAATGATTGTATTGCTTTACAAGAGGCTGGATGTTTCGCTATCACACTTGAATGTGTACCAAGAAGAATAGCTGAATATATTACTAAAATATTACATATTTCAACAATTGGTATTGGTGCATCAAATGAATGTGATTGTCAAGTGTTAGTATGGCAGGATATGACAGGGTATTCTAATAATGAACCTGCAAAATTTGTAAAGAAATTTGCAAATTTACATGATGAAGAAGTTAAGGCTTTTAGTGAATATAAGCGCGAAGTAGAAGCAATGGAATATCCATCAAAGGAACATACATATATGATTTCTGATGATGTTTATAATGAAGTTATGAAGGAAGTAGAAGGTAAATAATATGAAATTAGTTAAAACTGTAAAAGAAGTTAGAGAAATTGTTAAAGAATGGAAGAAACAAGGATTAAGCGTTGGATTTGTTCCAACAATGGGATATTTACATGAAGGACATAAAAGCTTAATATTAAAATCAGTATCAGAAAATGATAAGACCGTTGTATCAGTATTTGTTAATCCGATTCAATTTGGACCAAATGAGGATTTAGCATCTTATCCAAGAGATATTAAGCATGATATGGCTTTAGTAGAAGATGCAGGTGCTGATTTAATTTTTAATCCAGAACCAGAAGAAATGTATGGATCACATTTTACTACATTAGTTAACACAACTGAAGTATCAGAAAACTTATGTGGTGCTAAAAGACCAGTTCATTTTGGTGGAGTATGTACAGTATTAACTAAGCTATTTAATATTGTTAATCCAAATAGAGCATATTTTGGACAAAAGGATGCTCAACAATTAGCTGTTGTAAAAAGATTTGTTAAGGATTTGAATTTTGATATTGAAATTATTGGTTGTCCAATTATTAGAGAAGATGATGGACTAGCTAAATCTTCAAGAAATACATATTTAAATAAGGAAGAAAGAAAAGCTGCATTAATATTATCTAAATCATTAAAGCTTGGATTAGAAGCTATTAAAAACGGCGAAAGAAATGTTAAGACAGTAACTGATATTATTACTAAGTCTTTAAATACAGAGCCACTTGCAAGAATTGATTATGTATCAATTGTTGATAATGAAAATATCCAATATATTGATACAATCAAAGGTGAGATTTTATGTGCAATAGCTGTATATATTGGTAAAACAAGATTAATTGATAATTTTATTTATAAATGTGAGGAATAATAATGGATATAACAATGCATAAATCAAAAATTCATAGAGCTACAGTAACAGAAGCTGATATTGATTATGTTGGCTCTATAACTATTGATTCAAACTTGCTAGATGAAGCTGGAATTTTAGAATATGAAAAGGTTCAAATTGTAGACGTGAACAATGGCGCAAGATTTGAAACATATACAATCAAGGGTGAGCCAAATAGTGGAATTATCTGCTTAAATGGTGCAGCTGCCTTATGCTCAAATGTCGGAGATAAAATTATTATTATGGCATATGCAAATATGACACCAGAGGAAGCTATATCTCATAATCCTACTGTTTTATTTGTAGATGATAATAATAAGATTATTAGAAAATCAAATTATGAGAAATACGGAAAATTATCTGACCAATAGGAGGTCTTATGTTAAAAGGTAAAACTGTTGTATTAGGTGTAACAGGCTCAATAGCAGCCTATAAAATAGTGGATTTAGCATCAAGCTTAAAAAAGCTTCATGCAGATGTTCACGTTATAATGACTAAAAATGCTTTGAATTTTATTACTCCAATCACTTTTGAAACTATAACAGGAAATAAATGCTTAGTAGATACATTTGATAGAAATTTTGAATTTAATGTTGAACATGTATCATTAGCTAAAAAGGCTGATATATTTTTAGTGGCTCCTGCATCAGCTAATGTAATTGGAAAGATTGCATCAGGTATTTGTGATGATATGCTAACAACTACATTATTTGCATGTACTAAAAAGAAGTTAATAGCTCCAGCGATGAATACTAATATGTATTTAAATCCAATTTTACAAGATAATTTAGAAAAATTAAAAAAATATGGATATGAAATTATTGAACCAGCAGATGGTATTTTAGCATGTGGTGACACTGGCAAAGGACGTCTTGTTGGTGTTGATGTTTTATTAGATAGAATTATTTATCATATTGGTTATGACAAGGATTTAAAAGGTAAAAATGTATTAATTTCTGCAGGTCCAACAGTAGAAGCTATTGATCCAGTTAGATTTATAACTAATCATTCATCTGGAAAGATGGGATATAGTATAGCTAATAAAGCATATTTAAGAGGTGCTAATGTTACAATTGTATCTGGTCCTGTTAAAGAAAAAGCTTATGAAGGAATTAATATAATAAATATTACATCAGCTAAATCAATGTTTGATGTAATAAAAGATAATTATAAATCATTTGATTATATCATTATGGCAGCAGCAGTTGCGGATTATACACCAATTAGTGTAGCTGAAAATAAAATTAAAAAATCAGATTCTAATTTAAACTTAGAATTAACTAGAACAAATGATATCTTAAAATTCTTAGGTGAGAATAAATTGCCTAATCAAAAGATTATAGGATTTTCAATGGAAACTGAGAATTTAATTGAAAATAGTAAAGCTAAATTAGCTAAGAAAAATGCTGATATGATATGTGCTAATTCAATCAATAATAAAAATACCGGCTTTATGGTTGATACTAATTTAGTAACTTTAATTAAAAAAGATGAAATTAAAGAATTACCATTTGATACAAAAGAAAATATAGCAAATGGTATATTAGATGAAATTAAAACACTTTAGGAGGCCATTATGATACTTGCGGTCGATATAGGAAATACAAATATTGTAGTTGGTCTTTTAGAAGGCACAACAATTTTAAATTCGGTTAGAATAGCTACTGATAGAAAGAAAACTGAAACGGATTTTATTATTCAATTAAAATTAACTTTATCTACTATATTTAAGGTTAGTGAGGATAAAATTGAAGGTTCAATTTTATCAAGTGTAGTACCTGAATTAACTAATCAATTAGTTATAGCATTAAAGCTTTTATTAAATAAAAAGCCTTTTGTTGTAGGTGCTGGAATTAAAACAGGCTTAAATATTAAAATTGATAACCCTCAAACCTTAGGTGCAGATAGAGTATGTGACGCTGTATGTGTAATAGAAGAATATAAGGTTCCTGCAATAATTATTGATATGGGTACAGCTACAACAATCTCTGTCGTAGATAAAAATAAAAATCATATTGGTGGTATGATTATTCCTGGTATTAAGACATCACTTGATTCTTTATCATTAAGTGCTTCACAATTACCTTATATTTCATTAGATGAACCTAAAACTTTAATTGGTAAAAATACTATTGATTGTATGCAATCAGGAATTATTTATGGTAATGCTTCATTAATTGATGGATTAATTGATAAAATTAAAGAAGAATTAAATGAAGGCTTTGTTGTTATAGCAACTGGTGGATATTCAAAATTAATCATTAAGCATACAAAACATAAAATAATATATGATCCTGATTTGTTATTAAAAGGCTTATATTATATTTATAAGAAAAATAGTTCTAATTAAGGAGAATTTTATATGCATTCTCAATGTTTAATGTGCAAATATGTATTTGGTAGAAAATGCCAAAAAACTGGCAATTTTATATCTGATGAAATATATAATAATTCTATAAAATGTGAAGATTTTGTTTCAATTACAGAAACAGAAATAGAAGATCCATGTGATTCTTGCTGTAATGAAAACAAGGATTATTATGAAAATAACAAATAATATGTAAAAAAATAGCATTTTCGTGCTATTTTTTTCTTTTATATCATATATAAAAAATGATATACTATTACATGTAGGGGTTTTATATATGGAACTTAAATGTAAAATTTGTGATGCTAAAATTAATGATAAAGAAGGAATAATTCATTTCTGTCCAAATTGTGGATATAAATCAATTACAGCAAAGGAAAGAAATGATTATTTAAAATATATTAACGCAAAGCTTGATACTCAATTTAAGATTACTTTAGGTGATAATCAAGAAGAAAATGCTTTAAAAATATCTAGAGCATTTAATGTATTATACAGTAATTCATTTAATTTATGCTTAGAGGATATTTATAATTTAACAAGTATTTGTTTTAAAGAAGTAGATAATAAAAATGGTTACATTTATCATGTTTTAGCAGATATTTATTTATTATGTTCAACATATATGCCAGCTGATAGATATTATATTTATTGGTTAAATAAATCTGCAGAATGTGGAAATAATGGTGATAAGTTAACTCTAAAATATTTAACTGAGGGTTTAGCTGATATCGATGAGTAATATTGAATTAATGTTTTAAATGGTTTATAATAACCTAAATAGGGATATGGAGGAGTGTTTATGAAACTCATATCAAGAATTTCGTTGATTATGACATCAGCGGCTGGAATAATTTTTATAATTTTAGGTATTTGCTTAATGGGTATGGGCGGATATATGATGAATGTTGTTGATGGAGCAGTTAATACCTCAACTAATATTTCAACAGTTGTTGAATCTATTACATCAGCAGTAGATGGTGATATTGCAGCTCCTGTTGTAGAAGAATTACCTAATTACACTGCTGGTGGAGCGACTAGCATGTTAATTGTTGGTGTTTTTATTTTAATTTATGGAATTGGATCAACAGTCGTATCATTAATGTCATTAAATAAACTTGAAAAAGCAAAAGTTAAAAAGGATGTTAAATTGTTTGGTATTTTAGCATGTGTTTTCTCTTTTGTTGCTCCTGGAGTATTCTTATTAAGATTATCAGATGATGATATTAGAGATAAAGAAGAATTAGAAACAAGAAGAAGATAGAATCTAGCATATGCTGGATTCTTTTTTATAGGTGTGAATATGTTATTTAAGAAGAAAGAAGAATTTACTTTATATACAGATGATTTAACAATTAAAAGAAATGCGTTAGTTTTTAAAAATAAGGCTTACGAATTTGATGATAATGGCTATTTAACAATAATAATTAAGCCAGGAACTTATACTTTTTATTCATGTAATCAAGAACTAATTTATAATTTTAATAACTCAAATAGATTATATTATGTCTATAGGGAAGATAACGATTGTCATTTCAACATTTTAGTGAAAGATATTGAAAAAAATAGTTTGTAAACACTTTATAAAAAAATGTGTTTTAATTATATTAAAAATGATATATAATACGTGTGTCAGGTTTATATTTCGTATAATTACCCTAATATGGAGGGAAAGTCTCTACGCAAGCACCGTTAATGTTTGCACTACGAAATGGCATACTGCTATTTTGGCTTTCTTTCTTTTCAAAGGAAGCCTTTTATTATTAGTAAGCTATGACAGAAAAAGAGGAGAAGAGAAAAGTGAAAAAATTAGTAGGTTTTTTAGGCTTAACAGCCCTATGTGGTGTTGCTGCAATTTCATTAACAAGCTGTGGCAATAGCGGTGAAAAGTTTGGTTTTATTTTCTTACATGATGAAAAATCAACTTATGACAAGAACTTTATTGATGCTGCAAAACAAGCATGCAAGAATAAAGGTGTTCAAGCAGTATTAAAGGTTAACGTTCCAGAAGGTGAAGAATGCTATTCGGCAGCTAAGGAATTAGTTAACAAAGGTTGCAAAGGTGTATTTGCTGATTCATTTGGTCATGAAGATCATATGATTAGAGCAGCAAAAGAATTTGAAAATGTACAATTTGGTCATGCAACAGGTACAAAAGCTCATACAGAAAAATTAAGCAATTTCCATAATGCATTCGCTTCAATTTATGAAGGTAGATATATTGCTGGTGTTGCTGCTGGTATGAAGTTAAATGATATGATTAATAAAGGTGAAATTACTACTGAACAAGCTAAGATGGGATATGTTGGTGCGTTCCCATATGCTGAAGTAGTTTCAGGCTTTACATCATTCTATTTAGGTGCTAAATCAGTTTGTGATCCTGTTACAATGACAGTTAGATATACAAACAGCTGGTATGATGAAACAGCAGAAAATACAGTATGTACAACATTAATTGAAAAAGATAATTGTAAATTAATTTCTCAACATGCTGACTCTCAAGGAGCTCCATCAGTTTGTGAAGCCAAGAAAGTTCCAAATGTATTCTATAATGGCGAAAACAAAACATTAAAGGATTCATATTTAACATCTTCAAGAATTAATTGGGTTCCATACTTTGAATATTTCATCGAAAATACATTAGCTGGTAATAAGATGGATTATGACTGGACAGGAACATTAGCTAATGGTGCTGTAGAAGTATTTGAACCAAGCTCAATTGCTGCAGATGGAACAAAAGAAAGAATGGAAGCTGTAAAAGCTGACTTAAAGGCTGGTAAGCTTAATGTATTTGATACATCTAAGTTCACAGTATTAGGTGTTCATTTACCACTTTATTTAGCTGACGTTGATACAGATGCTAACTATACACCTGATACATCAGTAATTAAAGATGGTGTATTCGAAGAATCAAAATATAGAAGTGCTCCATATTTCGATATTAGAATTGATGGAATCACTGAAATCATTGAAAAGTAATAATTAATTTTTAATATTTTTGTAGGGCGGGATATTATTATTCCGCCCTTAATGGCTTTTAATTTTTTATAAAGGAGTTAGTTTATGTCTGAATATGCAATTGAATTAAAAAACATAACTAAGACTTTTGGTAAGGTCGTTGCAAACGATAATGTTTCACTTAATGTTAAAAAGGGTGAGATATTATCATTACTAGGAGAAAATGGTTCTGGTAAAACAACATTAATGAATATGATATCTGGTATTTATTATCCTGATAGTGGAGAAATATTGATTGATGGAGAACCTGTTGTTATCAGAACACCAAAAGATTCATTTAAATATGGAATCGGTATGATTCATCAACATTTTAAGCTTGTTGATATTTTTACTGCCGCTGAAAATATTATTCTTGGTATGAAAACAGGAAGAAGATACAAAGAAAGTGAAGTAAATAGAGAAGTAGCTTATATCGCTGGTAAATATGGATTCGAATTAGATCCTAAGAAAAAAGTTTACGATATGAGTGTATCTGAAAAACAAACTGTTGAAATTATAAAGGTTTTATATCGAGGTGCTAATATCTTAATTTTGGATGAGCCAACAGCTGTTTTAACTCCTCAAGAGATTGAAAAGCTATTTAAGATTTTGAAGGCAATGAGAGATGATGGTAAATCAATTATTATCATTACTCATAAATTAAATGAGGTTATGGAAATCTCAGATAGAGTTACAATTTTACGTAAAGGTAAATACATTGGTACAGTAGATACAGAAGATATTGCTGAACAACAATTAACAGAAATGATGGTTGGTAAGAAGGTAGAATTACAAATCAAACGTGCAATAACTAATTTCGACAAGCCATTATTAGAAATAAGAGATTTAACTGTAAATGCTGATAATGGTTCTAAAGCAATCAAGAATGTATCTTTCTATATCCGTGGTGGTGAAATGCTTGGTATTGCTGGCATTGCTGGTTGTGGACAAAAAGAATTATGTGAAGCAATCGCAGGCTTAAGACCAATCGTATCAGGCCATATCACTCACAAAGGTGAAAGTATTATTGGATTAAAACCCAAAGAGATTATTGAAAAAGGTATTTCAATGTCATTTATTCCAGAAGACAGACTTGGAATGGGGCTTGCACCATCTTTTTCAATTACTGATAATATGATGCTTAAAAATTATGGAGAAGGAAGAAAATTCTTTGTTAATAGAAAAGAAGCTAGAGAAAGAGCTGCTAAATTGATTGAAAGATTAGGTATAGTTACTCCTTCGACAGAAACTCCAGTAAGAAGATTATCAGGTGGTAATGTTCAAAAAGTATTAGTAGGTCGTGAAATTGAAGCTGGACCAAATGTAATTGTTACTGCATATCCAGTAAGAGGATTAGATATCAATTCAGCTTATGCAATTTATGATATTTTAAATGAGCAAAAAGAAAAAGGCGTTGGTATTCTATTCGTTGGTGAAGACCTAGATGTTATGCTAGCTCTATGTGATAAAATTTTAGTTTTATGTCATGGTGAAGTTATGGGTGTTGTTCATGCCGCTAAGACTACAAAAGAAAAATTAGGATTAATGATGACAGGTTCTCTTAACCTTCTTAAAGAACAAAGTGAAAGAGAATGGGGTAAAGCTAAAGATTCTCAATTAACTGAAGAAGAATGGAAAAAACTAGGAAATGAAGAAAATGAAGTGGAGGTGACTGAATAATGGAAAAGACAGTTTCTAAATCAGTAAAAGATCCACTATTCCATATCTCTAAAAAAGATACAATAACTCCAGGTAAAACAATCGCAATAAAAGTTATTACTTTAATATTAGCATTTTTAGTATCTTCAATATTATTAGGTATTTCAGAAGGATGTGATCCATTTACATTCCTTGGCTCATTATTTATAGGTTCGTTTGGAACAACATTAAGTATTTGGATTTTACTAAAAGATATGGCAATATTATTAGGACTTGGTTTAGCTTTACTTCCAGCATTTAAAATGAAATTCTGGAACACCGGTGCTGATGGTCAAGCCTTAATTGCTGCCCTTGCAGCCTATATGTGTTTATATTTTATGGCTGGTAAGGTCAACGATATTTTGTTGGTAATAATATGTTTATTTGCTGCAGTAGCTGCAGGTATTATTTGGGCAGTTATTCCAGCTATATTTAAAGCATTTTGGAATACAAATGAAACATTATTTACATTAATGATGAATTATGTAGCTGTACAATGTGTAGCAATGTTTATAAATAAATTTGCAACAGGTGGTAGTAATACACTTCCTAATATTTATGAAGGATCGCTTGGAATGATTTATGAATATCTAACACCAATTCTTATTGTTGCGTTATTAACTGCAGGTATTGCATTATATTTAAAAAAGACAAAACATGGTTTTGAATTATCTTTAGTTGGTGAATCTGTTAATTCAGCAAGATATGTTGGAATTAATGTTAAAAAGGTAATTATTAGAACATTAGTTGTTTCTGGTGCAATTTGTGGTTTAATTGGTTTTATTTTAACAAACGGATTAAACCATGTTGTTAATACTAATACATTAGGTGGAAAAGGATTTACAGCAATTATTGTTGTTTGGTTAGCTGATTTCAATCCTTATTTCATGATATTATCAACATTCATGATTGTATTCTTACAAAGAGGTACAGCTGAATTATTAAGTAATATCGGCGCTACTAATGACTCAATTACATCAATAGTTACTTCAATTTTCATTTTCTTCATCATTGGTTGTACATTCTTTTCAAGATACCAAGTAAAGTTTAGAAGAAAAGAAGATGGTACAATTGATAATAAATTCTTTGCATTCTGCGAAAAGATATTTACACCTATCGCAAAAGGTATTACAAAGGCTTATGTCGCAGTAACTACTTTCTTTAAGAATTTATTCAATACAATCTTTAAGAAGAATAAAGAAAATGAATTAACTAAAGTAGAAATTAAAGATAATACTACTGAAGAAACAGTAGAAGAAAAAGTAGAACAATCAAGTGAAGATAATAAAGATGTTCTAGAAGATAATAATGTTATTGAAACTCCTAATTTAGAAGTAGAAAAAGAAGAAACTAACAAAAAGGAGGATGAATAATTATGTTACTTTTAATAATTAAATCAATTAGATTATTTTCATCATTCCTATTTGGTTCCGTTGGTGAAATTGTTACAGAAAAATCAGGACATTTAAATCTAGGAACACCTGGTATTATGTGCTTTGGTGGAATAGGTGGATGCCTAGGAATTACATTAGCATATGATATGGTAGGCGTAGACAATGGATTTATTAGTGGCTTCTTGATAATATTATTTGCTGTAATTTTTACAATATTATTTGCAGGACTAGTTGGATTATTATATAGTTTCTTAACTGTATCATTAAGAGCTAACCAAAATATTACAGGCTTAGCAATTACAACATTTGGTGCTGCAGGTGCTAATTTCTTCAGTTTAAAAATTGATAGAAACAAGTTAATTGCATCAACAAAATTCTTTAATCATATAATTAATACTGACAATTCTCCTGAATTTGTTCAAGCATTATTTGGATATGGATTCTTAGTTTATTTAGCAATAATTGTAGCTATTCTAGCAACTGTTATTTTAAAGAGAACTAAGATTGGTTTAGGTTTAAGAGCTGTAGGTGAAAGCCCAGCTACTGCAGATGCAGCAGGTTTAAGCGTTCCAAGATATAGATACATTGCTACAATCGTAGGTGCATCAATCGCCGGCTTTGGTGGATTATCATACATCATGGATTTCAGTAATGGTCTATTCGAACAAGCAGTTACAATTGAAGGATTAGGTTGGTTAGCAGTTGCACTTGTAATATTCTCTACATGGAGACCAATAATCAGTATTTTTGGTTCATTATTATTTGCAGTATTATATATTCTTCCTTACTCTGGTGTATTTGTAATGGATAATACAACTATGGAATTAATAAAGAGTCTTCCATATATTGTTACAATTCTAATCTTAATTGTTACATCAATTGTAGGTAAGAAACAGGTTCAACCTCCATTTGCATTAGGAGTAAATTACTTTAGAGAAGATAGATAATAAAGGCTAAGCGTACGCTTAGTCTTTTATCTTGTAGCACTTGTTAAAATATATAAAAAAAAGTATAATTATATTGTTGAGGTGATTCTATTTATGGATAAATATGACATAATAATAATCGGAGCTGGTCCTGGAGGAATTTTTTCAGCTTATGAATTATTAAAAGGAAATGATAAATTAAAAATCGCGATGTTTGAAGAGGGAAGTCCTCTTGAAAAAAGAAAATGCCCAATTGATGGAGTAAAGGTAAAATCATGTGTTCATTGTCCTACATGTGCTATCATGAATGGATTTGGTGGTGCAGGTGCATTTTCAGATGGTAAATATAATATTACAAATGAATTTGGTGGAACATTACATGAATATATTGGTAAAAATCAAGCAATTGAATTAATGCATTATGTTGACCAAATTAACATGAAATATGGTGGAGAAGGAACAAAGCTTTATTCAACTTCTAACACAGATATTAAGAAATTATGTTTAAAGAATAAATTACATTTATTAGAAGCATCAGTTAGACATTTAGGAACTGATAAAAACTATGTAGTATTAGAAAATTTATATAATTTATTAAAGGATAAAGTTGATTTTCATTTTTACACTAAAGTAGATACAATCGATAAATTAGATAATGGATATAAAGTAATTACTAAAAAAGGTGAATTCACTTGTGATAAATGTATTATCTCAGTTGGTAGATCTGGTAGTAAATGGATGGAAAGTGTATGTAAGCATCTAAACATCGTAACTCATAGTAATAGAGTAGATATTGGTGTAAGAGTAGAATTACCAGCAGTAATTTTTTCTCATTTAACTGATGAATTATATGAAAGTAAGATTGTTTATTGTACTGAAAAATATGGAGATTTAGTAAGAACATTCTGTATGAATCCATACGGAAGTGTTGTTAATGAAAATACAAATGGTATTATTACAGTAAATGGTCATAGTTTTGAAGATCCTTCTAAACATACAGAAAATACTAATTTCGCATTACTTGTTGCTAAAAGCTTTACTGAACCATTTAATGATAGTAATGCATATGCAGAATCTATCGCAAAATTATCAAATATGTTAGGTGGCGGAGTAATAGTTCAACGCTTTGGAGATTTAATTAGAGGAAAGAGAAGTACTCAAGATAGAATTGATAGAGCATTTATTACACCAACATTAACTGCAACACCTGGTGATTTATCATTAGTATTACCAAAGAGAATTTTAGATGGCATTATTGAAATGATTTATGCATTAGACAAGATTGCTCCAGGTACAGCAAATGATGATACATTATTATATGGAGTTGAAGTAAAATTCTATAATATGCAAGTTGAAATTGATCATAATCTTGAAACATGTCATAAAGGATTATATGTAATTGGAGACTGTTCTGGTGTTACACATTCATTATCACATGCATCTGCATCTGGTATTTATGTAGCTAGAAAGATTTTGGAGAAATAATATGAAAGGTTTTAAAATAGCAATTAACATTATTCTCGTTGTTCAAATCCTTGTATGGATTGGCGTTATTATAGGAATGATAGTAGGAGGAATTGATGCTGCTGGTAAAGCAGCTCAAGAAGCAGCACAAAATACTGCAAATAATGCCGATGATCCTGTTTCAGGTGCAGTAGGTGGTGCAGCTGCAGGTGGAATAGTGGCACTTGGTGCAATGATTGCATTTATTATTCTTGCTTTTGCCTTTGCTATTCCACTATTATTCACAATTATTTTCCTAATAAGATACAATTTTGTAGAAACACCAAGTATAGCATTGGGTGTATTAACACTAATACTTGCTTGTATTCCAGCAGGAATATTGATGTTAGTACAAAAAGGATTATCAAATAAAAACAATTAATTCGGTTTTACACAAAAACTTGACAATATTACACAAATGTATTATTATCAAGGTGTAAATATGAATTAATTCTACATTTTTATAAAATGTATTAACTCCTTTGTTAAAAAAGAGTAGTCCATCAGCTACTCTTTTTAATTTGTAAATGTGAGGTAATTTATGAGAGAAATTGTAATTCATGGAATTTATAAGCATTTCAAAGGTGATAGATATTTAGTTGAAGATATCGCTTATGATAGTGAAACAAAAGAAAAAATGGTAGTCTATAGAAGATTATATGGAGATGGTTCACTTTGGGTAAGACCACTTGATATGTTTTTAAGTGAAGTAGACCATGTTAAATATCCTGATGTGAAACAAAAATATAGATTTGAACTTGAAATAATAGAAAGTGTTGTTAAATCAAAATAAGTTAATAGACTTTTTTGTTATAGTAGTTGCTTTAAAACGTTTTCACAATTTTATGAAAATGTATTGAAAATGAGCTTTCATTATGTTATAATGCAAGAAATATTGTTGCGAGGTGAGTCAAATGGCAAATACTACAATTTATGATGTTGCAGGTGCAGCAAAGGTATCATTAGCTACAGTAAGTAGAGTTATGAATAATCCTGAAAAGGTAAACCCTGAGACTCGTGCTAGAGTTTTAAAAGTAATTAAAGAATTAGGTTATAGACCAAATGCAATTGCCAGAGGTTTAGCTAGTAGAAAAACTACTACAGTTGGTATTGTTATGGCTGATGTTTCAAGAGCATCTACAGCACAATTATTAAGTGGTATTATTGATATTGCTAAAAAATATGATTATGCAATGAAAGTATTCTCAATGGCTGAACATGAAGATGTTAAAGAAGCTATGAGAGCTGTAGTATCTGAACAAGTAGATGGTATTCTATTCTTAAATGATGAACTAGAAGCTGATCAATTAAATATTGTTATTGAACAAATTCAAGATGCAGCAATTCCAGTTGTATTCTGTAATGTAGGATATGATGGTGTTGATGTTCCATCTGTTTCAATTGATTATGAAAAAGCAACATATGAAATTACTAAAGAATTAATTGAATCTGGTAAGAAGGATATTTATTTTGCTTCTACAGTTAGAAAATATACAATTAATGCTCATAAGCTAAAAGGATATAGCTTAGCAATGCAAGAAGCTGGACTAGAGCCATTAATCTTTAGAACATCTGGTGATGTATCTATTAATACATTACATTTTGAAGAATTTATTAAAAACAAGAAATTTGATGCATTAATCTCAGTTAGAGATTCAATCGCAATTAGTTTTATGAACTGTGCTATTAAGGCAGGATATAAAGTACCTGAAGATATTTCAGTAGTTGGGCTTCAAAATACTAAATATGCAGTATTATCTCGTCCTACATTAACATGTGTTGATACACCTGTTTATGATATTGGTGCAGTATCAATGCGTCTTTTAACTAAGTATATGCAACATGAAGAAGTAACAGAAAATAAGATTTTGTTACCATATAGAGTAGTTGAAAGAGAATCAAATAAATAATTCGATGATAGATTTGAAGTAGTAATCTAATATTATTTTAGAGAGCCTATGTGCGGTGGAAATAGGTATAATATGGAATTATGAATTACGTTTCTGGAGAATATTATTTTAAGTGCTGTATGAAAATACAGAATTAAGGTGGTACCGCGGTTAATTCGTCCTTAGGCAATGCTTAAGGACTTTTATTTTTTATAAATTAATTATTATGGAGGAAAATTATTATGGGAATTTATGAAGAATTAGTATGGAGAGGATTAGTAAAAGATACATCTGATCCAAAAATTAAAGATAAGTTAAATGCTGGAGGAATGACATTCTATATTGGTACAGATCCAACAGGTGATTCATTACACATTGGTCATTTCTCAAGTTTCTTAATTTGTAAAAGATTAAAGGAAGCAGGACATCATCCAATTGTTCTTGTTGGTGGTGGTACAGGATTAATTGGTGATCCAAGACCAAATAGTGAACGTCCTATGATTTCTTATGAAACAGTTGAACATAATTTTAATTGCTTAAAAAATCAATTAGAAACATTATTTGGATGTGAAGTTGTTAATAACTATGATTGGTTATCAAAAATTAATTTTATTGACTTCTTAAGAGATTATGGAAAATTCTTTAATGTAAATTATATGTTACAAAAGGATATCATTGCTAGACGTCTAGATTCTGGTGAAGGTATTACATATACAGAATTTTCTTATATGATTATGCAAGCAACAGATTTCTTATATTTACATCAAACTAAAAATGTAGATATGCAAGTTGCTGGTCAAGATCAATGGGGAAATATTACAGCTGGTATTGAATTAATTAGAAAGAAAACAGGAGAAGAGGTATATGGATTTACAATGCCACTTCTTACAAAGTCAGATGGTTCTAAATTTGGAAAGACAAATGGTAAAGCTATTTGGTTAGATGCTAATAAGACATCTCCATATGAAATGTACCAATTCTTTATTAATAGTGAGGATGCTAAGGTTATTGATTATTTAAAATTCTTAACATTCTTGTCTAAAGAAGAAATTGAAGCATTAGAAAAGAGTAATAATGAGCGTCCTGAATTAAGAGAAGCTCATAAGGCATTAGCAAGAGAAGTAATTACATTCTTACATGGTAAGGATGCATATGATGAAGCAGTTAAGATTAGCCAAGCATTATTTAGTGGTAATGTAAAAGAATTAACAGCTAAAGAAATTGAAATGGGATTTAATGACTTACCATCTATCGAAGGTAAAGATGATATGCCTTTAGTTGATATGCTAATTGAAGCTAAACTTGCATCATCAAAGAGAGAAGCAAGAGAATTCATTAAGAATGGTGCTGTATTAGTTAATGGAGATAAATTAACTGATATTGAAGCTCATTTAAGTAAAGAAAACGCAATTGAAGGTAAGTTTATTGTTATTAGAAGAGGTAAGAAACTTTACGCAATTGTAAAATATTAATTTGAACATTGTAAGAAATCCGAAATTCATTCGGATTTCTTATTTTTTTACATCTTATGTAAACGTTTCCTAAAACGTTTACGGAAGCGTTTTATATTGACTTTTATTATTTATAATAATAGAATTGAAATTGGAAGTAAAAGTATTTTGAAAATTAATACGATACACTTTTTTATTTAAAAACAGTAAAAGAAATTGAGGGTGAAAAGATGTTTTTAAGAAAAGAAGCGGTAAATCAGATTAAAGAGATTTGTGCACGTTACAAAAATGAGCCATCTCCTTTAATGCTTATTTTAGCCGACGTACAAAATGAGTATGGCTATTTACCTCTTGAAGTACAAGAAGTAATTAGTCAAGAAACAGGCATTCCTGTAAGTGAAATTTACGGAGTAGTAACTTTCTATTCATTCTTCTCATTACAACCAAAGGGAAGATATGTTATCGGTGTTTGTATCGGTACAGCATGCTATGTTAAAGGTGGACAAAATGTTCTAGACAAATTTAGTGATTTGTTAAGTATCAAGGTAGGTCAAACTTCAAAAGATGGTTTATTTACACTTGATGGATTGAGATGTATTGGTGCTTGCGGTATTGCTCCAGCTATTTCAATTAATGGTAAGGTATATCCAAAGGTAAAATTATCAGATGTACCTAATATTATTAAAGAATATAGAGAAAAGGGCATGGAGTAATTTATGGGAAAAACAGTACAAATTAAAAATGAACAAGAATTAGATAAGAAAATTGCTGAATGCTTTGGAGTATTTAAAGGAAAACTAGATGGTACTGCTAAATATCGTACAATAACAATTTGTGGTGGTACAGGATGTTTATCTAGTGATTCAAAAGCTATTATCGAGGAA
The DNA here is from genome assembly GCA_017444645.1 of Acholeplasmatales bacterium. Classification (GTDB taxonomy): domain Bacteria; phylum Bacillota_I; class Bacilli_A; order Acholeplasmatales; family Anaeroplasmataceae; genus Anaeroplasma. The sequence goes on along the minus strand of JAFSWG010000022.1, from coordinate 25,348 downwards.
TTTGAAAAAGAAATAAAAGAAAGAAAACTAGAAGGAAAGGTAAAGGTGAACAAGGTTGGTTGCTTTGGATTCTGTTCACAAGGACCTTTCGTTAAAATATATCCAGAAGATACTTTATATCGTGGCGTAACAGTTGCTGATGTAAAGGAAATAATGGATTCTGATATCGTTGGTAATACAATAGTTGAAAGATTATTATATGTAGAACCAAATACAGGAAAGAAATGTCAAAAACAAGAAGATATTCCTTTCTATCAAAAACAAATGCGTATTGCATTACATGGTTGTGGTGTAATTAACCCAGAGGATATTGATGAAGCTTTAGGCTATGATGCTTACAAAGGCTTAGTTAAGGCTTTAAAGATGTCTAGACAAGAAGTTGTTAACGAAGTATTAGCATCTGGTTTAAGAGGCCGTGGTGGAGGAGGATTCCCTACAGGTAGAAAGTGGCAATTTGCTCTTGACCAAAAGAATGATGTTAAATACGTTGTTTGTAATGGTGATGAAGGTGACCCAGGTGCATTCATGGATAGATCAATCCTTGAAGGTAACCCACTTAATGTAATCGAAGGTATGTTAATTGCTGGTTATGCAATTGGTGCATCTGATGGTTATTTCTATGTAAGAGCTGAATATCCAGTTGCTGTATCTAGATTAAGAATAGCAATTGAACAAGCAGAAAAGCTTGGTTTATTAGGTGATAATATTTTAGGTACTGGCTTCAACTTTAGAGTTCATATTAGACTTGGTGCTGGTGCATTCGTATGTGGTGAGGAAACTGCCTTATTAAATTCAATTGAGGGTAAGAGAGGTATGCCTAGACCACGTCCACCATTCCCTGCTGTAAAAGGTTTATGGGGTAAACCAACAATTATTAATAACGTAGAAACTTTAGCAAATGTTCCTTATATTTTAAGAGAAGGTGCTGCTAAATTTGCCGCAATCGGTACTGAAAAATCTAAAGGTACTAAGGTATTCGCTTTAGGTGGTAAGGTTAAGAATGTAGGATTAGTAGAAGTTCCTATGGGAACTACACTAAGAGAATTAGTTTATGATATTGGTGGAGGAATTCCAAATAATAAGAAATTCCAAGCTATCCAAACTGGTGGTCCATCAGGTGGATGTTTAACTATCAATGACCTTGATACACCAATTGATTATGATAACTTAATTGCTAAGGGCTCAATGATGGGTTCTGGTGGAGCTATCGTAATGGATGAGGATAACTGTATGGTTGACGTTGCTAAATTCTATTTAGGATTTATTTGTGACGAATCATGTGGTAAATGTTCTCAATGTAGAATTGGTACTAAGAGATTATTAGAAATCTTAGATAGAATCACTGATGGAAAAGGTGAAATGGAAGATATTGAAAAATTACAACAATTATCAAAATCTCTTCAAGTTGGTTCACTTTGTGGTTTAGGTCAAACTGCTGCAAATCCAGTTTTATCTACATTATCTAAATTCCGTGAAGTTTATGAAAGACACATTATCGATAAGAAATGTGATGCTGGTGTATGTAAGAATTTAATGCAATTTACTATTAAGAAGGATTCATGTATTGGCTGTGGACTATGTGCTAGAAATTGTCCAGTTGATGCAATTCATCCTACTGATTACATTGCTCCTGGTAAGAAGAAACCAGCAATGGCAATTGATCAAGCTAAATGTATCAAGTGTGGTACATGTGTAGCTGGATGTAAATTTGGAGCAATTATTAAGGAATAGGGGTGAAGAAAATGGCAATAGTAAATATCAAAATTGAAGGTCATGATTATCAAGTTGATGATTCTTTAACATTATTACAAGCTGCTAGAAAATGTGGTTATCAAATCCCTTCTCTTTGCTCTTGGATGGATGGTAGATGCTCACTTGCATCATGTCGTGTATGTCTTGTTAAAGTTAAAGGTGAAAGAAGATTAGTTCCAAGCTGTGCTTATCCAATTAGAGAAGGCCTTGAGGTATCTATTACAGATCCTATGGCTGTTGAAGCAAGAAGAACTAGTGTTGAATTATTATTATCTAATCACTCAATGAACTGCCAAGCTTGCGAAAAGAATGGTAAATGTGAGTTATTAGAGGTTTCTAGATTAGTAGGTGCTAGAGAAGGAATGTATGAAGGTTCAAAGACTCCTTCAACATATGATGATTTAGCTCCATCACTAATTAGAGATACATCTAAGTGTATTTTATGCGGTAGATGTATTGAAACATGTAAAGAAGTTCAAGGTATTGGTATCCTTGGATTTGAGAATAGAGGTTTCAAAACAATTGTTGCCCCAAGTGAAAATAGATCATTTGCAAATGTACCATGTATTCAATGTGGTCAATGTGTAAATGTATGTCCTACAGGTGCATTACAAGAACATTCTGAAATCGATAAATTAGATGATGCTTTCCAACATGGAAAAATTGTTATCGTTCAAACTGCTCCTGCTGTAAGAGCTGCAATTGCTGAAGAATTTGGTGAACCTATTGGTACATCAGGAACTGGTAAAATGGTTGCTGCATTACATCGTTTAGGATTCTATCGAGTATTTGATACTAACTTTGGTGCAGACTTAACAATCATGGAAGAAGCAAATGAATTAGTTCATAGACTAACTACAAATGCTCCATCTCCAATGATTACATCATGTTCACCAGGATGGATTAATTATATTGAATATTATTATCCTGAATTATTACCACATCTATCAAGCTGCAAGAGCCCTCATGAGATGGTAGGTGCGATAATTAAATCTTATTATGCAGAAAAGCATAACATTGATAGATCAAAGATTTGTGTTGTATCTATAATGCCATGTATTGCAAAGAAATATGAAAATAAGCGTCCTCAAAACGCAGTTGATGGTATTCCTGATGTTGATGTAGTATTAACAACAAGAGAATTAGCTAAGTTAATTAGACGTGCTGGTATTACTTGGAAGAAGCTTCCTAATGAAGACTTTGACCAAGATTTACTTGGTGAATACACTGGTGCTGGTGTTATCTTTGGTGCAACTGGTGGAGTTATGGAGGCAGCTGTAAGAACAGCTTATCATATCTTAACTGGTAAAGAGTTAGAGCCAATAGATTTAGAACCAGTAAGAGGATTAAAAGGTATTAAAGAAGCAACATATGAAATTAATGGTTCAAAGATTAATGTAGCTGTTGCATCAAGTATGAAAAATGCTAAGATTTTACTTGAAGAAATTAAAGCAGGTAAATCTAAATATCAATTCATCGAAATCATGGGTTGTCCAGGAGGATGTATTAATGGTGGTGGTCAACCATTCGTTAAAGAAATATTCTTACCAAATGAAGATGATGATATTATGAGAACATATATTCAAAAGCGTGCTAAGGTATTATATGATGAAGATAGAAATAAACCTGTTAGACGTTCACATTTAAATAAAGATATTCAAATGCTTTATAAGGATTTCTTAAAAGAACCAGGTTCTCATTTAGCTCACAAGTATCTTCATACTTCATATAACGCAAAGCGTGAAAAATATCCAAAGATTGATAATGATTAGTATAAGTTAAGACGTCAAAAAACTTTGGCGTCTTTTCTTTGTTTTTATATTTATAAAAAAGAATTGTTAAATATATTCTAAAATGTTAAAATATATATGTTTAATCAAAGTAATTAAGAAGGGTGGATTATTATGTATAAGGTTGTTAATCGTAGAGAATTAAATCCTACAGTAACTGAATTAGATATTGAAGCACCACTAGTAGCTAATAAGGCTAAAGCTGGTCAATTCATTATCTTAAGAGTAGACGAAGAGGGAGAAAGAATTCCTCTTACAATTGCTGGTTCAGATAAAAAGGCTGGAACAGTTAAAATTATTTTCCAAATTGTAGGCTCTACAACTGAAAAATTAAATCATAAAATGGTTGGAGATTATATCCAAGATTTTGTTGGACCACTAGGTGTTGCAACTCACATTGATGGTTTAAAGAATGTATGTGTAGTTGGTGGTGGTGTAGGTTGTGCTATCGCATGGCCAGTAGCTAAAGCATTACATGAAGCTGGTGCTAAGGTTACATCTATCGTTGGATTTAGAAATAAAGATTTAGTTATTCTTGAAGATGAATTTAAAGCATGTTCAGATAACTTAGTTGTTATGACTGATGATGGTTCATATGCAAGATCAGGTAACGTAACAGTTCCTCTAAAGGAAATGTTAGATGCTGGTGAGAAGTTTGATATGATTATTACTATCGGACCAGTTATCATGATGAAGTTCGTTACATTAACTGCAAAGCCATATAATGTTCCTGTAACAGTATCAATGAACCCAATTATGATTGATGGTACAGGTATGTGTGGTGGTTGCCGTCTAACATTAAATCAAGATGGTAAGAGAGTTACTAAGTTCGCATGTGTTGATGGTCCTGATTTCAATGGTTACGAAGTTGATTTCGATGAGGCTATGTCAAGAGGAAGAATGTATTTTGATTTTGAAAGAAAGAAACATGAAGAAACTTGTAATTTATTCAAAAAAGAAGTTGGAGGTAACAGGTAATGGCTATCGATCCTAAAAAGCATGAAATGCCTACTCAAGACCCAAAGGTTAGAGCTCATAATTTTAAAGAAGTTGCTTTAGGCTATACTGCTGAAATTGCAATTGAAGAAGCAAAAAGATGTTTAAATTGTAAGAACAGACCATGTGTTAATGGTTGTCCTGTTAATATTCAAATTCCTGATTTTATCTCAAGAATCAAGGAAGGTGATTTTGAAGGTGCTTATAAAGTAATCAATAAGACTTCATCATTACCTGCAGTATGTGGACGTGTATGTCCTCAAGAATCTCAATGCGAATCTAAATGTACATTAGGTATTAAATTCGAACCAGTTGGTATTGGTCGTCTTGAAAGATTCGTTGCAGATTATCACAACGCAAATGACAATGTTGCTGTAGAAGTTCCTGCATCTAATGGTCATAAGGTTGCAATCGTTGGTTCTGGTCCTTCAGGATTAACTTGTGCTGGTGACTTAGCTAAGAAGGGCTATAAGGTTTCTATTTATGAAGCATTACACCAAGCTGGTGGTGTATTAGTTTATGGTATTCCTGAATTCAGATTACCTAAATCAATTGTTGCTAAAGAAGTAGATACATTAAAGAAATTAGGTGTTGATGTTGAAACTAACGTTGTAATTGGTAAGACATTAACAATTGATGAATTATTTGATATGGGCTTTGAAGCTGTATTCGTTGGTTCAGGTGCTGGTTTACCTAACTTTATGAATATTCCTGGTGAAGGATATAAAGGCGTTTATTCAGCAAATGAATTCTTAACAAGAAGTAACTTAATGAAAGCTTACAAAGAAAATCCAGATACACCTATTATGAAGGGCGGAAACGTAATCGTAGTTGGTGGTGGTAACGTTGCAATGGATGCAGCAAGAACTGCTCTACGTTTAGGTGCTGATAAAGTACATATTGTATACCGTCGTAGTATGGAAGAATTACCTGCTAGAAAAGAAGAAGTTGAACATGCAATGGAAGAAGGAATTGAATTCAATCTTCTATGTAACCCAGTTGAAATTCTTGGATATGATAATCCTGAAGATAAGAGAGATCCAAAGAATGGTTTCGTAACTGGTGTTAAGTGCATTAAGATGGAACTTGGTGCTCCAGATGAAAAGGGTAGAAGACGTCCTGTACCAGTTCCTGGTTCAGAATTCGTAATTGATGCTGATGCAGTTATCATTTCAATCGGTACATCACCTAACCCATTAATCAAAGCTACAACTAAGGGCTTAGAAGTAAATAACCATGGTGGAATAATTGTTAATGAAAATGGTTTAACTTCAAGAGAAGGCGTATATGCTGGTGGAGATGCTGTAACAGGCGCTGCAACAGTTATTTCAGCTATGGGTGCTGGTAAGGTTGCTGCTAAGGCAATTGATGAATATTTATCAAACAAATAATTTGATAAAACCACATTTAAATTAATAAAAATTTTGAAATTAAGTGTCAGTTTAAAATAAATTGACACTTTTTTGCGTTTTTAGTCTAATTTTAAGCGTTTTTTTAGTATTTTAATTTATAAATTAATATGTTATAATCTACATTGTATATATTTTTAATGGAGTTAAAAATATGAAAAAAATAAAGATATCAATTGTTATAAACATAATGATTTTTTTACTAGTAGTATTTGGTTTAATTATCAGTTTAGTTGGAATACCATTCCTTGGTGTGAAAGGTAGATCTAGCTTTGGTTATTTGATTAAATATTTTACTGTAGAATCGAATCTTTTTATGGGAATAACAGCATTGCTACTTGGAATTAATCAAATATTATTTCTTAAAAAGGGCATAAAAATTAACAAAATAATATTTATATTAGATTTTATTGCTACTGTAAGTGTTGCAATAACATTCTTTACAGTATTATTCTTTTTAGGACCTGTGGTATATAATTGGGATTTTTTACCATTGTATAGTGGTGTAAGTTTCTTTTATCATTTGGTAGTACCTGTTTTAGGTATGGTAGTATTTATTTTATTCGAAAGTACAAATGAATTTAATATTCTTAAAACTTCCATTTTTGGAATTATTCCATTTTTAGTTTATTCATTATTCTATATAATTGCTTCAATTTCTCATATAGATAATGGAAAAGTACAATCTGGATATGATTGGTATGGATTTTTAAGTTTTGGTATTCCTATCTTTATATTATTAATTTTTATAATGCTAGGAGCTACATTCTTGATATCTTTTTTAATATTAAAGTTAAATAAAATTACTTACAAAGAAAATTAGGAGGCAAATATGAAACAAACATTAACTTACAAAATATTAAATGCTCATAAGGTTTCAGAAGATTTAGAAAATAATAAAATGAGTATTAAAATTGACCAAACATTAACACAAGATGCTACAGGAACAATGGCATATCTTGAATTTGTAAGCTTTGGTTTAGATAAAGTTAGAACTGAATTATCAGTAAGCTATGTTGACCATAATACATTACAAAATGGTTTTATGAATGCTGATGATCATAAATTCTTACAAACTGTTGCAGATAAATATGGTATCGTATTCTCAAAGGCTGGTAATGGTATTTGCCACCAAGTTAATCTAGAAAGATTTGCTGTACCAGGAAGAACAATCCTAGGTTCTGATTCACATACACCTACATCTTCAGGTGTTGGTGCATTAGCTATTGGTGCAGGAGGACTTGATGTTGCTTGTGCAATGGCTGGTATGCCTTTTACTATTGTTAGACCAAAAGTAGTAGGTGTTAAATTATTAAATAAATTAAGAGATGGTGTATCTGCAAAGGATATTATTATTTACTTACTTGGTATTATGACAGTTAAGGGTGGAGTAAATAAGGTTATTGAATATTACGGAGATGGTGTTAAAACATTATCAGTTCCTGAGCGTGCTACAATTTGTAACATGGGTGCAGAACTTGGTGCTACATCTTCAGTATTCCCATCTGATGAAATAACAAAAGAATTCTTAAAGATTCAAAAGAGAGAACAAGACTTCAAACCTTTATCAGCAGATGAAGACTGTGAATATGATGAAAATATAACAATCGATTTAGCTACATTAGAGCCAATGGCATCTTGTCCAAATTCACCAGATGCTGCAAAGCCAGTATCTGAATTAAAGGATATTAAGGTTGACCAAGTATTAATTGGTTCTTGTACAAATTCAAGCTATTATGATTTCGTTAAGGTTGCATCAATCCTTAAAGGTAAAAAGATTCATAAGAATGTATCTTTAGGTATCGCACCTGGTTCACAACAAGTATTACAAATGATTACTAAAAATGGTATTTTAGATGTATTACTTGAAGCTGGTGCTAGAATATTAGAATCAGCATGTGGCCCATGTATCGGTATGGGTCAATCTCCTGCAACTAATGCAGTATCATTAAGAACATTTAACCGTAACTTCTATGGTAGAAGTGGTACAAATTCAGCACAAGTATATTTAGTATCACCAGAAGTTGCTGCATTATCAGCTGTTAATGGTTATATTTCTAACCCACTTGGATGTAAGACATTACCTGAATTTAGATTAGATGTTGATTATCCTAAGTGTGATAGCTTATTATATTGGCCAGAATTTAAGTCTGAAATTGTAATGGGACCAAATATTAAACCATTACCTAAATTCAAGCCAATTGGAAAGAAATTCGATGCTAAAGTAATGATTTCTCTTGAAGATAACATTACTACAGATCATATTATGCCAGCTGGTGCTAAGGTTTTACCTTATAGATCAAATATTGAGAAGATTTCAGAATTCGTATTCTCAAATATTGATGAAGGATTCTCTAAGCGTTGTTTAGACAATAATGGTGGTGTAATTGTTGCTAAACAAAATTATGGTCAAGGATCAAGCCGTGAGCATGCCGCAATCGCACCTAGATATTTAGGTATCAAGGCTGTAATAGCTGCATCTTTCGCAAGAATCCACAAGAAGAATCTAATTAACTTTGGTATCTTACCAATTGAATTAGATGTTAAAGCTGATTTATTTGATGAAATTGAAGTATCTTATACGAGAGATAAGATTACTGTTGTTAATAAGACAAAGAATGATACATATGAAAAAATGAATGATTTAACAGACGAAGAATATAACCTAATTGAGGTTGGAGGATTGTTAAATACATTCTAGAAAGGGTTGTATGAACGAGTTTTTACAAGAAAAATACAATGATCTATTGAATGAAGAAGCAATAGATTGTAATTTATATGATAAATATGATGTTAAGCGTGGCTTAAGAAATAATAATGGTACAGGTGTATTAGTAGGCTTAACTAGGGTTGCTGAAGTATCTGGATATATTGTAGATGACAATGTTAAAAAGCCAAAAGAAGGTAATCTATATTATCGTGGAATAGATGTAAGTGAAGTAGCTCGTCTTGCTGGAAATGATTTTGGTTATGAAAATACATGTTTCTTATTGTTATTTGGACATTATCCTACAAAATCAGAATCAAAAGTATTTAAGGGTATTTTAAGTGATCAATATGATTTACCAGAAGGATTCCTTGAAAATATTATTTTAAAGAATCCATCAAAATCATTAATGAATCATATTTCAAGATGTATATTATCTTTATATTCATTTGATGAAGATCCTGATAATATTTCAGGCTTTGAATTAATTAAAAAAGGAATATCTTTAATTGCTAAAATGCCAGCAATAGTAAGCTATTCATTACAAACTAAGACACACTACCTAGATCATGATTCATTACATATTCATTATCCTAAAAAAGAATATTCTTTTGCAGAAAACTTATTATATTTATCAAGAAATGATGGTAAATTTACTGACCTAGAAGCAAAAACATTAGATATGTGTTTAATTGTTCATGCAGACCATGGTGGAGGAAATAATAGTGCCTTTGTTGGTACAGTAGTTTCATCTACATTAACAGATATCTATTCAATGTTATCAGCTTCAATGGCATCTTTAAAGGGACCACGTCATGGTGGTGCTAATATGGCAGTACTAGATATGATGAAAAATGTTATATCTGACATTGGCCTTGACGCAACAGATGAACAAATTGTTTCAGTAATTAATAAGATATTAGATAAGAAATACAATGATAATTCAGGTTTAATTTATGGTATAGGTCATGCTATCTATACATTATCTGATCCAAGAGCTGTTTTATTAAGAGAAAAAGCAGAGAAATTATCAAAAGAAAAAGATCCAAAGAAATTTGAATTCTATCATCGTTTTGAAACACTTGCTGTAAAAACATTAGAAGAAAGAAAAGGAATGAAATGTTGCTGTAATGTCGATTTCTATTCAGGATTAATTTATGAAATGCTAGACATTCCAAGAGATTTATTTATTCCAATCTTTGCTGCAGCAAGATTAGTTGGTTGGATTAGCCATGATATTGAGAATTTATTATACAGCAATAAAATCGTACGTCCAGCAACTAAATATGTTGGTAAAAAGCCAGAATAATATATTAAATAATAAAAATGGAGCATCTTGCTCCATTTTATCATTTATAGATATATTTGACTTTAATTAATATTTTATTTATAATAAATATTATAAGTATGATAGCTAATTAAAAGAATGGAGGGATTTTTAATATGACATTAAAAAAGACAATAATTTTTATTGTTGTTATATTTGCTGCTATATTAGTCCCTTTAGGATTAATTAGTGGTGCGGTAAGCTCAGTTACTAATTATTCTGAGTACCAAATTGTTTCAACTCCACAATCAACAGTAGAAGTTAGCGATGTTAAAGCTACAGAAGCAATCGTTTCTTTCTCTATTGATAGATCTAATTATGTAATTTTATCTAGTGTAGGAAAGAGTACAGGTGACGATACAGAACAAACAACTAAATATAAATATACAAGCGATTATAATATTTTATTAATTGATATGACAAAATATAATGATGCTGTTAAACATATTAAAGGAAGTGAAGCAGTAAGTATTCAAGGATATGTTGATCGTACTTATAATGTTTTAAATGATGAACTTGTTACAAGTACTTCAACAATTAAAAGTGGTGAATTAGGTTATACAATTAGCACAGTAGATACTTACTTATTAACAGCTGATACTCAATTCCAAGAAGGAAAAGAATATTTCACTAAATCAGGTGCAGAATATGTACTTGCTGAATTCAAAGTTGGTGCTGAGGTTGAAAAAGGTGAATATTATGAAAAAGCAAAGAATACATCATTCTCATTTGGTGTAGCAAATCTTATCGCTGAACACGATTATGCAATTGCAATTCAATTCTATTATTCAACTAATGATAAAGGTAATACTTTATACAATAAAGGTTTACAAGAAAGAAAAGAATTTACAACTAAAAAGTAATAAAAAGGGAAAAGAGCCATCTTGCGATGGCCCTTTTCTATTTTTGGGAGAGATTATTTTTATAAGTAGTTTTCTTATGGCTTTATGTTATCACTTAATAAAAACATAGTCAACCATCTAGCCTATTTTGTGCTTATTTGTTTGTGTTTTGTGAAAAATGTGATATAATTTTGGAGATTAAAGGAGTATCTTACAGAATGAATCGACAAGAATATTTACTTGAAATGAGAAAAAATCATACTCTAAAGGGAAGAAAACCTTGTTTTATATTTTTAAGATTTAATACTGGAAAGATATATAATGATGGTTATTCAGAATTCATCATGTCATTTAAAGATGGAATACTATATTTTCAAAAACTTAGTAGATTTTTTAAAAAACTTCAGCCTTCAATGGATTTTGAACTAAGCGCAAAAAGATTTAAAGAATATAGATATATAGATAAAAGTTTTATGAAAATTCTTTATTTATATGATAAAGATGGAAGATTCATAGAAATATGTTTTCAGATTGGAAAAGCAGAATATTCATCTACTATAACTAATATTGAAAGAATTATTGAAGAAATGTGTTCTAATTATGGTTTAAAGCCATTTAAGGAGGAAATAATAGAAGATGAAGAAGGAACTGACTCAAAAGGAGAAGGATCTAATCAAGAAGTACGAAACTAATGACTTCAAAAAAAATAGAAATTTCTCTAAAGAGAAAAAGGAAATGTATTTGAAGCAAACAGATAGAAATTATAAGGATGGTGATAGAAATTGATAAATCTTGGCGAATATAACAATTTAACTGTAGTAAGAAAATCAGATTTAGGATATATGCTAACAGATGGCAAAGAAGAAGTTTTATTACATTTCTCTCAAAGTACATCTGAGCATAAAGATAATGAAGAAATAAAAGTATTTATATATGCAGATAAGAAAGAAAGACCAACAGCAACTGAAATTACACCTACAGCAACTATTTATGATGCGGGATTTGCGAAAATTGTTGATATTATTTCTGGGGTAGGTGTATTTGTTAATATTAATACTCCAAAAGATATATTGATATCAAAAGATAATTTGCCATATGACGAAGAATTATGGCCACAGGTTGATGATTTATTATTAATTAGATTAAAAATAAAGAAGAATTCATTAATTGGTAAACCACTAAATAGATTTGATATTATATCATTACATAAAAAGGTTACTTATTTAGAACAAGAACAAGTAAATGCTCATGTCTGTAAAATTGCAGAAAAGGGTATTTCTTTAGTTACAAATGATTTTATGTATGTATATGTACCAGAAACTCAATTGAGAGGTAAGCATCGTTTAGGTATGCCAGTAGTAGTAACAATTACTAAAGAATTAGATGAAGAGTATTATGGTACATTAAATCAACATAAAGAAATATTAATGGATACTGATAGAGAATTAATATTAGACTACATGAGAAATCATGGTGGTTTAATGCCTTTAACTGCTAAATCTTCATCAGAAGATGTATTTAAATATTTAAAGATGTCTAGAAAAGCATTCAAAAGAGCTTATGGTGGTTTATATAAGGATCATTTAATAGATTTTGATGATACTAAATCATTCATTGTTAAATAAGAGAGGAAATCCCTCTCTTTTATTTTTAAATATTTTTGTGAATATTTGTGAATAATTGTTGATTATTTGAAAATTTATGTATATAATATAGTTGTGAGGTGATTAAGATGCTTGAATTTTTTGATACAAATGACAAAAAAGGCGTAGCAACAATTTATGATAGGCATATATTGTTTAACTCAAAGCTAATTAAATACTTCAGTAATGCATATAAGGTTAGAGTAGGTATAGATAAGGATGATAAAAAAATATATGTCTTTATGCTGAATAAGGATTATGTATTAAGTGGTGAAATTAATGAAACATCATTATTACCATTATCTGTATCAAAATCATATGTGCGTATTGCATCTAAGGATCTGATTAAATTTATTACAGAATCCTTTAAATTAGATGTCAATAAAGAAAAAAGTATTCAATTCGATGCAATATATGATGATTCTAAAAAAGCAATAATCATTGATATGGAGGGAAGATAGTATGCAAGAATATATGATTTGGATTTGGCTTGGCGTATTTGTGCTATCATTTATACTTGAAGCTATAACCCAAGATTTAGTATCTATTTGGTTTGGACTTGGTGCTTTAGTTTGTGTATGTATTTCTGGATTCACAGAGTGGTGGGTACAACTAATCGTGTTTGTAGCAGTCAGTGCAATTGCATTACTTGCGACAAGACCATTGGTTAAAAAAATATTAGACAGAAATGAAAGAAAAACTAATAGCGATGATTATGTAGGACAAAAAGTTAAAACAATTACTGATGTTACTAAATTCGATGGCGGCGAAGTAAAATTAAATGGTATAGTATATACAGCCATATTAATGGAAGATAGTGATGAGACTATTGAAAAGGATATAGTAGTTGAAGTAGTTGCTATAAAAGGAAACAGATTAGTTATTAAAAAGATATAAGGAGAGAGTAGATTATGTTTTTAGCAGAAAACACAGGAACAGTAGTAGCAATTGTTGTTATTTCAATAATTGCAGTATTAATTTTAATTTATTTAATTTCAAGAATTAGAATTGTTAGACAAACAAATAAATATGTAGTTGAACGTTTAGGTGCATTCCATAAGGTATGGGGTGTAGGTGTTAAGTTCTTATTCCCATTCATTGATAAGGTAGCTTATGTAATTTCAATGAAAGAGCAAGTAAAGGATTTTGCTCCACAACCTGTAATTACAAAAGATAATGTTAAGATGGATATTGATACAGTAGTATTCTTCCAAGTTACAGATCCAAAGCTTTATGCTTATGGAGTAGAAAATCCATTATCAGCAATTGAAAATTTAAGTGCGACTACACTAAGAAATATTATTGGTGAATTAGACCTAGATGAAACTTTAACAAGCCGTGATATTATTAATTCAAGAATGAGATCAATTCTAGATGAAGCTACAGACCCATGGGGAATTAAAGTAAACAGAGTAGAAGTTAAAAATATTATTCCACCAAGAGATATCCAAGAAGCAATGGAGCGTCAAATGAGAGCTGAACGTGAGCGTCGTGAAAAGATTTTACTTGCAGAAGGTGAAAAGAAATCTCAAATCTTACTTGCTGAAGGTCAAAAGGAATCTCAAATCTTAAAGGCTGATGCCGATAAGCAAGCAACAGTATTAAAGGCTGAAGCTCAAGCTGAAGCTATCTTAAAGGTAAAACAAGCAGAAGCTGAAGGTTTAAAATCATTAAAGGAGGCTTCAGTATCTCCTGAAGTACTAACATTAAGAGGATATGAAGCATTAAAAGATTTAGCTAATGGTAATTCTACTAAGATAATTGTTCCTTCTGAACTTCAAAATGTTGCAACACTTGCTACAACAATAAAAGAAAGCCTAGAAGTAAAAGAATCAAAGAAATAATTGAATAAATTTGCTCCACTTTAAAAGTGGAGCTCATTTTTCAAAAAAAATAGTTGAATTATGATATTTAGTGTGATAAAATAAACAAGCGTAATAAGTGGTCCGGTAGTTCAGTTGGTTAGAATGCCTGCCTGTCACGTAGGAGGTCGCGAGTTCGAGTCTCGTCCGGACCGCCACTTATATATGCGTTCATAGATCAATTGGATAGATCGTTTGACTACGGATCAAAAGGTTGGGGGTTCGAGTCCTCCTGGACGCGCCAGTTTGACAAAATGCACTGAATATTCAGTGCTTTTATTTTTTTCATGATATAATATTTTTGTTTTGGGGGGGTATACAATGAGTAAATTAAAGGAATATTTAAAAAATATTAATGAAGTATCCCATGTTACATTTGATCCATATGGACCAGGAGTTGTAAGAATCTTTTTAGTTCCACCTAAAAAGATAAAGCCTGGTATTCCATGGGTAGTAATTTTAAATGGAGAAAATTTATTACCTATTTGTATGGGATGGGCTATTTTACTTCGTGAATTTATAAATGAAATAAATAAATATGAAGGAAAGAATATATCTAATAATGATATAAAAGATGCAGTTAATATTGTTTCTAAAACAATGAAAGAAATATATCCTAAGACAGATAGAAAGATGTTTGTAGATGACTTAAATGAAATAATAGATATATTATTACATGTTGCTAAAAACGAACCAGTTAAAACTGAAATTGGTTATTTATCACTAAAGGATTATTCTAAATATATGTCAGCACCTCATAGAATGGATTTATTAATCTCATCTATGGAGAAAAATGGTAATTGGGGCTGTAATCAAAAATGTTTAAATTGTTATGCAGCAAATCAACCTAAGGGTAAAGAAAAAGAATTATCTACTGATGAATGGAAGAATATAATAGATAAGCTAAAGGAAGCAAGAATACCACAAATAACTTTTACAGGTGGTGAACCTACATTAAGAAATGATTTAGTTGAATTAGTTAAATATTCATCTTGGTTTGTAACAAGATTAAATACCAATGGTCAATTATTATCAAAATCATTATGTAATGATTTATATGATGCAAGTCTAGATGCAGTACAAGTAACATTCTATTCACATAAAAAGGAGATTCATAATATCTTAGTAGGTGCCAATGGCTTTGATAAGACATGTAAAGGTATTAAAAATGCAATTGAAGCAAAATTATTAGTTAGTATAAATACTCCACTTTGTGATTTAAATAGAGATTATTTAGAAACTATTAAATATGCGAATAAAGAATTTGGTATTAGATATTTTACATGTTCTGGATTAATATTAACAGGTAATGCAACTAATAAAGAAAATATTAAAGGTAGATTATCTAAAGAAGAATTAAAAGAAATATTAGTTGAAGCAATAAGATATTGTAGAGAAAATGATTTAGATATTAAATTTACATCTCCAGGATGGATAGAAGATGAATTCTTTAAAGAATATAATATGAATCCACCAATGTGTGGTGCGACCCTATCTAATATGGCTATATCTCCAAGTGGTGATTTAATACCTTGTCAAAGCTGGTTAGATGGTAAATCATTTGGAAATCTTTTAAATGATAAATTTAGTTCTATATGGAATGATAAAGAAACTACATTATTTAGAAAAAATATTTCCAAATTAAAATCTGGATGTCCATTAAATGAAAAGGAGCTTGAAAATGAAAAGAATAATTAATAAGTTAATGTTATTATTTTTATTAGCTTTTGTATTATTATTTTCATTTATTAATAAAACAGAAGCTAAATCTGATGATTTGGATAGAATTGATTCATATGTTATAACTGTAGATCCTAATTTTACTGATGGCTCACTAGATATAAGAATTGATATTACATGGACTGTTTTAAATGATACTAGTGAAGGACCATTATCTTGGGTTAAAATAGGTATTCCTAATTTTCATGCTGAAAATATAAAGCCTTTAACATCTACTATTAGAAAGATTAAATATTCTTCAGATAATGGATCATTTATTAGAATAGATTTTGATAGAAAATATTATAAAAATCAAACAGTAGATTTTAGTTTCATATACAATCAGTCTTATATGTATCAAATAAGAGATGTTGTATCAACTGAAGGAGAGAAAAATTATATTTATTATAATTATAATCCTGGTTATTTTCATGACATTAAAGTAACAAAGTGTATATTAAGATGGAATGCTACAAATGTTAATAATTTCTTAGAATCATCTATTCAATCACCAATAATTGATGGTTATTATCAATTAGAATCACCTTTAGGATACGGTGATTATTTAACTGTAAATGTGTCTTATTTAAAAGAAGTATTTGAAACAATAGATCCTAATAAGACTTATACAAGTGAGTATGAAAAATATCCTTGGCTAGTACCATTATTATTACTTTGTGGAATAGTATTAGTTATTTTATTTGTTGTGTTATATAATAAACTAACAAGAGATCCTTATAAAGCTGAAAGAGGGTTTTATGGACCAGACTATTATCACTATTGGTGGTTTTTTGGTGGAACAAGAAGAAGATATCATAACGGAGGAGTCTCAAAAATTGGAACTCCAATTAATCCGCCAACAAATGTAGGCAGTGGAAGTCACCACAGTGGTGGTAGAGGTTGTGCCTGTGCTTGTGCTTGCGCATGTGCGTGTGCAGGTGGAGGTAGAGCCGGATGTAGTATGAAAGATTTTTATCATACTAATTTAAAATCAAAAGAAGTTAAAAAAGTATTGAGTGATAATGAATAAAGGCACCCTTGGGTGTCTTTTTTAATACTGTTTTTCATAATTTGTCTATTATCTTCTAATGAATTCGATTATTGTTGAAAAGCACTTTTTTTGCATGTTATAATCTAAATATAAGTAAACGTTATTTAATTAAAAAGGAGCGAAAAAATGAGAAAATTTAAATGTTTAATTTGTGGTGAAGTATTTGAAGTAGAAGATGGACAAGAACCAATTTGTCCAAAGTGTAAAGCAAAAGGTGATAAATTAGTTGAGATTAAAGAAGATGTTAAAACTAATAAATATGCTGGTACTCAAACTGAAAAGAATCTAGAGGCCGCATTTGCTGGTGAATCTCAAGCAAGAAACAAATATACATATTTTGCAAGTGTTGCTAAAAAAGAAGGCTATGAACAAATATCAGCATTATTTTTAAAAACTGCAGATAATGAAAAGGAACATGCTAAAATGTGGTTTAAAGAATTAAATGGTATTGGAAATACAGCTGAAAATTTAGAAGAGGCCGCTAATGGCGAGAATTATGAATGGACTGATATGTATGAAGGATTTGCTAAAACTGCTGAAGCTGAAGGCTTCATAGAATTAGCTAAAAAATTTAGAGCTGTTGCAGAAATAGAAAAGCACCATGAAGAAAGATATAGAGCTTTACTTCACAATGTAGAAGCACAAGAAGTATTCTCTAAATCTGAAGTAAAAGTATGGGAATGCAGAAATTGTGGTCATATTGTAGTAGGAACAAAAGCACCAGACGTATGTCCTGTCTGCAATCATCCTCAAGCATATTTTGAAATTAATGCTGAAAATTATTAAAAAATAGGGATTTGACTTAACTGTCAAATCCTTTTTTCAATAAAAGTGTTTTTATAATTTGATTTTATACAATAGATTTTGATATAATAACATTGTTGAGGTATTAATAAAAGCATGGATAAGTATGATTCTTTAAAATTAGAAAATCAATTATGTTTTCCTTTATATGCGGCAGCTAAGGAAATAACAAGAAAATATAAACCATTTTTAGATAAACTAGATTTAACATATACACAATATATATGTATGATGGTTATGTGGGAACATAAATCAATGAATGTTAAGAAGCTAGGTGAATATATTTATTTAGATTCAGGAACATTAACTCCATTATTAAAAAAATTAGAAGATAAAGGCTTTATTGAAAGAAAAAGAAATGATAGTGATGAAAGAAATCTAGAAATCACTATTACAGATAAAGGTATGGAATTAAGAGATAAAGCTTTATCAGTTCCTGAAAGTATGGGTTCTTGTATTCAATTATCTAACGAAGAAGCTATGTTATTGTATAAGGTTTTATATAAGATATTAAATAATTTAAATAATAACAATTAATATACATTGGAAGTGATCTAATGACAATAGCTGAGAAGAAAGAAAAATTAAGAAGAAAAAGAGAAGAACTAAATCAGTACATAAGTATTAATAATGACAATAGATATCCATATTTATTATTTAGTTGGATTTTATTGGATATTTTATTTTTGGGATTATTGGTTTTAAATATCATGAATTTCCAGAATTTATATTTCAATATTGTATTAATTGCATTATTAATTATAGTTAATAACTTAATGATTGTTGTTACGATTGTCTTTTTTGTAAAAAAGAAAAAAGCTCCATATGCTATAGAAAAGCTTAGTGAAGAAATATCAATTTTAGAAAATGAAATTAATGAATTAAAAAATCCTGTAAAGTCAAATTCTAAAGATATTTCTAACTTGGATGTACTTTTAAAATATAAAGAGTTATTAGATAAGAATGTTATTACAAAAGAAGAATTCGATGCAAAGAAAAAAGAAATATTAGGATAATTTAAAAGCTCTCAGGAGCTTTTTTAATTTTTTTTAAAAAAAGTATTGACATTTTAAAATAAATTGTATACAATGTAATTGCAATAACAAATTGCATACAATCTAATTTGGAGGAATAGTAATATGGTTAAAGAAATTAATGGATTAAATGAATTAAACGAAGTAGTTAATAATAATAAAAAGGTATTAGTAGATATTTGGGCAGTATGGTGTGGACCATGTAAAATGTTATCACCTATTGTAGATAAGGTATCTGAAGATTTAACAGATGTAACAGTAGTAAAGGTTAACATTGACGATAATGAAGATGTTGCTTACAAATTTGGTGTAGAAGCAATACCTACACTATTAGTATTTGAAGATGGTAAATTAAAAAATAAGAATGTAGGATTTATTCCAGAAAATAAAGTAAAGGAATTATTAAAGTAATACGAGGAGAATATAATTATGAATGAAAAATTTTATGGAATTGAAGTATTAAATCAAGATGGATCTAAACAAGATTTAAAGGAATATGAAGGAAAGGTATTATTAATCGTTAATACAGCAACAGGTTGTGGATTTACACCACAATATAAAGAGCTTGAAGCTATTTATAGAGAATTAAAGGATAAAGGCTTTGAAATCCTAGATTTCCCTTGTAACCAATTTGCTGAACAAGCAAAAGGAACAGATGCTGAAATCAATCAATTTTGTTCTTTAAAATATGATACTACTTTTAAAAGATTTAAGAAGGTAGAAGTAATTGGAGAAAATAAATGTGATTTATTTAGATATTTAACTGATAATGCTCCATATAAAGGAAAAGGATTAAAGATGGGCTTAATCAATAAGCTAAGTAAGGCAAAAGATAATGAAGTTAGATGGAATTTTACAAAATTCTTAATTGATAGAGAAGGAAATTTAGTTGAAAGATTTGAACCAGTAGATAAGATGACAGATGTAAAATCTAAGATTGAAAATCTTTTAAATAAATAAAAAAAATAGTATAATAAAGACAATTTGGAGGTGCTATTATGCATGATGTGATAATTATTGGTACAGGTGCGGCAGGTATATCAGCTGCATTAACACTAAAACAGTTAAATAAAGACTTTTTATGGATAGGTCCTAAGAACTTGTCATATAAAATTAATAGTGCTGAAAAAATAAGAAATTATCCAGGATTATCTAGTGTTTCTGGTAAAGAAATGAAAGAAGCATTTATTAAACAAATAAATGATATGGGTATTGAAATATTAGAGCGTCAGGTAACTGGAGTATATGATTTATCTACACATTATGCTATACTTTGTGGGCAAGATACATACGAAGCTAAATCTATTATTTTAGGTTTAGGTGTAGAAACTATTAAGCCAGTAGAAGGTGAAATAGAATTATTAGGACAAGGTGTATCATATTGTGCTACATGTGATGGATTTTTATATAAAGGTAAAGAAATTACTGTAGTAGCTTCATCAAAAGAATTTGAACATGAAGCTAAATACTTAGCTTCTTTAGCTTCTAAGGTTAATTATATTGGTTTATATAAAGATATAGATATGAATCTTACTAATGTTGAAATATTAAAAGGAATGCCTAATAAGATTACTAAAGAAAATAAGAAGATGAAATTACATTTGAAAGATTCTATTATTGAATCAGATGGTATATTTATGTTAAAGGCATCTATATCACCTGCAGTATTAGTTCCAGGCTTAGAAGCAGTTGAGGGACATATTGTAGTTGATAGAAATATGAAAACTAATTTAAATGGTGTTTTCGCATGTGGAGATTGTACAGGAAGACCTTACCAATACGCTAAGGCAGTAGGTGAAGGTAATGTTGCAGCTCATAGTGTAGTAAATTATTTGAATATTTTAAAATAGTTGACTATTAATTTTTCTTGTGTTAGAATAACAACGTTCATCGGAGGGTGAGTTATTCGTTAGAAATGACAAGCTGGATAAGATGACTAGTTGAAATACTAGTTGTCTTATCCTTTTTATATTTTAGGCGGTATATATGGCAATACATTTAAGTGATCATTTTACATATAAAAAGATATTTAAAATAACAATATTTCCAATTGTAATGATGATATTTACATCATTGTATTCAATTGTAGATGGTATATTTATTTCTAATTTTGCAAATGAAAGTTCATTTGCTGCAGTAAATTTAGTTGCACCATTTATTATGATAGTTGGAACAATTGGATTTATGTTAGGAAGCGGTGGCATGGCATATGTCGCTAAATTGCTTGGTGAAAAGAACGGGGAAAAAGCTAATCAAGCTTTTTCATTAATAACTTATGCAACAGTAGTAATAGGTCTTGTTGTTTCACTAGCTTTTGTATTCTTAATAGCACCAATTGTTAGAGCGATGGGAAGTATTAATACTAATACAAGTGAAGAAATGGTAACAGAAGCTATATTATATGGAAGAATACTAATTGGCTTTTCAGTATTCTTTATGCTTCAAAATTTATTCTCTTCATTTTTCTTAGTTGCTGAAAAATCTAAGATGGGATTCTTTGTTACTTTGGCTGGTGGTATTACTAATATTATTTTTGATGCTTTATTTATTGGTGTATTTAAATGGGGAGTAGTAGGAGCTGCCTTAGCTACAGTATCAGGATATTTAGTTACTTCTATATATTCAATTCTTTATTTTGGATTTAAAAAAGATTTGATTATTCATTTAGGTAAAACTAAATTTAGTGCAAAAATTATATTAAAAAGCTTATATAATGGCTTAAGTGAATTTGTTAATAATATTTCATTTAATGTTGTAGCAATTGTATATAATATTCAATTACTTAAATTATTAGGTGAAAACGGTGTATCAGCATATGGAATAATAATGTATGTTTCATTTATATTTGTTGCGATATTCATTGGATATTCAACAGGTATATCACCAGTTATTGGATATAATTATGGTGCTAATAATTCACAAGAATTGAAAAATGTATTAAAGAAGAGTCTAATTATTATCATTATCACTGGAATTATTATGACAGTAGTAAGTGAATTAAGTGCTAGGTTATTCTCAAGTATATTCGCAAATGGAAATGAAGAATTGTTAAATATATCAACAGAAGCGATGAGAATATTCTCAACAGCTTATGTAATTACAGGATTTGCAATATTTATTTCATCATTCTTTACAGCATTAAATAATGGTACAGTTTCAGCAATTATATCTTTATTAAGAACACTAGTATTCCAAATAGCATTTGTTTTAATATTACCACTTATATTTGGTAATGTAGGTATATGGTTAGCTAGACCAGTAACAGAAGTAGCATCACTTTTAATATCAATAATATTTTTAATTGTAAATAAGAAAAAATATAATTATTAAAAACGAAAAAGAGGATTGGCGTAACACCAATCCCCTTTTTCAATAATAGAAAGGAAAATAGGAAATTAAATTATTTTTTTTCTACAAATACTTTCTTTAATTTTGCAAATCTTGGTAAGCCATCTTCAAGTGGAGCTTTACAGTCGCCTTGAATTAGAGGTAATGCATAATCAACATAAGCTTGAGTTAAGCCTGTACCATCTTTTGTAATCCAATCAAGTGGAACTTTCTTTTCAGCATTTGCAACTTCTTCAAGAGGAATTCTAATATATTCACAAGTGTATTTACCATTCTTCATAACTCTCTTGAAACCAATCATATAGTCAGTTACACCTTCGCATGCAGCTTTAACAGCTTCGACACCAGCGTTGAATGCTTCTTCAACATCGATAGCAGAAGCTAGATGTTGTGCACAGCGTTGTAATAATGAGAATTCGATAGGTCTAACTTTAACATTTAATCTATTCTTTAATAAATCAGCTAATACAGAAGCAGTACCACCCATTTGTTTATGACCAAATGCGTCAACTGCAACATCGGCAACTAATTCAGGTACATATTTACCTTCTTTAGTCTTAACACCTTCAGATACTGCAATAATAACCTTACCATTATTTTCTTTATATTTCTTTTCAACATCTGCATAGAATTTATCTAGATCAAATGGAATTTCAGGTAAGTAGATTAAATCTGGTCCACATCCTTTGTATACTGCAAGTTGAGCAGCAGCAGTTAACCAACCAGCATTTCTACCCATAACTTCAACTACAGATACCATTGGTGTATCGTAAACTGTAGCATCGCACTTTAATTCCATGAATGATGTTGCAACATATTTTGCAGCACTTGCATAACCTGGACAGTGATCTGTAACTGCTAAGTCGTTATCAATTGTTTTAGGTACTCCCATACAGAAGCATTCATATCCTGAATCCTTGAAGAATTTAGATACCTTGTTACAAGTATCCATTGAATCATTTCCACCATTGTAGAAGAAATATCTAATGTTATACTTTTTGAATACTTCTAATAATTTCTTGTATTCAGAATCATCTTGCTTTAAATCTTTTAATTTGTATCTAACTGATCCAATTGAAGATGATGGAGTAGTTTTTAATAATTCAAGCTCTTTAATATCTTCTTGATTGATATCAAAGAATTCTTCATTTAATATACCCTTAATACCATGGCATGCACCATATACACGAGTAATATTTTCTTGTTTTAATGCTTCAATAAATACACCTGCAGCAGAAGCGTTAATAACTGATGTTGGTCCTCCTGATTGACCAATAATAGCTGCACCTTTTAATTTGTTCATATGTAATTCTCCTTAATATGCGTTTTTAAGACTTATAGTCTTTGTATAATCTAATTTTAATTTAATTGTATTTTAAAGTCAAGGACTTACAGGCTTTTAGACTTTGTAAAGCCTTTTCATAAAATAAGAAAATTGAGCCCGATAACATTATTATTAAACATAATAATAAAATAACTTGATACCTTGACTTTTTGTGTTATAATATGATACGGAGTGATTTTTTAGGAGTGATGATTTTATGAGAATTGGTGTCCTAACTTCAGGCGGTGACGCTCCAGGAATGAATGCCTGCATCCGTGCAGTAGTTCGTGCAGCTTTAGCCTCAGGTGATCAAGTATTCGGTATCTATGATGGATATAGAGGATTGATTGAGGGTAAGCTTGTGGAGTTTACCAGAAAAGATGTATCAGAAATATTATCAAAAGGTGGTACTATATTAGGTACTGCAAGACTTCCTGAATTCAAGTATGAAACTGTAAGAAAGCTTGCCGTTGATAAATTAAAAAAGTATGATATTGATGCATTAGTATGTATTGGTGGAGATGGTACTTATACAGGTGCCTTACGTCTTCATGAGATGGGAATCAAAACAATTGGTGTTCCTGGTACTATTGATAATGATATTGCATCTAGTGATTATACAATTGGTTTTTCAACTGCTCTTAATACAGCATGTGAAGCAATTGATAAATTAAGAGATACAT
This sequence comes from Acholeplasmatales bacterium, assembly GCA_017444645.1. Lineage (GTDB taxonomy): Bacteria > Bacillota_I > Bacilli_A > Acholeplasmatales > Anaeroplasmataceae > Anaeroplasma. Next base: position 1,057 of record JAFSWG010000022.1, on the reverse strand, counting down.
CATCATCTCATCAAAGATGTTCTATTATCGAGGTAATGGGAAGACATTGTGGTGATTTAGCACTATATTCAGGTATATGTTGTGGTGCTGAGTATATCATTACAAATGAAACAGGACTTGATAAAGAAAAATTACTTAAGTCATTAAAGGAAAACAGACTTAACGGAAGAAGACACGCCATTGTTGTCATTTCAGAGAATCTTACTGATGTTTATCAGCTTGCTAAAGAGGTTGAAGAATATTCAGGTTATGAATGCAGAGCTACTATATTAGGATATGTCCAACGTGGAGGTAACCCAACTCCTGAGGATAGATTACTTGCTGCAAGACTTGGAAAATATGCTGTAGACCTTTTACAAGAAGGAATATCAGGTGTAGCAGTTGGAGTTGTTGATGGAAAGTTAAAAGCAACACCAATTGAAGAAGCTCTTACAATGGTTACTGAACCAAACGTTGAGTTAAATAAATTAGTTCAAAAAATATCTTAAAAAATAATTATGGAGGAAATTTAAAATGAAGAAGACAAAACTTGTTTGTACTATTGGACCTGCTAGTGAGCAAAAAGATTGCTTAGAGAAATTAATCGGAACTGCTGGAATGAACGTTATGAGAATGAACTTATCTCATGGTGATCATGATGAACAAGGATTCCGTATCAGAAACGTAAAGGCATTAAATGCTGAAAAGGGCTGGAATGTTGGTATGGCTCTTGATACAAAGGGACCTGAAATTAGAACAGGTTACTTAAAGAATGATGAACCAGTTATGATTCATACTGGTGATATCATCAGAATCACTATGGATTATTCTTTCTTAGGAGATGCTACTAAGATTGCTATCTCTTATCCAGGTTTATATGACGATATCCATGTTGGTGGAAGAATCTTAATCGAAGATGGTCTATTAACATTAAAGGTTATCGAAAAGGATGAAAAGAATAAAGAATTAGTTTGTGAAGCACAAAATGATCGTAAATTAAAGAATAAGAGAAACTGTAATGTTCCTGGTGTAGTATTAAATATGGATTATATCGCACCAAAGGATTTAGATGATATTA
>JAFSWG010000021.1 GCA_017444645.1 Acholeplasmatales bacterium | reverse complement strand
CTTTATTGGTTTTGGATGGTTTATCCAATAACAGAAATAATAACAACTATAGTAGGCTATATTTTTTATTTTTCTTTTTTAAAAAATCATAAAAATATTAATAATTATGAAATTAATTTATATTAAATAAGGCTATGAATGCAGCTATAAAAAGATTAATACGGAGGATTTAACATATACATTTTTATATATCTGATGTACTTCAAAAAGGAAACAAAGAACTTATAGAAGAAATAAATGATTTACATATTAAAGGAATGCCTAAAGTTGAAAGCTTAAATGCATTAATAGGTTCTTATGTAAATTTAGAATATCCACTTCCAAGCGGAATTAAAGCAAAATTTTTAAATGATCAAATAACATATTTAGGAACACAACTTGAAAGTGATAAATTCTGTTATGGTGTTGTTGCCAATGCTGATTATATCTTAGTATGTACATACGAAGAAGAAGGTAAAAATCCTAATTTGTTATTATTTAAAAAAGATAAGAATTGGGCTACATATAAAGAATATTATTGCTGAAAATGAATTAGATGATTCAACAACTGAGAAATCCTCGGTAGTTCAAATCGAGGGAAATAGAAGTTAGAATCCTCGGTTATTTAATTTCCGTGATGATAGCGACTTGAGAAAAAAATAGCGATTTATTTGTAAAAATCACTATTTTTTATGTTTTTTCTCAAACTATATGTAACTTAAAAAATTGGCTTATTATTTAAAATGCCAAGAAGTAGGTAAAAAAACAGGAATTAAACTTCCAAAACAAGAAGAAATAACATTTACAAATTTTATTCGTTAATATAAAATATTTAATTGATTGATGTTGCTTGCAAGTCACATTTTTTACAATTAGGATGATTAACTATGGAAAACAATATAATTAATTCAATTGAATATAAAAAATATAATTCATCCTACGAAGATGAAGTTATAAATATTTTTGTTAAAGCATTTGAAAATTATCCTCTTTTTGAAATAGTTAAGAATGATTTTAAAACAGAAGAAAAATTTCATAAATTTTATAACTCTTTTATGAAATCTTTGTTTAAAGCAACAATTAGAAAAAATGAATGTTATATTGGTATAAATAATGGTAATGTTATTGATTTAGTCATTATAGATGCACCTACTGATAAGCCTGTAGGATTTTTAGATTATGTTTTATGTGGTGGTATAAAACCTATATTGAAGCTTGGATTGTTTAATGCATTAAAGTATCTTAAACTTTCTGATGAAACAGAAAATGTTGTTAAAAGTATTAAAGAACCTCGCTTTCATTTATATTTTTTAGTGGTAGATCCAAAATATCAAGGCTTAGGTGTTGGTTCAGATGCAATAAATAATTTTTTAATTCCTTTTGTTAAAGAAAAAAATGGTAAACTTATCACTGTTACAACTAATGCAAGTCAGAATATTAATTTTTATTCTAATAATGGTTTTTCACTAATTAAAGAAGAAACTCTTAAATATAAAGATAGAACTGTTAATAATTGGAGTTTTAGAATGGATTTATGAACATTGGAGTGAATAAAACTCTCTAAGGGTTCACAAATTGTATATTTTCAAATTGAAATATTCATCTAAGAATAATAGCTTTGATACAATAGTGTCAAGGCTTTTATTATATAAAATAAGAAAAGTAGCGTATTTAAACCATTATTTCGAAATAGTATAAAAGAATAAGCACCAGTTATTGATTAATCTATATCGATTTTTGGTATTTTTCTTATTTTGGACCATTTAAGTCGGTTAAACCAATGCAAGCGTGACAGATTAATTACAATTCGATTAGTAATATAGTTGTTTATGTGATATAATTTGTATATAATTTTATTTGAAGGGAAGATATTATGATAGCAATTACTTATGATAAAGAAACAAATTCTGTATTCCAGCACTTTGGAAGAACTGAGTATTTTTACTTATTTAATGAAGAAACTAATGAAGAAAGAATTATAGATAATGGTGGATTTTCTCATCATGATTTAGCACCATATCTAAAGTCACTTGGAGTTTCAGTGTTAATATGTGGTGGCATTGGATCTCATGGCGTTGAGGCTGTTGAATCATCAGGTTTAAAACTAATACCTGGTGCATATGGTGATGTTAAAGACGTTATTAAGGCTTTTAAGGATAAAAAATTAGTTGGGAATCCAAATGCTATGCATTCATGCTCACACAGTGGAGAACATCATCATAGCTAATAAATTAATAAAATGGTCACCGGAGAACTAGTGCCGTAGCACGATAGTTGATTAGGTGTCGAGTGAGCTCGGAATGTTTGGTTAATACCATTATTTCGGGCTTTTTTTTATTTGAGGAGTAAACATGAAATTAATTAAATTAAGAAAAGAAGATGTAATTGAATTTAAAAAGCTTATCATTTTTTGTATTTAAATATTATTATGATGGCATCTAGGGACGATAGGATTAATTTAACCATTCTATATTTAATTACTTTCTTATTGACAAGTAAACTTGGCAATGATAAAATAAATGTAAAGTAAACTTGGCAAAGGAGAGTTATTATGTCTAAATTGTTTATTTATTACAGTTTTAGTGGTAATGGTGATATTGTCGCTGAAACATTGAAAGAAAAAGGTTTTGAAATAAGAAAAGTAGTATCTAAACTTAAACTAAGAAAAAATATGTTTTTACAAATGATGAAGGGTGGTTTTTTAGCTAGTCTTGGAGCTAAATCGAAATTATTAAATTATAATAATAATGTAGATGGTTATGATGAAATCTATATTGGTGCTCCAATTTGGAATGGTAGATTTGCTTGTCCAGTAAATACTATTTTAAGTGATACTAATTTAAAAGATAAGAAACTAACATTTGTTTTATATAGTGGAAGTGGAACTGCTAAGCATGCAGATAAAAAGATTAGTAAAATGTATCCAAATGCTAGAATAATCCATTTGCAACAACCAAAGGATAAGGAAGGAGAAGTAAATAAGCTATATGAATAAAGAAGAAATATTAAAGAAAGCTCAAAATGATAATAAGGGTATAGATGTAGCTGATTTAAATACTCAATATAAGGCTGCCTATATTTCATATTTTGTTGGCATACTTGGAATAATTATAGTAAATATTATAAATGGGATAGTATTTGGAAGTGTCAATCACGCTCCAAATATGGTAATATCATTAATGTTAAGCATAGCTTTTTGGGTTAAATACCATAATTTAAAGAAAAAACATGAGCTTGTTGTTGCGATATGTTATTCATTGTTAACAATTATGTTTTTACTATTTTGGATATTACAGCTTGTAAAGGTTTGGTAATATGAAAGAAGAATTAGTGTTAAAAAATAACTTAGTAGTTATTAGAAAAGAAAAATGTATATCTCAACAAAAGCTTGCTGATATGGTTGGAGTGTCAAGAAATACAATTAGTTCTATTGAAACATATCAATATCAACCAACAGCTAAATTAGCATTATTATTAGCTATCGCACTTGATAAGAAATTTGAAGATGTATTCTATTTTGAATAGTTAAAGTGATGAAATAATGTATGATCGACCCAGATAATAATTGTCATACGAGAAGTATGTTAAATAGAATGTATTAGATAATGTTTTATTGTGGACATTCTTTCTTATATTGAGGTGTCCATTTTTATATTAAAATGTTTTATTTGTTAACAATAGGTTTGGTAATTTATTTTTATCAAACCTTTTTTCTTTCTTGTAATATCATTTCTTTAGTTATATTTTCTAATTTCATCATAAAAAATCTTTTTTACCTATATCATTAAAAGAAGAACCTATTGCATGTACTAAATCATATATAACAATAAATCTATCATGAATAATATCATTATGGATAATAGTAATATTTTCTGTTATTATTTCTTTATTTAAATATGATGAAGAAGAAGTAATTATAGTTATTTTAACTTTTAAATCAGATAACATAGATAACAAAAATTTATCTGCATATTGATCAATAATAGTTATTTCATTTCTAGATAAAAAGAATAATTTCCTTAAGAAAGTATAAGGTTCTAATATTTCTCCTTCAAATATGATTTGAGTATTATCAGAATATATAGTCATTTCTAAATTCTTTAATCTATTTTCAATATTAATAACATTAACTTCTAATTGTAATATATTAGATTGATATGCCATAATTCTTTCAGCATTAATTGCAAAACCATTTAATAAGTACTGCTTTAAAACTGAATTGGCCCATTTTCTAAATATTATTCCACGTCTTGATTTGACACGATAACCAACAGATATTATCATATCTAAATTATATATTTTTGTTTTATATTTCTTTCCATCAGAAGCAGTTATCGAGGATTCCTCGAATACTGATTGATCTAATTCACCGTCATTTATTATATTTTTAATATGTAGACTGATATTGTCAATTGAAACATTAAATAATAATGCCATATCTTTTTGTGTTAACCAAACAGTATTTTCACTTGGTGATACATTTACATCTAAACTAAAATCTCCATCTTCAAATTTTATCAATTCATACTTTTTTCTTGATTATTCATATTGTTTTCCTCCTAGTTTTATCAAAAAAGAAAGCCTTATTGCATTCTAGCAATAAGGCTTAAAATTTTTTTATTAAGTTGTGATTTTAAATTAATATTATATTTCATATTTTACAACTTCTTTCTATGAAAAATTATAGCATAGTTTTAGCAATTATGATATATTTAATTTTAGATAGGCAGTGATAAGCATGGATAATTTTGTTAACGAAAAAGATTATAAATTATTAGAAAATGATAAATATACATTCTTTGTTTTAAATAGAATAATGAATGGTAAATGTGATTTATTATTATCAAATCATGAGGATATAATAATTTGCTTTACAGAAAATCCTTATCCTGTTTGGATTTGGACAAAGGATAATGTATCTAAAGATAAAATGGAATATGTATATAATTTGATTAAGGACAAAGGATTATTAAATAATAAATATAGATTTAATTTGAAATATGAATTATATGAATATTTCGTTAATAGATCAAAGGAAGACAATATAGATATTAATATTCTAGTTAATATGTATGCATATGATTGTATTAATCCAATAAGGCCAAAAGATAATGTATTAGGTAATATTCATTTATGTGTAGATAATGATAAAGAAGAAGTTATCAACTTCTTAAAATTATTTCATAATGAATTAGGAATAGATAAAAAGGATGATTATTCTAATGATGCAAAAGAATTTATAGAAGCTAAAAATACATTTTTTTGGGAAAACGAAAATGGTGAATTTGTAGCATCTACAAGATTTGTTCCTAATGGCGATTTAGCATCTATATCATTTGTTTATACTAAGCCTCAATATAGAAGAATGCATTATGCAGAAAACTTAGTCTATGAGGTAACAATGCTTGCGAAATCAAAAGGATATACACCTATGCTATATACTGATTCTAATTATTTAGCATCTAATAAATGTTATGAAAAGATAGGCTATAAGCTTCAAGGCAAATTATGTATGATTAAAATACAATAATGATAGGATGAGTATTGATATGGAAATAATAGATTTTTTATTTAAATATTTTAAATTTAATAGAAATAGCGATAGACCATTTGCATATTCATTTATATGTTTAAACAATTATAAAATTATAGACTTAAATATAAAAGAAACGGAAAAGATTTTATTTGATCATTCTAATTCATATTATGAATATTCTTTTGATAAAAACGAAATTAAAGAATTTAAAAAATTAGTTTTAAATGAAGATAAATGCATTATATCAAGTGATATGTATTATGGTTTATTTTTTGACTCATACAAAAATGAAATATTATTTTATGGATTTAATAATATTTATGATAAAAAAGAAATATTGAAAATTGAGACTATTTATAATAAGCCAATTATTATAAAAAAATATTATGAATCAAGAATAGGAAATCCATCCCAAGCATTTAAAGATTTTTTATATCAGTTTTTTTATGAGTCAATTATTGCTGGAAGATATGAATATGATAGAAATATTTTCTCGAATTTAACAGAAGATGAACGTGATGTAGTAATGGATATTATCATAGATTATGCAACACCAGTTAGTAGTCCATTATTTGATATATGTAGTTATTTTAAAGAAGATAAAATAACAAATTACTTAAAATTTATTTATTCTTGTAACATTTTATCAGACGAAAATAGATTTTATATAATATGTAAATTATTTGAAAGAAATAAAGAAATAATAGATTTAGAACTTGTAAAAAAAGAACTAAATAATGATAGTGGATTTTTCGGATCTAAATTACATCATTTTATTCAGGCGGATGATAAAACATTTAAAATATTAGCTAAAGAAGCACTTACTGCAAAATTCTCTGATATGAGAGAAGATTCATTTTTAATATATCTAAATAGATATGGGAAAATTAGTCCTGATAATAGTATTAATATAAGATATAAAATTTTAAATAAACTAGATGATAATTGTTTTTCATTTGTAGACGAATTATTATCATTTAATGAAATCAATGATGTTATAGCAAATAAATTAGTAAAAAAATATCAATGTGAATAATATTACTTTCAAGAAAATGTTTAAAATAAAAAATTATTGAAAAAATAATATTATTATAATACAATTTTTTTCGTAGGTGAAAAAATGGAAAGATATCAAGAAATTGAAAGAACAATAATTAAAAATTATAGAGGCAGACTTTGGGCACCATTTATCAAGGCTGTTAAAGAATATGAATTAATTAAGCCTAATGATAAGATTTGTGTATGTATATCTGGTGGAAAAGATTCAATGCTAATGGCTAAGCTTTTTCAAGAGCTATTAAGACATTCTGATTTTGAATTTGAAGTTAAATATTTAGTTATGAATCCAGGATATAATGAACGTAATCTAAATCAAATTAAGGAAAACTTAAATATATTAAATATTCCTGCAACAATTATAGAAACAAATATATTTGAAATAGCTAATGCCCAAGATAAAAGCCCTTGTTATTTATGTGCAAAAATGAGAAGAGGAGCATTATATACATTAGCAGAAAAACTAGGCTGTAATAAAATAGCATTAGGGCATCATTTCGATGATGTTATAGAAACAACACTAATGAATATGCTAAATGCAGGATCTTTCCAAACAATGCTTCCTAAGCTTCATAGTGATAACCATGATGGAATGGAATTAATTAGACCTTTATATTTAATTAGAGAAAAAGATGTAAAGGCTTGGGCTAAATATAATGATTTAAGATTCATTATGTGTGCATGTAGATTTACTGAGGCATGCTCAGTTGATGGTGAAATAAACGCAAGTAGAAGATTAACTACTAAGAATTTAATTAAAGAATTAAAAGCTAATTATAATGAAAATGTTGAAAAAAATATTTTTTCTGCAGCATCTAATATCAATATGGACATGATATTAGGATATAAAAAGGATGGAATTAAGCATTCATTTTTAGATGATTATGATGAAGAAAAATAATAATAAATCTAATAATTAGACTATAAGATTTAATACATAAAAAGCTTGGCAAAGATGTAGAATATTGGAAAGAAAAAGGGTGGACTGAAAAAAATCGTCCTTGGAAAATTTAAGCATAATAAAAGCCTTGATTTAGACCAAGGCTTTTTTATTTTATCTATTTATTTTTTGTTCAAAAATGTTTTTCTCTTCATTTTCTGGAACTTCAACTGGATATTTACCACTGAAGCAACCATCACAAAATCCACAACAAGATTTATTTGCTATCTTCTTAGCACCATCGATTGATAAATATGCTAAAGAATCAGCTCCAATTACTTTTGCAATTTCTTCGTTAGTATCATATTTGCAAGCAATTAGATTTTCCTTAGAATCAATATCAGTACCAAAGTAACAAGGAAATTTGAAAGCAGGAGAAGAAATACGAACATGTACTTCTTTAGCTCCACTATCCTTTAATAATTTAATAATTCTTGCAGAAGTAGTACCTCTAACAATTGAATCATCAATTAATATAACTCTTTTTCCTTCTACAGTTTCTTTAATTACATTTAATTTAATTTTAACTGCAGATTCTCTTCCTTTTTGTGTTGGATTGATAAAGCTTCTTCCAATATATTTATTTTTAATAAATCCTATTCCATAAGGTATTTTACTAGCTTCAGAATAACCTAATGCTGCATCAATACCAGAATCTGGTACACCAATAACTACATCAGCATCAACTGGTGACTCATTCGCTAATATTTTTCCTGCATTTTGTCTTGCAGCATGTACGCTTTGTCCCTCAATGACTGAATCAGGTCTTGCAAAATAAATGAATTCGAAAACACAAAGAGAAGAATCTTTTTCACAATGTGTCTTAATTGATTTTAAGCCTTCTTCAGATATTACTAAAACTTCACCAGGTAAGATATCTCTAATGAATTTAGCGCCTACAGCATCAATTGCACAAGACTCAGATGCAACTACATATCCTCCTGTTTTAGTTATACCCAAGCATAATGGTCTAAATCCATTTGGATCTCTAAATGCAATTAGCTTTGATGGACTCATTAGGCAGCATGAATATGCACCCTTTAAATTATACATAGCCATTTCAACTGCGTTTTCAATTGATCTAGATTGTAATCTTTCTGAAACAATAGAATAAGCAATATCTTCTGTATCAGAAGTACTATGGAAAATAGCTCCATTAAGCTCGAAATGGCTTCTTAATTCACTAGCATTTGTTAAGTTACCATTATGTGCTAAAGCTAAGTTTCCCTTTATATGTCTTACTACTAGTGGTTGAACATTATTTATATTGTTTCCTCCAGTGGTTGAATATCTAACATGACCTAAAGCCATATTAGCCATTCCTAAATTATCTAGGTTATCTTTGGTAAAAACTTCACCAACAAGTCCAAGGCCTTTGTGTTGACGGAATACTCCATCATCACATACAGCGATACCACATGATTCTTGTCCTCTATGTTGAAGAGCATATAAACCTAGATATGTGGTTTCTGCAACATTGGTAGCACTTGATTCGAATATACCAAATACACCACATTCTTCATGAATAGAATCAAACATTTTAATTTCTCCTTATTTCCCACTATTACCATAGTTAGAAAGTACTCTAGCAGAAGGATCGTTTACATTACATCCTTCCCAATTTTTATTTGGCATCCAGAAGTCTACAATCATTTGACTTTGTCCTGGGTAATATTTTTCAAATATTTCTCTGTAGAGTAGACTCTCCTTCGTAAATGGTTTGGAATGAGAATACTTTGATATTTTACTTTGATATTCTGAATCTGTAAAGTATTTTTCTGCATATTTTTTCAAATAATCTACCATTGAATGTCCAACTGCATCTGAAAATGCAGCTTTTTCTCTAAAAAGTATATTATCTGGTAAGAAATCACCTCTAAATGCATTTCTTAATAAGTATTTACCCATATTATATTTATTAAGCTTTAATTCAGGATTAATACTCATAACATACTTAACAAAATCTAAATCTCCAAAAGGAACTCTAGCTTCAAGTGAGTTAACTGAAATACATCTGTCAGCTCTTAATACATCATACATATGAAGTTCCTTTACTCTCTTGATTGATTCATTTTGAAATTCAATAGCGTTAGGAGCGAAGTCAGTATATTTATAACCAAATAATTCATCTGATATTTCACCTGTTAGTAATACTCTAACATTTGTAGTTTCTTTAATTTTCTTACAAATTAAATACATACCGATTGACGCTCTAATAGTAGTAATATCATATGTTGCAAGGGTTTTAATTACAGTATCTAATGCGTTGATAACGTCATTTTCATCAATTATTATTTCATGATGAATTGAATGAATATAGTCTGCAACCTCTTTAGCATATTTTAAATCTATTGCATCTTTTGACATACCAATTGCGAAAGTATGAATTGGTTTATTTAATAATTTAGCAGATATAGAGCATACTAAAGAAGAATCTAATCCACCAGATAATAAGAATCCTATAGGTGCATCTGCATCTAATCTTTTTTCTACGCCCTTTATTAGTTTAGTTTTAATATTATTAGCAATTTCTTCCATAGAATCATTGTTATATTTTTCAACATATGTAATATCATTATAGGTAATGAATTTACCATCCTTATAATAATGTCCAGGAGGAAATGGTAATATTTTATCAACTAATCCAACTAAGTTTTTAGGCTCAGAAGCAAAAGCTATTTTATTATCTTCGTCATATCCATAATATAAAGGTCTAATTCCGATTGGATCTCTAGCAGCAACAAAATCTTTTGTTTTAGCATCATAAATTATTAATGCATATTCTGCATCTAGCATTTTAAACATTTCTGTTCCATATTTTTCATATAATGGAAGAAGTATTTCGCAGTCAGAATCACTTTTAAATTCATATCCATCCTTGATTAATTCATCCTTAATTGGTCTAAATCCATAGATTTCACCATTACATACAATATAATTATCTTTATACTTGAATGGTTGCATACCACTTTCATTTAGTCCCATTATAGCCAGTCTATGGAAACCTAGTCTAGCATTATCAAGATTAATTATTTTACTCATATCAGGACCTCTTGATACTGTCTCATTGAATCCTTTTAAGAATTTATTATAATTATCTTTGCTTAAATAACCCATTATCGAACACATATTAAATCTCCTTTTAAATAAGTTAAGTGTGGCCTATCTTAGGACACACTTAATGTTATTATTCAACATCTAATAATGCTTTAGCACCTGTTTCACCAGTTCTAACTTTAACTACATCTAAGCAGTTATATACAAAGATCTTACCATCACCGATATGACCTGTATATAATACTTTTCTTGCAGTTTCGATTACTTGTGATGCAGGAACATTAGCTACTACAACGTCTACTTGAATTTTTGGTAGAAGTGTTGGTTCAACTTTAATACCACGATAATATTCAGGAGCACCCTTTTGGATACCACAGCCCATAACATGTGATACAGTCATACCAGTAATACCAATATTCATTAATTCATCTTTTAATGCTTCAAACATTCTTTCTTTACAAATGATTTCAATCTTAGTGATTGTCTTATCACCTGGCTTAATATCATCAACTGTAGGCATTGTTTGAACTTCGATTGCTTCACTTGGTGGTACATCTCCAGTGACCTCTTTAACAGCATCACCATAATCAAATGATTGAGGAGCCATTTGGAAGCCTGCATAAGCAGTAACTAGACCATGTTCTGTTAAATCAAGACCTCTAATTTCTTCTTCAGGAGTAGCTCTTAAGAAAGGAGTAACACCATCTTTTCTCTTGATTAACTTCATTACACCAAAGATTAGGAAAGCCCAAGCAGCTGTCCACGAACATACTGCTAAAACACCAATTAATTGAATTCCTAATTGAGCGAAACCATGACCATAGAATAAACCAGTTGTTGTTGAGAATAAACCACAAGCGATTGTTCCCCAAACACCATTTAAGAAGTGTACTGAACAAGCACCAACTGGATCATCGATATGGCATACCTTATCGAAGAATTCAACACCAAATGTTAAGATAAATCCAGCTACGATACCAATAACGATAGCACCAACTAAATCAACTCTAGCACAACCAGCAGTTACAGCAACTAAACCAGCTAATGAACCATTTAATGTCATTGAAACATCAGGTTTACCATTTCTAATCCATGTAATCATCATTACTGTAACTGTAGCTAATGAAGCTGCGATTGTTGTTGTCATAAATACTTGACCCATACCTTCATATCCATCCCAAGATGTACATGCAGCAGGGTTAAATCCATACCAGCCAAACCATAAGATGAATACTCCAAGAGCACCAATTAATACATTGTGACCTTGAATAGCATTAATCTTAGTTACTTTACCATTTTCATCTTTTACATACTTACCAATTCTTGGTCCAACCATCCAAGCACCGATTAAAGCAGTTAAACCACCAACCATATGAATTGAACAAGAACCAGATAAGTCAATAAATCCTTGAGCATAACCTTCAGCTAATCCCCAAGATGCTGCAAGCTGTTGTAACCAACCACTGTTACCAACACCCCAGTTCCAGTATGCTTCAACTGGATAAACGATTGCTGAAATAATCATTGAATAAATACAATAAGCTTTGAAATTTGTACGTTCTGCCATAGCACCAGATACGATAGTAGCAGTAGTTGCACAAAATACTAAGTTGAAAATGAAATCTGTCCAACCTGACCAAGAAGCTCCTTCACCAAACATACCTTTATATACTTGACCAACATCACCTAATAAACCACCCGCGATTGCATTTTCAGCACATAGGATTGGACCACCGATTAAGATAAATGTAATTGTACCTAAACAGAAGTCCATAAGGTTTTTCATTGTGATGTTACCAGTATTTTTAGCTCTAGTAAAACCTGCCTCACACATTGCGAAGCCAGCCTGCATAAAGAATATTAATGCAATGGCTATTAATTTCCATATTTGATAATCCCACATAATAATCTCTTCCCCTTTTATTAAATTTGATTTATATAAAAAACTAAAACTACTTATCTAACTCCAAATAGAAGTTCATCATATGATGCAAAAGGCCATTCCTTTTCATCAACGATTTCTTCTAAGCTATCAATAATATCTCTTAAAGTATCCATTTTCTTTAAGACATTTTCTCTTAAATACATTGATGTTTCTTCAACAGTATTAAATTTATCTTTTTCTTTTAATGCATCTTCTAAAGAACTCTTAACAATATATGCATTCTTTAAACCTTCAGATAATTTTGCAACTACATCCTTTTCATATGTAGAATCAATATTTAAAGAATCCTTTTGAATAATAGTATTAGTGATATTAGCACTATATTTACTAATACATGGTAAATAATATCTATTAGTCATATCTAATGCTGTTAATGCTTCAATAGTTACTATCTTTTGATAATGCTCTTGAGCAATTTCATATCTTGCTTTAATCTCAGTTTCTGAATAAATCTTATGAGAAGTAAATAGCTTAACATTTTTCTCATCTAAATAATGAGGCAATGCCTCTGGTGTAGACTTTAAATTTAATAATCCACGTTTTTCGGCTTCAGCAATCCATGAATCATCGTAACCATTGCCATTGAAAATAATTCTCTTATGTTCAATAATTGTCTTCTTGATTAATTCATGTAAATCATTATTGAAATCTTTAGATTTTTCTAAGATATCTGCAAATTGTCTTAATTCTTCAGCAACTGCAGTATTTAACATGATATTTGCACAAGAAATAGATTCACTAGATCCAAGTGCTCTAAATTCAAATTTGTTACCTGTGAATGCGAAAGGAGAAGTTCTGTTTCTATCAGTAGAATCCTTTGGTAAATCAGGTAATACATCAGCACCAATCTTTAAGAAGCTCTTTCCTTTAGTTTTCAAAGGCTTTCCAGTTTCAATTGAATCTAATACATCTTGTAATTCAGAACCAACGAACATTGAAATAATTGCAGGAGGTGCCTCGTTTGCCCCTAGACGGAAGTCGTTTCCAGCACTTGCAACTGAAATTCTTAATAAATCTTGATATTCATCAACTGCCTTAATAACAGCTACTAAAAATAATAAGAATTGGGCATTTTCAAGTGGTGTTTCACCTGGTTCTAATAGATTCATACCCGTATTAGTAGAAATACTCCAGTTATTATGTTTACCAGAACCATTTACACCTTTAAATGGCTTTTCATGTAATAAGCATACTAAATTATGTTTCTTTGCAATCTTTTGCATAATTTCCATTGTTAATTGGTTATTATCAGCTGCAATATTTGTTGTAGCAAAGATTGGAGCTAGTTCATGTTGGGCCGGTGCAACTTCATTATGTTCTGTCTTTGCTAAAATACCTAGTTTCCATAACTCTTCATTCAAATCATTCATGAAAGCTTGAACTCTTGGTTTTATAACACCGAAGTAGTGGTCATCTAATTCTTGACCTTTAGGAGTCTTTTTTCCAAATAATGTTCTACCTGTATAAATTAAATCAGGTCTTTCATCATAATATTTTTTATCGATTAAGAAATATTCTTGTTCAGGTCCTACAGTTGTTTTAACTGATGTAACCTCATCATGTCCAAATAATTTTAAAATTCTTAATGTTTCATTATTAATTGCTTGCATTGATCTTAGAAGTGGAGTCTTCTTATCAAGTGCTTCACCACCATAAGAACAGAATGCTGTAGGAATACATAATACTTTATCTTTAATAAAAGCATAGCTTGTTGGATCCCACGCTGTATATCCTCTAGCTTCAGCAGTAGCTCTTAAGCCTCCTGAAGGGAATGAAGAAGCATCAGGTTCACCTTTAACAAGCTCCTTTCCTTTAAATTCCATAATAATTTTTCCATCACCATCTGGTGAAATGAAACCATCATGCTTTTCAGCAGTGATTCCTGTCATTGGTTGAAACCAGTGTGTATAATGTGTACAACCATTTTCGATAGCCCAATCCTTCATTGCTACGGCAACGCTATTGGCTACGCTGATGTCTAATTCCTTTCCATCATTAATGGTTTTCCTTAATGATTTATATACATCTGATGATAATTTTGCTTTCATCACTTGTTCATTAAACACAAGACAACCAAAATAATCTTTAACCTGTTCCATATTTTCCTCCTTAAAAACAAAAAAAGGCAGGGACTATAGGAATTAATCCAGGCGTCCTTGCCTTCTATGCCTCTATTCTATGCTCAATAATTTTATTTGTCAACAACTTTTTTGATTTTTATTTTATTTTTTCATTAAAAAAGGAATTATATTTCTTGAAAGTGGTTTTTATTGAATAAAATTTAAAAAAAGACTTGACTATTTATATAAAAGATTATATTATATTTTCGAACAATGGTGTTCACCTTTATGATGTTTATTTTGGGACATCATTGTATAGGGGTGAGCGCCTTTTTTTATTATTATAATAGGAAGAAGGGTATCAATATGAATGAACAAAAGAAAGTAGGCTTATATGATCCAAGTTATGAACATGATGCTTGTGGTATTGGCGCAATAGCCCAAATTAAAGGAATCAAGACTCATAAAACGATAAAAGATGCTTTAAATATTTTAATTCATCTTGAACATAGAGGAGGAACAGGTGCTGAAGATAATTCTGGCGATGGTGCCGGAATATTATTTCAAATTCCTGATAAATTCTTTAGAAGCGAAAAGCTTGATTTTGAATTACCAAAATTAGGTTCATACGGAGTAGGTCAATTATTCTTATCTAAAAATGAAGATATAAGAAATAAAGAAATTGCACTTATAAATGATGCTTTTGAAAAAGAAGGACTTGAAGTATTAGGTTATAGAAGAGTACCTATTGATACATATGGTATTGGAGAAACTGCCTTAAAGGCAATGCCATATATTATTCAAGTATTTATTAAAAAGCCTTTTAATATAGAAGAAGGTTTACCTTTTGAAAGAAAATTATATGTTGTAAGAAGAGTAATTGAAACTATTGCGATTAAAGAAAAACAAACTCTATATTTTTGTTCATTATCTTCTCGTACTATAGTATATAAAGGAATGCTAGTATCTACACAAGTAAGAGATTTTTATCTTGATTTAAAGGATACTAAGGTAGAAACTGCAATTGCTTTAGTTCACTCTAGATTCTCTACTAATACATTCCCTTCTTGGGAAAGAGCTCATCCTAATAGATATTTATGCCATAATGGTGAAATTAATACTATTAGAGGTAATGTTAATAACGTAAAATCACGTGAAGGCTTATTTGAATCAGAAATATTTAATGATGATTTAAAGAAAATTATTCCATTAATTCCAAAGGAATCATCAGATTCTGCAATGTTTGATAATTTCTTGGAGTTCTTATATTTAAATGGTAGAACATTAGAAGAAACTATAATGATGATGATACCAGAACCATGGATGAAAAATGAAAGAATGAATGAAAGCTTAAAGGCTTTCTATGAATTCCATTCAACATTCCTAGAGCCATGGGATGGACCTGCAGCAATTTTATTCACTGATGGTATCAAGCTTGGTGCGTCACTAGATAGAAATGGCTTAAGACCATCTAGATATTATATAACTAAGGATGATTATCTAATATTATTTAGTGAAACAGGATCTCTTCCTATTGATGAAAATAATATCTTAGAAAAGAAGAGATTAGAACCAGGTAAAATATTATTAGTTGATACAAATGCTGGTAAAATTATTTCTAATGATGAAATAAAAATGACTTATTCAAAGAAGCTTCCATATAAAGAATGGAATGAGAATATAATTCATCTAGATAAATTAAAGGCTCATAAGGAAGAAAAGAATGATACTGATATTCATTTTACTCAGCATGAATTAAATTATACTTATGATGAATTAATGGAAGGTATTATTCCACTAGCTCAAAATGATCAAGAAAAAGTAGTATCAATGGGTAATGATTTATCTTTAGCTGTATTAATGAAAAAAGAATTTAATTTATATCAATTCTTTAAACAAAGATTTGCTCAAGTAACAAACCCACCTATTGACTCAATAAGAGAAGATATAGTTATGTCTTCATTAATGTATTTAGGTAGAGAAGGAAACTTATTAAATGCTACTAAAATTAATGCAAAAAGAATTAGATTAGATAATCCTATCTTATCAAAAGAAGAGTTTAATAAGATTAAATATATTGATGAATCATATCAAATAAAAGTTGATATTGTATCATT
The DNA here is from genome assembly GCA_017444645.1 of Acholeplasmatales bacterium. Lineage (GTDB taxonomy): Bacteria > Bacillota_I > Bacilli_A > Acholeplasmatales > Anaeroplasmataceae > Anaeroplasma. The sequence continues at coordinate 9,993 of JAFSWG010000021.1, read as the reverse complement.
CTCATATGATTACAAAAAAGAAAAAATGGAAGATGCTATAAATAGAATCTTTAAAGAATGTGAAAATAAAATTGATGCAGGAGCTTCAATTATTATCTTAAGTGATAGAAAGAGTAAAGGTATTAAGATTCCATCATTATTAGTATCTTCAGGATTACATCAATATTTAACAAAAGTATCAAAGAGAACTCATGTATCAATCGTACTTGAAGCTGCTGAACCAAGAGAGGTTCATCATTTTGCAGCATTAATAGGCTTTGGTGTTAATGCTATATATCCTTATTTAGTATATGAAACAATAGATGAATATACTAAGAGAGGTTATATAACTATTGATTCCAACAAAGCAATTGAGAATTATAGACATGCAACATTAAAGAGTATAACTAAGATTATTTCTAAAATGGGTATTTCTACAATTCAATCATATAACGGTGCTCAGATTTTTGAATGTATTGGTTTATCTGATGATATTATTGCTAAGTATTTCACAAATACACCAAATTCAATTGGTGGTATCAATATGGATGCTATTGAAAATAATTCAATTAAGCTATATCAAAAAGCATTAGAAAGAAATGATGATACATTAGATTCTTTAGGATTACATGGATTTAGACAAAAACAACATGAACACATCTATGATCCAGTTGCGGTATTTACATTACAAGCTGCATGTAGAACAAATGATTATAAATTATATAAGGATTTTACATCTTTATTAAGTAAGAAAAGAATTAATATTAGAGATACACTAGATTTAGATTTCTCACACTCTATTTCAATTGATGAGGTTGAAAGTGTTGATGAAATTGTAAAAAGATTTAAAACAGGTGCAATGAGCTATGGTTCAATCTCTAAGGAAGCACATGAGTGTATGGCTATCGCTATGAATAAATTAGGTGGTAAGTCAAACACTGGTGAAGGTGGAGAAGAAAGAAGCAGATATGAATCAACTGATGGAATTGATAGATGTTCTAAGATTAAGCAAGTTGCTTCAGGTAGATTTGGTGTAACTATTGAATATTTAACTAATGCAATTGAAATCCAAATTAAGATGGCTCAAGGTGCTAAACCTGGTGAAGGAGGACAATTACCTGGTCAAAAGGTATTTCCATGGATAGCTAATGCTAGACATTCAACTCCTGGTGTATCACTTATATCACCTCCACCACATCATGATATTTATTCAATTGAGGATTTGGCTCAATTAATTTATGATTTAAAGAATGCTAATAGAGAAGCAAGAATTTCTGTTAAATTAGTTTCTGAATCTGGGGTTGGTACAATAGCTGCAGGTGTAGTTAAGGCAGGAGCTAATACAATCTTAATTTCAGGATATGATGGTGGTACAGGTGCATCCCCTAGAACATCAATTTCAAATGCTGGTATTCCTTGGGAGATTGGTTTATCTGAGACTCACCAAACACTAGTATTAAATGGTTTAAGAGATAGAATTAGATTAGAAACTGATGGTAAGCTATTAACAGGTAAGGATTTAGCAGTAGCTATCTTACTTGGTGCAGAAGAATTTGGTTTTGCCACAGGACCATTAATCGCAATGGGATGTATTATGATGAGAGTATGTAACATGAATACATGTCCTGTAGGTGTTGCAACTCAAGATGCTAATTTACGTAAGAATTTCAAAGGTAAACCTGAATATGTAATTAATTTCATGAAATTTATTGCAGAAGAATTAAGAGAATATATGGCTAAGCTTGGATTTAGAACTATTGATGAAATGGTTGGTCATACTGAATTATTATCATTAAAGGATGAATATAAGGATAGATTAGATGTATCTAAACTATTATTTAATGCTAAAGTTGTTAATAGAAATGATAATATTTTCAAAGAATATAAGAAAATTGATTTAAATAATACATTAGATTGTAGAATGTTACTTCCATTATGCGAAGAATCAATCAAATATGGTCATGTTAAACAAATGGATATTGAAATATCTAATGTCAATAGAGCATTAGGTACAATATTATCTAATGAAATAACTAAAGTATACAAAAATAAAGGATTAAAATCAGATACAATTATTATTAACGCAAAAGGTAATGCCGGTAACTCATTTGGTGCATTCTTAACAAATGGTGTAACATTGAATGTTACAGGTGATGCAAACGATTATTTAGGCAAAGGCTTATGTGGAGGTAAAATTATAGTTAAATCTTCAGAAAGAGCTACATTCGCACCTGAAAAGAATATTATTTGTGGTAATGTCGCATTATATGGTGCTACATCTGGAGAAGTATATTTAGATGGTATTTGTGGAGAAAGATTCTCTATAAGAAATTCAGGAGCTAAGGTAGTTGCCTTAGGCTGTGGATTACATGGTTGTGAATATATGACAGGTGGTGTGGTTTTACTTTTAGGTAAAATTGGTAGAAACTTTGCTGCTGGTATGTCTGGTGGTGTTGCATATATTTATGGTCCAACAAATAAGAAAAATATCAATCAAGAATTAGTATCAATATTAGATCTTGATGATAAAGATGCAAAGGTTATTAAAGAATTATTAGCAAATCATATCAAATATACTAATAGTGAATATGTATCTAATTTATTATATAATTTTGATCCTAAGGATTATTTCAAGGTATTACCAAATGATTATGCTAAAATCATGTCTTACATGGAAGAAGCAAAGAATTTAGGTATAAAAGATCAAGAATTATATGCATTTAATAAGTTTACGGGGGTGAAATAATGGGAAAGCCTACTGGATTCATGGAATTTGAAAGAAAAAATAAACCAGAAGTTGAGGTTCTAAAAAGAATTGAAAACTTCAATGATTTTCATATTCCATTTGATTTAAAAACACAACAAGAACAAGCATCAAGATGTATGAATTGTGGTGTTCCATTTTGCCAATCAGCAATGAAGGTAAACAATAGAAATGTTGGTTGCCCATTATCAAATTTAATACCTGAATGGAACCATTTAATCTATCTTGGATTATTTGAAGAAGCATATAAGCGTCTTGAAAAAACAGCTCCATTCCCTGAATTTACTGGAAATGTATGTCCAGCTTTATGCGAAGCATGCTGTTCATGCAGCATTAATACAGAATCTGTATCAATTAGAGCAAATGAATTATTCTTAATTGAAAAGGCATTTGAAAATGGTTGGATTAAACCAAAGAAAAATATTATTAGAAATAATAAAACTGTATGTGTAATTGGTTCTGGTCCATCAGGATTATCATGTGCAAAGAAACTAAATGATAATGGATTTAACGTAACAGTATATGAGAAAAATGATAGATTTGGTGGATTATTAATGTATGGTATTCCTAATATGAAAATTGAAAAGAAGATTATTGAAAGAAGAATTAATCTTTTAAAAGAAGAAGGAATAACATTTATTGGTAATACAAAAGTTGGTGTAGATATAACAGTTGATGAATTATATGAAAAATATGATGATGTTGTATTTGCATGTGGCACATCTTTTGCAAGAGCACTTCAGGTTAAAAATAATGATGCAAAAGGAATTGTTTATGCAGTTGATTTCTTAACTAAAACAACTAAAAACTTATTAGATAATAAGGAATTTGAATATAATTTAAAGGATAAAAATGTTATTATTGTTGGTGGTGGCGATACCGCAAATGACTGTTGTGGTACTGCAGCTAGACAAAAGGCTAAATCAATTATAGAACTTGAAATAACTAAAGAACCACCACTAGAAAATACATTGCCGTGGCCTAATTATCCTAATAAAAAGAAAACAGATTATGGTGTGTTAGAAGCTAATACATTAATGAATTATGATATAAGAAGATATGAAACAACTATTGATGAAGTCGTAAAAGAGGATGGAAGATTAGTTGGTGTATATATCAAAAAGGTTAAATTCGTTAATGAAGGCGGAAGAATGAAACTACAAGATGTAGAAAACACTAGAGAATATTTGCCATGTGATTATTTAATTATCGCAATGGGATTCGTTGGTACAACTACAGAAGATTTAAATAATTATAAATTAGATTCTATTAACAATAGAGTTAAACTAAATAATTTTAATTATGATGATAATACATTTGTTTGTGGAGATATGAAGAACGGACAATCATTAGTCGTTATTGCAATAAAAGATGGTATTGATTGTGCTGAACAAATAATTAACAAGTATAATAAATAAAATATGTCGCAATTTAGGAGGTATCTATATGTACGATATAAAAACAATTTTAGATTATGTTGAGGAAGAGGATGTTAAGTTCATAAGGTTAGCATTTGTAGATGTTTTTGGTAATCAAAAAAACATTTCTGTAATGCCTCATGAACTTGAAAGAGTATTTAAATATGGAGTTAATATTGACGGAGCCGCAATCAAAGGCTTCGGTGGTGGTATTAAATCAGATTTAATTATTCATCCTGATACTAACACAATCTCTAGACTTCCATGGAGACCAAGTCAAGGTAGAGTTATAAGAATGTTTTGTAATGTCAAAAACCCAGATGATTCATATTTTGAATGTGATACAAGAAAATTATTAATCGATGCGGTAGCTGAAGCAAAAAAACAAGGTTTAGAGTTCTATTTTGGTAGTGAAATTGAATTTTATTTATTCAAAACTGATGAATTTGGCGAACCTACAAATATTCCATATGATAAAGCTGGATATATGGATATTGCCCCAGAGGATAAGGGTGAAAATGTAAGAAGAGAAATCTGTCTTACATTAGAAGAAATGGGTATCATTCCATCAGGTAGCCACCATGAGGAAGGACCAGGACAAAATGAAATTGATTTTAGGTACAGTGATGCCTTAAAAGCGGCAGATGATGCAACTACTTTTAAATCAGTAGTTAGAACAATAGCGGCAAGAAATGGATTATATGCATCATTTAATCCTAAACCTTTAGCTAATGAACCAGGAAATGGATATCACATTAATATGAGTGTTAAATCCAAAAATAATGAATATTTATTAAATTATGCAATCGAAGGAATTTTATCTCATTCTAGAGAAATGACAGCATTTTTAAATATTTCAAATGATTCATATAAAAGATTAGGTAAAATGATGGCCCCTAAATATGTTTCATGGTCAAGTGAAAATAGAAGTGAGCTAATTAGAATTCCTGCAGCTAAAGATGAATATAGAAGAATTGAATTACGTCAAGCAGATCCAATGGTGAATCCATATTTAGCATTTGCATTATTAATATATGCAGCACTTGATGGAATTAATAGTAAAAAGCAATTAAGAGATGCAGTTAATTATAATTTATATACTGCACCTAAGGATGTAATAGATAAATTAGAGCTATTACCTACTACATTAGATGAAGCAAAAAAGGTTGCTTCAAAATCAGAATTCATTAAAAAGTACATTAATGAAAAATTATTAGATAGTTATTTAAAATAATAAAAAAATGGAGGTGGAATAATGAAAGAAAATGTATATAGTGTTTTACTAGTATCTTCATCAAAATCATTTTCTTCTAGTGTATTCCACCTTTTAGATGAGAAATATGATCCTATTAAAACAGTAACATCAGTTAGTGAAGCATCAAGAGAATTAATAGAAAGAGATTATAATATATTAATTGTTAGTGCTCCACTAATTGATGATTTTGGAATAGAATTTGCGATAGATGCTTCCTATAAGGGGGTTGGAGTATTATTTTTTGTTAAACAGGAATTATATAATGAGGTATATGATAAAACATACGATTATGGAATATTCACATTACCTAAACCAACATCTAGTGGAATAATAATTCAATCTTTGAAGCTTTTAGAAGCATCGATTGAAAGAGGAAGAATCTTAAAAGAAAAACCTTTAACTATGAAAGAAAAGCTTGAAGAAATCAAGCTTGTAAATAATGCAAAGCTATTATTAATAAATAATAAACATATAAGTGAAAATGAAGCACATAAATATATAGAGCAAAGAGCGATGTTTATAAGAAAAACAAAGAGATATGTCGCAGAAGAAATAATAAATAAATATAAAAAGGGAGACAAAAAATGAGCAAGTATATATTTGTAACAGGAGGAGTTGTATCAGGCCTAGGTAAAGGTATTACAGCTGCTTCACTTGGAAGATTATTAAAATCAAGGGGATTAAAAGTAGCAGCTCAAAAGCTAGATCCATACATCAATGTAGATCCAGGAACAATGTCTCCTTATCAACATGGAGAAGTATTCGTTACTGATGATGGGGCTGAAACAGATTTAGATTTAGGCCATTATGAAAGATTTATTGATGAAAATTTAAATAAGTATTCAAATTTAACAACAGGAAAAGTATTTTCAAATGTAATATCAAAAGAAAGAAAAGGTGAATATTTAGGAAGCACTGTCCAATATATTCCAAATATTACAAATGAAATTAAAGACTTTATTTATAAGGTAGGAAGAAAAACAAATGCTGATATCGTTATTACTGAAATTGGTGGTACAACAGGAGATATTGAATCTCGTCCATTCATTGAAGCGATAAGACAAATTGGTAGAGAACAAGGAATAGATAATACATTATATATTCATGTTTGCTTAGTTCCATATTTAAAAGCTTCACAGGAACATAAATCAAAACCAGTTCAGCATTCAGTAAAAGAATTAAGAGGAATGGGTATTAACCCTAATATTATTGTATTAAGAGTAGATGAACCAATTACAGATAGTAATATATTTAAAAAGGTAGCATTATTCTGTGATGTAAAGTTAGATTGTGTAATCGAAAATGTAACATTAGATAATTTATATGAAGCACCTTTAATGCTTGAAAAATCGCATTTGTCAGATGTTGTTTTAAGAGAATTAAAAATAGAATATAAGGAGCCTAATTTATCTGATTGGATAGATTTAGTTAATAGAATAAAAAATTTAAAATATGAAGTAAATATCGCATTAGTAGGAAAATATATAGAATTACATGATGCATATTTATCGGTTGTCGAAGCATTAAAGCATGCAGGATACACTCATTTAGCACATATTAATATCAAGTGGATAGATAGTGAAAATATAAATCCTGAAAACATAAAAGAGACTTTTGACGGAATCGATGGAATAATAGTTCCTGGTGGATTTGGCTCACGTGGAATTGAGGGTATGATATTAACTGCAAATTATGCAAGAATAAATCATATACCTTATTTCGGCATATGCTTAGGTATGCAAATATTATGCATATCATATGCTAGAAATGTTTTAGGATTTGCTGATGCAAATTCTCATGAATTTAATGAATTATCAAAACATAGAGTAATTGATTTCTTAGATGGACAATCCGATGAGGTTGCTAAAGGTGGTACTCTAAGACTTGGAGCATATCCTTGTAAGATATTAGATAATACAAAGATGAAGGAATACTATAAAGAAGATTTAATTAGCGAAAGACATAGACATAGATATGAATTTAACAATAAATATTTAAATGATTTTATAAATGCTGGTTTAAAAATATCAGGTACATCTCCTGATGGAAGCTTAGTAGAAGCAGTTGAGCTTACTGAAGAGAAATTCTATTTAGGTGTTCAATATCATCCTGAATTTAAGAGTAGACCAAATAAGGCTCATCCACTATTTGTAGGATTTATAGGAGCTGCATTGGAAAGGAGTAAACATGTCAATTAGATTTACTAAAATGCATGGTTGTGGTAATGATTATATTTATATCAATTGCTTCAATCAAAACATTAATGATCCAGAAAAATTAGCAATAGAAATGTCAGAAAGACACTTTAGTGTAGGTAGCGATGGCTTAGTATTAATTATGCCAAGTAATGTTGCTGATGCTAGAATGAGAATGTTTAATGCCGATGGTTCTGAAGGTAATATGTGTGGCAATGCCATTAGATGTATTGGTAAATATTTATATGATAATCAAATAGTATCTAAAGATGTTGTTAAAGTTGAAACTTTATCTGGTATTAAAACATTACATTTATGTATTGGTGATGATGGCAAAGTTTCAAGTGTAACTGTAAATATGGGTCAAGCTTCATTTAAACCAGAAGATATTGGCTTAGCAGATGATACTGAATATATAAATAAGAAAACTATTGTTAAAAATAAAGAATATGAAATTACTGCAGTATCAATGGGTAATCCTCATTGTGTTACATATGTAGATAATGTTAAAATATTGAATTTATTAAAGGATGGACCATTTTTCGAAAATAATCCATTATTCAAAAATAGAGTTAATACAGAATTTGTTAAAGTGATTTCTAAAAATCATTTAGAAATGAGAGTATGGGAAAGAGGTAGTGGAGAAACATATGCCTGTGGTACAGGTGCTTGTGCAATTTGTGCTGCATCAGTAAAAAATGGTATTTGTGATTTCAATACTGAAATTAATGTAGATTTACTAGGTGGTACTTTAAAAATTAAAGTATTAGATGATTATACAGTTATGATGACTGGACCTGCAAAAATAGTCTACGAAGGAGTATATTATGAAGATTAAAATAAATGAAAATTTTAATAATTTAAGTAAAAATTATTTATTTTCAGAAATTAATATTAGAGTAAAAAAATATATTGAAAATAATCCTGATAAAAATATCATTAGACTTGGTATAGGTGATGTTACATTACCTCTTCCAAAAATAGTAGTAGATGCAATAAAAAAAGCTGCCGATGAAATGGCAAACCAAAAAACATTTAGAGGATATCCACCTGAGTATGGTTATGAATTCTTAAAAGATTCAGTAAGAAATTATTATGGAAGAAAGAATATAAAAATTAATAATGAAGATATTTTTATTTCTGATGGTGCTAAATCAGATTTAGGTAATATCGTTGATATTTTTGCAGATAATGAAATTTATATTCCTAATCCAGTATATCCAGTATATTTAGATTCAAATGTAATGTCAGGAAGAAATATTAATTATATTGAAGGAAATAAAGAAAATAATTTCTTACCAATGCCAAATGGATTAGATAATAATCCAAAGATTATTTATTTATGTTCTCCGAATAATCCAACTGGATCATTATATAATTATGATGAATTAAAAAAATGGGTTGATTATGCAATTAAAACAGAATCATTAATCATTTATGATAATGCATATGAAGCATTTATTGATGGTAAATACCCTCATTCTATTTTTGAAATAGAAGGAGCTAAAACATGTGCAATTGAAGTATCTTCATTATCTAAGATGGCAGGATTCACTGGAGTAAGATGCGGATTTACAATTATTCCAACTCAATTAAAATCAGGTGATACAAAAATCAATGATTTATGGAAAAGACGTCAAGCAACTAAATTTAATGGTGTATCTTATCCTGTTCAAAGAGCAGCAGAGGCTGCCTTAAGCATTGATGGAGAAAAAGAATGCTTAAAGAATATTAATTATTATAAAAATAATGCTAAATTATTAGCTGATTTCTTTAAATCTAAAGGTATTTATTATACTGGTGGTAATAATTCACCTTATATTTGGTTAAAGTGTAAAGAAGGATATAATTCATGGGAATTCTTTGATTATATTTTAAATAACGCAAGTATTGTAACAACACCAGGCTCTGGTTTTGGTGTATTTGGTGAAGGATATTTAAGAATAACAGCCTTCAACACATTAGAAAATACAAAGCTAGCTATTGAAAGATTAAATAAGATTCTATAATTATAATGAGAACTAGTGTGAGCTAGTTCTTTTTATATTTAAAATGGCCCTATAATATGTTAAAATATTATAGGCAAGAAGGGAGGCATGCATATGAAAAATTTATTATATTTCTTAAAAAGATATGGTAATAAATCATTTGATGAATTACCATTTAATGATAATGACGCCCTTTTGTTGTCTCAGATTTCGTATTTATATTTTGAAAAAGTAGTAAAGGATAATTCTAGAGGATATAATCTAAAAAAAATAATGACTGATGATAATGCACTAGATTTATGTTATGGAGCAATGAATTTCAAAAATAATATGCGTCTAGTTAAATTATTTAAAAATACAACTAGATATGATAATATTATTTTTTCTGATTTAG
>JAFSWG010000020.1 GCA_017444645.1 Acholeplasmatales bacterium | reverse complement strand
CTTTTCAACACGTCCATCAGCTTGAGTGAATGCTTGCTTACCAGTATAGAATGGATGGCAATTAGAGCATGTATCAATACGAATTTCGTTTAATACTGAACCTGTTTCAAATGTAGCGCCACATGTAGTACAAGTAACTGTTACTTTCTTGTAATTTGGATGAATATCCTTCTTCATGTTTCCAACTCCTTCCGCCATGACTAATGTCATAGAAAGTTTTTACTATTGCATTGTATCATAATAAAATGAATAATACAAGAAAAATAATTATTTTTTTTATAAAGCTTTAAAATCAGGTACTGTTGTAATTAAATCTGATGATTGTTTTACTTCAAGTACGACATAAGCATTATTCTTTTCTGCTAATCTTTTGAATTTAGCAACATCTAATGTCCCATCGCCAAGTGCTAAATGACATTTCTTTCTATCTTTTGCATCATGAATATGAAATTCATCAAATGGTAAATCAATATCAGATAATAAATTCCATACAATATCATAGCTTAAATGATCATGGCCAATATCATAACAGAATCTAAATCCTTCTTTAAATAAATCATGATATGTTCTAGTTGTATATGCGGGAATATTATCAGTATTTTCGATAACCATATTTATACCAAATTGATTACAAATCTTTTCAGCTCTTTTGAAGTTCTTAACTAATCTTTCAATATATACATCATATTCTTTTTCATAAATATAATTCTTTACACCAGATATAGTAACAACAGGACCAGGGATTAAATGCATATTAATTTGCTTAATATAGCCTTGTCCTAGCTTCGCATATCTTTCAAGTAATACCAAATATGCATCAACAACCTCATCGTAAGAACCTAAATCAGCTTCATCATAAAAATGTAGGGTTGCCTCGATATCATATTTTTTTAACAAATCAGCAACTGTCCTTGCTTCCATTTCGCTTCTACAGTAACCAAAATTTAAATTTAATTCTATAAAATCTACTCCAAGCTTTTTAGCTAGAATTAAATTATCTTCAATTGTATCGAACTCATATAATTGAGGCATTCCTATTTTTATCATTATTAAATCACTCTAACCCTTAAAACACCATCTAGGCTAGCTAAAGCCTTAGTGTCAATTTTCTTATCTAAATCTAGTAATGTGTATGCAAATTCACCTTTTGATTGGCTTACTAAAGTTTCAATGTTTGCACCTTTAGAAGAAATTTCATTAGTGAATTTAGCAATAATACCAGGATTATTAGTATGGTTAATACATACTCTAACAACGTTAGCTGGTTTTACACCACCATCTACTGCTGGATAGTTAACTGAATTCTTGATATTTCCATTTTCAATGAAATCCTTTAATTCATTAACTGCCATAACAGCACAGTTATCTTCAGCTTCATCAGTTGAAGCTCCTAAGTGAGGTAAAACAATTGTATTAGGAAGTTTAACAACGTTTGCGTTAGCGAAATCTGTTACAAACTTCTTAACTTGACCGTTCTTTAATGCTTCTTCTAAATCTTTTTCATTAACTAATGTATCGCGAGCGAAATCTAAAACTACAACTCCCTTTGAAGCAGCATAGAACACTTCACTATTTAACATACCTTTTGTAGCGTCCATTGCAGGAACATGAACAGTAATGAAATCAACATCTCTTACTGCATCAGCTATTTTTTCAACAAACTTAACTTCCTTATTTAACTTTAATGCGTTCTTAATTGATAAATATGGGTCATAACCAACAACCTTCATACCAAGCTCAACACATGCGTTAGCAACTAAAATACCAATTGCACCTAAACCTAATACTGCAATCTTCTTGCCATAGATTTCGTTTCCAGCAAATGCTTTTTTAGCCTTTTCTGCATCTTTTCCAACATTTGGATTTTCTGCATTTTCTTTAACCCAAAGATTACCACCAATGATATCACGTGATGCTAATAACATACCAGCTAATACTAATTCCTTAACTGCGTTTGCGTTTGCACCAGGTGTATTAAATACTACTACTCCCTGTTTAGCATAATCATCAAGTGGAATATTATTAACACCAGCACCAGCACGTGCAACAGCTAAAATATTCTTTTCTAATTTCATTTCATGCATATCTGCAGAACGAACTAAAATTGAATCTGCATCATTTACATCTTCAACGATTGTATCAGGTGCTTTTAAAGTTGCAAGAGCAACCTTAGAAATATTATTTAAGCAATAAGCCTTCATTATTGTAAATTCTCCTTTTCAAACTTCTTCATGAATTCAACTAAAGCTTCTACACCAGCCTTTGGCATTGCATTATAAATAGATGCACGCATACCACCAACTGTTCTGTGTCCCTTTAAGTTTTCTAATCCAGCCTTCTTAGATTCAGCAACAAACTTAGCTTCAAGTTCAGCCTTCTTTTCAGGATCTGTAATAACAGCTGGGTTAACAATGAATGGCACGTTCATTAAAGAACGAGAATTCTTTTCAACTGTACCAATGAATAATTTAGAGCTATCTAAATAATCATAAAGAATCTTAGCCTTTTCTTCATTTCTTTGTTTCATAGCTTCAAGGCCACCATTCTTTAGTAAATACTTGAATACTAATCCACAAATATAAATACACCAACAGTTTGGAGTGTTATATAAAGATTCTGCATCTGCATGAGTCTTATATTTTAACATTGTTGGAGTGAATGGTAATGTATCTTCAGTGATTAAATCCTCACGTACGATAGCAACAACCATACCTGCAGGTCCTACGTTCTTTTGAACACCTGCGAAAATTAGACCATATTTTGTAACATCTACTGGTTCACTTAAGAAACAAGAAGATTGGTCAGCAACTAATAATTTACCCTTTGTGTTAGGTAAAGTTTTATATTTAGTACCATAAATTGTATTGTTTTCACAAATATATACATAATCCATATCATCAGTGATAGGTAAATCACTACAATCAGGAATATATGAGAAAGTCTTATCTGCAGATGATGCTAATTGAACTGCTTCACCATAAATACCAGCTTCTTGATAAGCTTTTTTAGCCCATTGACCAGTAACAATGAAACCTGCCTTCTTATTCTTCATTAGGTTCATAGGAACCATTGCGAATTGTTGGCTTGCACCACCTTGTAAAAATAAAACCTTATAGTTATCTGGAATATTCATTAATTTTCTTAAATCAGCCTCAGCCTCTTTAATAATGTTATCAAACATTTTAGATCTGTGGCTCATTTCCATTACAGACATTCCACATCCTTTGTAATCTAACATATCTTGTGCTGCTTCTTTTAATACTTCTTCAGGTAAAACAGCTGGACCTGCTGAAAAGTTGTAAACACGACTCATCTTTCTATTCTCCTTTGCCTTTCTATTTTTTATAGAGTCAGATAAAAATAAAAGTCCCTTCTCATATTTATGAAAAGGGACGAATCATCATTAATCCGCGGTACCACCCTTGTTAGGTAACCTCACTCAAAATCCGATATCGGGGATTAGCCGGAATTCGTTACATTCACCAAAGAGGTAGATCCAAAGGTTTGAACTATGAGCTTTCACCAAATGCCCACTCTCTAAGAATTCAGAAATCCTTCTATAGTCTCTTTATTGGCTCTATAAAAAATTTCCTTTATTATAATCTAAAAAAATTAAAAATTCAATACTTTTTTATCCTTTTTTAAATTTTTAATCACATTTTCGAAATCTTTGAATTTTAATTCGCTATTGTAGCTCTTTTAACAAATTTAATTCAATAATATGTAGATAATTTAGTTAATTATTGACAATTATACAAGAATACTAAGAATTTATTCTATATCTTTTCAATATTATCTAATATTATTTATAATTATTTGTTTAATTCAGCTATTACATCATCCATAAATTTTAACGGTTTTACCATAGGTCCAAATCTAGCAACTACTTCACCATTTTTATTTATTAAAAACTTAGTGAAATTCCATTTAATACTTACAGGCTTTCTTTTTTCATTTTGACATATTAGCCACTTGTATAGCGGATCTGCGTTATCGCCTTTTACTTCAATTTTTTTAAATCTAGTAAATTTAGTATTGTATTTTAATTTACAGAAACTATTTATATCCTCGTCACTACCAGGTGCTTGATGTAAAAATTGGTTACAAGGAAAATCTAATATTTCAAATCCCTTATCTTTCAATTCTTCATACATCGCTTCTAGTGCTTCATATTGAGGAGTAAAACCACATTTTGTTGCAGTATTAACAATTAATAGTACTTTTCCTCTATATTCTTCTAAACTTACTTCTTCACCATTTTGGTTTAAAACTTTAAAATCATAAATATTCATATATTTTCCTCATTTCTAAAAGTATTAAGATAAACTGAAATCTTGATCATAGTTAATTATTACTTGATAACCTTCAATTATTTTTAATGTTTCTTCTCTTATTTTATTAATTGTTTCATTTGGACTTGGATCATCAAATGAAATTACTAAATCATAATTTAATAATTTAGTATCCTTGTCAATATAGAACCCATGTATTTGTAATACATATTCATATTTATTTACAATATTAACTATTTTATTATAAACATCTTTTGAAAATTCATCACTTAAGTTCTCTGCATAAACTCCAACTGTCATTATTGTATTATATTTTGAATACAATAGTCCTGATATATTTCTTTCTATTGTTTGAATCTCTTTTGCTGTAAGCTCATCACTTACACCAATATGAACAGAACCAATATTTTTATTATGACCATAACTATTTAATATTAAATCATAACAATCAGTTACATCATCAATAGATGTAATTGCTTTTTTTATTTCTGTAACATATTCTTTATCAAATCTATCTCCAATCATTGATGACAATGCTTCTTTTAATACTTCAAAGCCACTCTTAATTATAAATAAACCAATTAATATACCCAAATATCCTTCAATATAAAAATTAGCGTATTTAGCAACAAAGATTCCAATCAAGGTTGCAGTAGATAAAATAGAATCAAATAATGCATCTAAGCCTGATGCTTTTAATGCATCACTATCTATTTTATTTCCTTTATATCTAAAGAATAAACCTATTAATACTTTAATTAATATTGCAGCTGCAATAATTATTATTGAATATATTTCAAATTGTGGCATTGTTCCATATTTAAAATAATCAATTATAGATTTAATCGATTCATAAATAGCCATGAAGCCCGCAAATAGTATCAGCATCGCTATTAATGTAGATGTCATATATTCAATTCTACCATAGCCGTATGGGTGTTTTTTATTTGGTTTTTTATTAGCTAGCTTTGTACCTATTATAGTAATAATACTAGATAATGCATCAGTAAAATTATTAATTGCATCCATTATAATTGAAATAGATCCAGCTATTATTCCAACAAATGCTTTAAATGCTACTAATAAAAAATTTCCAATGATACCAATAAAGCTTGTTTTTATTATTTCTTTTTCTCGTCTTTTTTCATCCATAAGAGCACCTCGAAATACTATTCTATTACTTTCAACACAAATTCCTTTAACCTATTTATATCATCTTGATTTGGTCTATTTTTGTTAAGTGCTAACCATGATCCAACTGTATGATATTCTTTTTCAGATACTTTAATATTATATTTATCTGCACATTTTTTAACTGCCTTAATAGTAGATTTTCCAGTTGCGGCACTATTAACATTAACGATAAGTGATATCTTATCTTTGTTTCTTTCTAAAAACATTTTTACTTCTTTATCTATAGTTGCAGCATACATCGCATTTACTAAAAACAAGATGTCAACTTTTTCTTCCAAATCATTTTCTACAGTTTTGGCTTCAATATTTAATGCTTCACTAACTGCACTTGCCAATTTATAAGTATTTCCTTTTTTACTTTTTGTAAAATATCTAATTTCAATATTCATTTTAATTCCTCCAACTTTTTATTCAATATTTTCTATTCCTTCATTACAATTATATCGCATACAATTTAATTTTTCAAGAAATAAGAGGCTTCGAAAGCCTCTAACATTCTTCTATATCTTTTAAATTACATTCATAGCCAAGTGATTTTATAGCACTTACAATCAAATCTAAATCTTTTCTACTTTCCATTGTAATAATTGTTAAATTTTTCTTATGACTAGATTTTACTTTCTTAACCTTTGTAGTTTTTCTTACAATATCATTTACATGTGATTCACACATTGAACACATCATTCCATTTACATTTAAAGATACTTTAATCATATTTTTTCCTATCCTAGTGCGATATCTAATACCATCATTAATACAAAGCCTATTGCTAAACCTATTGTAGCCAAATTAGAGTGATTACCTGTATTAGCTTCAGGTATTAATTCCTCTACAACAACATAAATCATTGCTCCTGCAGCAAAAGCTAATACAAATGGTAATATAGTTGATACATAATATGTTAATAAAATTGCGATTAATGCAGCTATAGGCTCGACTATACCAGAACCAAATCCATATAGAAAAGCTTTTGTTTTAGAAAAGCCTTCTTCTTTAAGTGGCATTGAAATAATTGCTCCTTCTGGGAAGTTTTGAATCGCAATACCAATTGACAAAGCAAGCATTGCGTGTTCATTAATATTTCCACTAATCATTCCGGCTATTACTACACCTACAGCTAAGCCTTCAGGAATATTATGTAATGTTACAGCTAAAAACATTTTAAATGTCTTACTTAATTTATTTCTTTTAATACCTTCTTCTTGCTTATCCATATGAATATGAGGAATTAAATAATCTAGTAACAACAAGAATCCAATACCAACTAAAAATCCAATTGCTGGAATTAACCATTTTTTAAAATCATTATATGTCCCTATTGCAGGCTCTAATAAGCTCCAAATAGATGCGGCAATCATAACTCCAGATGCAAATCCTAATAATATCTTTTGTAATTTAGGATTAATATTATCTTTTAAGAAAAATACCATAGCACTTCCTAGGGTTGTACCTAAAAGTGGTATCAATAAGCTAATAACAACTATCCAAGACATTATCTCACCTTCTTATGTTAGTTAGTTTTAACTAACTTATAATAGTATAACACTTTTTTAAAAAATAATCAATAAATAAAAACACTCATGGTCACAAACCACAAGTGTTTAATATATTATATTTTCCAGCCTACTGCTTCTTTTCTATCTAGAACGAATCTCTTATAGATTCCATCTTCTTTAATTAAATCTTCATGCTTACCTGATTCAACTATTTTTCCTTCATCAACAACGAATATGTTATCACAATTCTTAACTGTTTTTAATCTGTGAGCAATCATAATAACTGTTTTATTCTTAGTTAATGAATCAATTGCCTTCATTAGCTTTTCTTCATTTTCAGGATCCACATTCGCAGTTGCTTCATCTAATATAACAATCTTAGAATCCTTTAATATAGCACGAGCTATTGATAATCTTTGTAATTCACCACCAGATAGTGTTGAACCACCTTCTCCGATTACTGTATTTACACCATTTGGTAAATCACTAACGAAATCACAACATGCTAAGCTTAATGCATTATTAATTTCATCTATTGTTGCATCTTCTTTAGCCATTTTTAAATTATTTAATATAGTATCATTAAATAGATATACATTTTGGAATACAAATGTGAAATTATCCATTAAAGAATCAATATTATAATCCTTAACATTTTTACCATCTAATAATACAGTACCTTCTTGTACATCCCAAAATCTTGCCATCAGATGACAAATAGTAGTTTTACCAGAGCCTGATGGACCAACAAACGCTACTTTTGTATTCTCTTTAATTTTTAATGATACATTATCAATAATCTTTTTCTTATCATATGAGAATGATACATTCTTAAATTCAATATCTGATGTCTTAGTTTGATAATTCTCACCACTTATATTCATTGTTTCAATAGATAATATTTCATTACCTCTATCAACACATCTTTCAATTATCTTTGATAACGCACTAAATGTACCCATTGTATCTAAGCCTGCATAAATGATATAGCTTGCGATAATTACTGTCATTGTTACAGCTAAATCATTATATCCATTAATGAATAATAGGATTGCGACTATAGTCATACATACACCAATTAATCTTGTAATATATGTTTGAATAGTTTGAACAGGAATCATTTTTAATTCACATGTTTGATATAATTTAGTTCCTCTTTCATTCGCTTCATTAAATCTCTTAGAATATTTACCATATAAATTATAAGATTTAATTTCTGATATACCAAGCACATAATCTAAGGTTGCAGATATTACTTCGACATCTACCTTTTCCTTTTCTGGTGCGAATTTCTTTCCTAAATATTTAATCCATGTATTAAATAATAAGAATGCTATCACACCGCCTAAAGCTACTAAGCCTATTCTCCAATCAAAGAAGAAAAGTGAAATAACAACAATTAATGTATTAATTAATCCACTTGTAACAAGCATTACTACTCTTGTTGCTACATCTGCTAACTGCTCCATTGTGTTAGTTGTTACAGATGTGATATACGCAAGCGAATTAGAATTAAAATATCCCATTGGTACATATCTTAAATGTTCAGCTATTTCAATTCTTTTTTCTGCCGCAGTTGAATAACCACCATCTACTTGAAGCATTGATGATGCATATCTTAATCCAACAGATATACATACAGGTATTAGCATAATTAAAAATGAAAATAATACTACCTGTAAAGTAAATGTTCCTTCAAATATATTTTTAAATAAATACCATATTGCTGGAAGCTTCGCAGCTTCACACATTCCCATTAATACAGTTAAAACAATTGCTAAATAAAATTGTCTTCTTCTTTTTGGTGAACAAAACTTAAAAAACACTCTTAACATTTTAATCATTTAAATCACCATCCCTACCTGCAATATGTGATAGCCACATATTCTTATATAATTCTGATTTAGCTAATAGCTCATTATGCTTACCATGAGCTTCTATCTTACCATCATTAACTAATACGATATCATCACTATCAATTATTGTTGATAATCTATGAGCTATTACTATTACAGTCTTATCCTTTATAAGACTAGATAATGATTTTTGAATAATTGCCTCATTCTCTGGATCTGTATAAGCTGTTGCCTCATCTAATATAACAATCTTAGAATCTTTCATCATAGCACGAGCGATAGATATTCTTTGACGCTCACCACCAGAAAGATGTGATCCTGAATCTCCTACAACTGTATTATATCCATTTTCTAAATTCATAATAAAATCATGAATTCCACATTTTTTACATACCTCAATTACATCTTCATCAGTCGCATTCAAATTACCCATTTTAATATTTTCCATAATAGAAACATTAAATAAATAATTGTTTTGTGAAACATATGATACTGATTTATTATAATCTTCTAATGTTAAATCCTTAATATTAACTCCACCAATATAGATATCACCCTTATTTGGATCCCAAAGTGACGCGATTAGCTTAGCTATTGTTGATTTACCAGCTCCTGATGGTCCAACTAAGGCAACTACACTATTAGCTTTTATGCTTAAATTAATATCATGTAATACTTCTACATCTTCATATCCAAATGATACATTTTTGATTTCAATGCTAGAATCCTTAGGTAACGCCTTTGATTCTTTTGGTCTATCTAGCTTATCAATAGATACTATTTCATCAATTTCTCCAAAAATTGTTTTAGCCTTATGTAAATCATCAACATGTCCCATTGAATTAATAAGTGGTGCAATCAATCCAACAGACATTAATACACATATTACAAATACCTCAAGTGTAATAACATTGTTGTAATATAAAATACCACCTAAAGGTAAAACTGCAAGTAATGTATATGGTGCAACAGCCATCGCAATACTAAATGCTATATTACAATTTCTTTGCCAATCTACGAAGCAATCGGCGCCTTCCTTGGCAGCCTTTTTAAATTTCTCATAAGATGATTCACTTTTTCCAAAAGCTTTAATAACCTCTATACCATTAATATATTCAACTGCAGTATCATTTAATACCTTTGTTTTATTAATACAATTATTCCAATATTTTTCATATCCAATAGACATAGATAAATATGCTACCATACCTATTACAAATGGTATTAACGCAATTAACGCCATTTGCCAGCTAATAACACATAAATATACAAATGTTCCTAAAAATCCAATAATATTACCTGTAAATTCAGGTATAATATGAGCAAGTGCTGTTTCAGTTGAATCAATTCTTTCGCATAATGTATTCTTTAAAGAACCTGAATTATGTCTTTTAACATCACCTAATGATGCTAAAGCAAGTGAATCAATTGCTCTTTTTCTTACACCTTTAATAGTCTGGTATGCAGCTATATGTGATAAAGATGTAGATATAATATGGAATGCTCCTTTTAGTAAGAATAATACTAAAAGTAATATTATATCTAATGTGTAAGCATTAAAATCTTTATTTCCTTCAATTAATTTATTAATTATACTAGCGATAAAATAAAATGGTATTATGCCTGCTGCTACAGATATTAATGATGTAATAATACTAAATACATAATACTTTTTCTTTGGGCCAGCATAATCAAAAATAATTGAAAATAAGCCTCTTTTCTTTCCCATAATCTCCTCCTAAAAACCTAACAAATTTCTAAATCCTATAGTATAAAATTCATTTATTTCATTGCAAATACTAAATAACTCCTCCTTTTTTAAATCCTTATTTAATAAATTAAGATATGCTTCTAAATAGGAATCTAATAAAACTCTAAAAGAAATTAAATTAAAATCTTTAATCTTATATCCTTCTTTTTTCATTTGATTAATATATTTTAATGTTGCTTCAAATTCATAATTAACTATAAAATCCTTAAACCACTGTTTTCTTTCATTAACCAATAAAACTACTAAATCATTATATTCACCAAATAATAATTTATATTGGAAGCTACCATCATGCTCAAATGCCCATACATCTGATACATTTTCATTTTTTAAATATTCATTATCCTTCTTTTCAATATAATTTGTTATTTGATTAAAATATTTAATAAATGGATTTATAACCGCATCAAATATTTCTTCTTTATTTTTAAAATGTCTATATATAGCGGTTGCTGATATATGACATTTTTTAGCAATATCCCTTAATGATGCATTAGTATAACCTTTCAATATAAATTCTTCTTTTGAGACTTTTAATATAAGATCCTTTGTATCCATTCTAGACTCCTTTAGTTAACATCGTTAACAATAGTTAGTATAGGCTAACTATAAAACAATGTCAATAAACCTTCACAAAGTGTGAATTAAATTTGATTTTGTTAACATAAATAGAAGGCAGAATTCTGCCTTCTATTATCATTATAAATTATCATCTTTTAATGCTAATGCTAAATTAATCTTTGAAATCTTTCTTGATTCAATTAAATATACAATTAAGAATGATCCAATTCCTATACCAAATATAACTGGATATAGATATGGTGCGATATAGAAATCTAACCAACCCTTCATTTTATTTTGTAATACTATATCCCAAGCTATTTTAATAAAGAACTGAGCTACGAATGTAGATATTACAACTGATATTATTGTTATTATTCCTGTTGTAATATTATATATTTTATTAATATTAAATGTATCATAACCAATAATTTTTAGCATTGATATTTGACTTTGATTCTTTTCAATTACTATTTTAGCTAATAAGAATATTAATAATACAAATAATATTACTGATATTACTGTAAATATTACAAATACCTTACCCATTGAATCTGATAATTGATTACTTACAACAATTAAATCATCTAATGTAATTGTTTTATATACATATTCATCTGATATATCAAGCTTCTTATCAGAAAAATATGATGTTAAATAATCTGAATCAAATGTATTCATAAATAATTCTTTATCCATAAATATAACTAATGATCCTGTAGTTTCATATGAATCTGATATAGTAAATTCATATTTTACATCTGAATATTTTTCATCTAATTTTATAGTTGAATTTATATTTAATTTATATTTTGATTTTAAATCTGATGAAACTATTACTTTATTCTTTTCTATATTTAATTTATTTAAATATTTAGAATTATTACCATATTTATCTAATCCAAATATCATAATTTCATCATTTCTATACTCTAATGTTTTAACATATAGCTTTTCGCCATCTAATCCATCTATATCAGCCTTTAATATCGTTTGATATGGTGCAATTTGGCTTTTTATTACTTCATCTTTATAATGATCTAATAATGGTGACATCATTAAACCAAATAATAAAATAATAGTAGCAAGCAAAGTACCAAAGAATAAGGCAATATAAGTACCTTTATTTTGTAATACTACTCTTATTTGATATCTAGATATGAAATTAATTTTATGATTTAACTTCATAACCTTCTTATTTTTCTTTATTACTAATTGATTTCTTAATAAATTTAAAGAAGGTATACTTATAGTTTTTAATATTACTAATAAATTAATTATAAATACCATTAATATTGGTAATAATGTAGTGTAAACAAGAGCGTTTGCGTTATAGTATGTTGTATATACAGGTAATGAATATGAATGGTAATATAAGCCTACCAAATAATCCTTTAATACTGTATATGCTAAAACATTACCAAATATTCCAGCAAGTAGAGTTATTATTGTTGGTAATATTAAATAACCAATTAATAATTCAAATCTACTATAGCCCATAGCTTTAAGTGTACCAATACTTTTAGCTTCACTTTCAATTTGGCTTTTAGTAGATAATGCAAATACAAATGCTAAACCAAAGACAATGATTGCCCCAAAGATTAGCATCATTGTTAAGTCTCCCTCTAAATCAGTTATAGAGAACTTAATAGCTTGGTTATCTTCTTTCGCAAGTAATGAATCTAATGAATTTCCATTCATTAATAATTTTTGGTATAAATTCTTAGTTAAATCTGTTGTTTTAGTATGAGCATCATTCTTATTTAATCTTTCTGGATATAAATAAGAATAATTATATTTAATATTATTATTAGATATTTTATTAAATGCTTCATCAGTTACTAATGAAATACTAAATGTTTTAGCATCAAACATTGAATCAGTATTATTTTTAAATAAACAAGAATAATCAAATAAAGCTATTGAGGCTGAAATTGTATATTCTTTATTATTAATAATATATTTATCTCCAATATTTAAATTACTATTATCTAAATATAATCTATCAAGTGCTATTTCATTGGCATTTGATGGAATATTACCTTTATGGATAGAATATTTATTAATATTACTTCTATCGGATAAATTATATATTCTTATTGTATGATTTAAAGAAGATGTTTCATCTTTATAATATAATTTAAAAATTGTAATATCTTCTTCTTTTTCTATTTCATTAATTAATGAATTGTCTAATTCATTTGTAGTAATAAAATGTCCATCCTCTAAAACATATTTATCTATTCCTTCATAATATGTTTTTATCATTGAATCATTTCCAATCATATAGCCTGCACATAAGGCTATAGGAAGTGATAAGAATAAAAACATAATTATATATTTAACAAGATCCTTTAATAATTCTCTTGGTAATCTTTTATAAAGTGGATTTCTCATAATTCTAAATCACTTGCCTTTACTTTATCATTATTCTTTTCATTAGATATTATTTGACCATCCTTTAATCTAATAATTGTATCAGCCATTTTAGCAATATTTTCATTATGAGTAACCATAATAATTGATGTATTATATGTATCTTTTACCTTTTCAATTAATTCTAGTATTTGTTTAGATGTATCAGAATCTAAGGCTCCTGTTGGCTCATCGCATAATAATAAATTTGGATTTTTAACTATCGCACGACCAATTGATGTACGTTGTTGTTGTCCACCTGATAATTGGGCAGGTATTTTATTCTCATGCTTTTTCAAGCCTAATACTTCTATTAATTCATCCACATTTAAATGATTTTTAGATAAATAAGCACCTACTTCAATATTTTCTCTTACTGTTAGATTAGGAATTAGGTTATAACTTTGAAAAACATAACCTAAATTCTTTCTTCTATATGCTATTCTATTTTTTTCAGACATAGTTTCAATAAATTCACCATTTATTCCAACCTTGCCTTCATCTAGTGTATCGATGCCACCTATTATATTTAATAAGGTTGATTTACCAGAACCTGATGGTCCAAGTAATACAACCATTTCTCCCTTTTCTACTTTGAAAGATATACCTTTTAAAGCGTAATAACTATTTTCTCCACTTCCATATGTCTTTTTAATATCATCAATTTCAATAAACATATTTATCTCTCCTCCACATTTTAATTATATTATTGATTGAACGGTTGTTCAACTATTAAATCGTTTTCAATAATAAAAAGCCTTAACAGGCCTTTTAATATTATTTTAAATCTTTAATGAATGCGTCATATTCAGTATCTACGATTGCAGCTGAATCGCCATTAACAATTAATCCTTCATTTAGTAGATTGCAACCAAATCCTCTAACTTCATCGCACCAAGTTCTCATCCATTCGCCATCTCCCCAGCCGTATGATCCGAATAATGCGATATTCTTATTAGAAGCGTTAGCCATTAATTCATCAAAGAATGGTCTAAATTCGCTATCTTCTAATTCTTCAGCTCCCATTGCTGGACAGCCTAAAATAATTGTGTCATATTTTAAAACATCATCGGCACTAGTTTCACTTACATTAAATAAGTCACAACCTAAATCTCCCTGTATTTTATTTGCGATATCAGCTGTATTACCTGTACCACTCCAATAAACTATTACTTGATTCATTTTATCCCTCCGTATTATCTCATAAAGTTTTCAATAGGAAATCCCTTATTAACTAGATTGATTACACAATCTCTACATTTTGTATATTTATTAAATATGTCTAATTTTTCATTTAGATTAGAATATACCTTCCAATATCCAACATATATACATTTTTCTCCACTAATAAATGATTTAATATCTTCTAGGTCATATCCTAGAAATACACCTATTTCATGTGGAAATTCATCTTCTACCAATCTTTCTTTAAGATCAATTAGCATAGTATCAATAGATGATGTATCATATCCAAGATTCTTCAGGAAATTAATTCTGTCTTCATTAGACATTAATCTTTCAAATACATTCTTTCTATATACTAAGATTAATACCTTTGAATCAGTTCTTTTTAATATATAAAATCTTAGCTTAGGATATCTACTATTAAGTTCTTCTATTTCTTTATAAATTGATTCATTATAATCAATACATATTAAATTAGAAGCCTTTATTCCACAAATAGCTGGTGAAGAATGAAGAGCTAATAACCTTTCTAATGTCTTACTCATAAGTGTTTCCTCTTTTGGTTAGCTTTAACTAACTGCTTTAATTATACGACTGTTAAATATACATGTCAATATAAAAGTTAGATATAACTAACTATAAATTTATGAAAACGTATGACATTAATTGTTATTTAGTTAAACGTTAAATATTGTTGTTCAGATTTTGTTGTCTCCATTGATGCCTCCAAATGTTAACTAACAAGCTAATACTTATAAAAAATGTATATTTACCAATAATAATTTGTTAGGTATTTCTAATATAGTTAGTTTAAACTAACTATAGAGTAAAAAGAAAAACACTCATGGAATATATCCACAAGTGTTTGAATAATCTTAGTATAATTCAATATATCTCTTGATTTCCCAGTCTGTAACGCTTCTTCTAAAGTCGTCCCATTCCTTCTTCTTAGCATCAATAAGCTTTTCAGTTACATTAGAACCAACAGCTTCTTGCATTAAAGGATCTGCAAGGAAACCATCCATTGCTTCTTTTAAGTTAGCAGGTAAAGATTCAATACCCTTTTTCTTTCTATTTTCAGCACTCATAGTATATAAATCATCATATACTGGCTTGAAATGCTTACAGTTATGCATAACACCATCTAAACCTGCACGTAAAATTGCAGCTATTGCTAAATATGGATTAGCACTAACATCAACGCTTCTTACTTCTGTTCTTGTAGCCATACCACGAGCTGCAGGAATACGAATCATTGTTGATCTATTTGAATCACTCCAAGAAATATAGCAAGGGGCTTCAAATCCTGGAACAATTCTCTTATATGAATTAACTGTTGGATTAGTTAAGAAACAGAATCCTTTAGCATGAGTTAAAATACCATCAATCCAATCTAGAGCTAATTCAGATAATTTATTTTCAGTTGTTGGATCAAAGAATACATTCTTATTATCTTGAGATAATAATGAACAGTTAACATGCATACCAGAACCATTAATACCAGCTACTGGCTTTGGCATAAATGTTGCATGTAAGCCATGACGTCTTGCAACATTTTTAACAACAAGCTTAAATGTTTGTACGTTATCACAAGCTTCTACTGCACTATCATATTTAAAATCAATTTCATGTTGTCCAGGGGCAGCCTCATGGTGAGATGCTTCTACCTTAAATCCAATCTTTTGTAATTCAAGTACAATATCACGTCTGCAATCTACTGCACTGTCAATTGGAGCTAAATCGAAATAATCACCCTTATCATTAAACTTTAATGATGGCTTTCCTTCTTCATCTAATTTAAATAAGAAGAATTCAGGCTCAACGCCACAGTTAAATGCTTTAAAGCCCATGCTCTTCATGAATTCAACATTTCTCTTTAATACGCCTCTTGGGTCTCCTTCAAATGGAACATGTTCACCATTTTCGCCTGGCTTATAAACATCACAGATGAATCTAGCAGCTTTTCCATAATGAGAGTCTTCCCATGATAATACTAAGAAGGTATCTAGGTCTGGATGTAAGAACATATCTGCCTCATATACTCTGGCAAATCCTTCAATTGAAGAACCATCAAACATAATAGAATTGCTCATAGCATCTTCTAATCTATCTGCAGGAATTTCAACATTCTTTAACATACCATCCATATCAGTAAACATCATACGGATATATCTTATATTTTGTTCATCGCAAATCTTACGAATATCTTCTTTTGTGTATTTCATATAAATACCAACCTTTCATACATTTAAGATTATACAACATTCTAATAAAATGTAAAGAAATATTAATTTGTATTAACTAACGATATTTATTAATATATTAATAAAATAAATATATAAGCAATTAATATTAATATTGCAATAAAATTTTTGTGAGCATTGATATGCTCATTTTTAATTTTTAAAAATAACCCTCATAAATTGATTGATTTATGAGGATTACATTTTCGATTAATCTTAACTTATAGTTACAGTTCCATCGCTACATACAACTTATTTTGCTGCAAAATATAAATTCCATTTATCTGGCTTTATAACAGCATTCCACTGTTCTACAGTTCCAACTAATTCAATTGATGCTAGTTCATAACATGCATTAAATGCGCCTTCACCAATTTCAGTAAGACTAGCAGGAATCACAATTGATGAAGCAGTGCCGCATACTTGTTAATTAATTTACGAGTTAGGCTCTTTTTAGTATACCTATGATTCTAATTCATTATACTCCTTATTACTTGAATTAGAATATTTTTCTTTATATCTAGTATCTACAAAAGTATAATTGTTAGTTATACTTCTAACTAAATATGTGTGACATATGAAGCCTGATAAAACTCCTGTCGCAATTGAAATCATACCAATAATTGGTACATAGCTTATTACATTAATTGTATTTGTAATAACAATTAGTGCTGCAATTTGACCTATTGTATGTAAAATAGCACCTACAGCCGATACACCAACTGAGGTAAATATTTTAATTTTTGAAAACAATAGCATACCAATAAAGCTTAGCATGCCACCAGTAAGTGACATAAAGAATACTGGCGATAAGAATGTACCTCTAATAAAAGATACTACTAATATTCTTAATAAATCTACTAATAATGATTCATAGAATTTAAATTCATATAACATTATTAATATAATAACATTAGCTAAACCAAGTCTAACACCAGGAATAAACACGGGGATGAATGATTCTATATAGTTAACTATAATTGCAAGAGCAAGCATCATTGCAATTATCATTAATCTTTTTAATTGTTGGTTCACGCTTTTACTATCCTTATTATTATTTTATTAGGTAAGCAGACAATTACATCCCCTATTTTGTCTTTTTTACCTTCTTTTATACAATCATGATTAGGACAATTATTTTCAGAAACTCTAATAGTATTATTTTCTACTACTATTACCATTTCGTACTTCAATGTTTTACCATTGCCTAAATCATATAATTTTATTTCTTGATCCTTATCTAAGCTAACTTCCATTATGGTATTTCCATCATAATCAATAACTGCTTTTTTATTTTCTTTAGATGAATTAATGGTCCAAGCAACTATCCATATAATTAAAGATGCAACTAATATAGCAATAAGGATAAAATCAAATTTAAACTTTTTCAATTTCTATATCCATCCTTTTATATATTATTTCATCTTTATTACATAATATAATATCTATATTTTTATCTCCTGCAAATTGTTTTGCCACATCTATATCCATTACAAATAACGCAGTTGAATACACATCAGCATCCATACTATTGTCACATATAACATTTACAGATGCATAATTATTAACTGGCTTACCAGTAAATGGAGAAATAATATGATGATATAAAATACCATCTATTTCAGTTTTTTGATATTTTGGTGATGATGTCGCTATAGATTTATCATTTAAAACTATTTTGCCATAATAATCATCATTAAATGGCTTAGATAAGCCTACACTATATTTATTATCTCTTGTACCAACTAAAATATTACTTTCACCGGAATTAATTAAATAATCTTTAATTTCATTTTTAATTAAATATTGATGAACCATTTCGGTTGCGTATCCTTTAGCAATACCACCTAAATCCAAATTGGCATCGCCTATTATTTTAGCTTTATTATTATTTATTTCTACTTTAGAACTATTCATTATATTTAATTCAGAATTAATTTCTTCGTCAGATAAAATAGTATTTCTTTTTACTGCATCTTTCCATTTGGTAGAAAGTCTTCCGATTAATGGATTATAATAGCCATTTGTTTTATCTTTAAAATCAATTGAATAATTAATCAATGCTTTTAAGGTATCTGTTATTTCAATTTCTCTTTTTTCATTTAAATCAAACACGCTTTTATTTTCATAAGATTGATAATTATCAGCATAATGATCAACATCTCTATAAATAGCTTTAATATTTGAAATATGCTCCTTGCCATTTTTAGGGCAAGTAATATTAACATTTATCATTGTATCTAAAGATATAAATGATTCATTATATGTAGAAACAAAGTTACAACTAGATAAGGTGGCAAATGAAATAAGACCACCTAATAATATTAAGTTCCTCTTCATATTGCCACCTCCATGTTATTTTATATCTTCATTTTTATCTATAGATTCATTTTCTTCGTTATTTGTTTCAGTAATCTCATGGTTCTTTTTTCTATCCTTAAAATAATGGCAAATAGTTGTAATAAATGGTGTTTCAAATATACCATATTTCTTTGATATCATATTTAATATTATCATTGATAATCCTACTATTGCTCCAAGTGCTAAACCAGCAGTTGTATCTGATATATAATGAACACCAAAATATAATCTAGTTATAGGTACAACAATTAATGAAAAAATAGATATTCCATATCCTATATTCTTATATACTTTTTTATAATTTGAATCAAAAAAGAAATAAATCATATAGGTTGCCCAAAAGCCTACAGTTGTCGCATGACCCGATGGGAAGCTTGATGATTTTTCATATACCCATCTCATAGATTCAATAGGTCTTTCACGTTGGAATATATCCTTTAAGCATTGATTCATTAAAACCATAAGGACTGCACCTAAAACATATATGAAAAACCTATAATCACCTTTAGTAATAATTAGAATAAATGCACCTAAAATTATTGCAAAATATAAATATCCAAATTCAGTAAATCCTCTTAATAAATAATAGAAAAAGTTTTTTTCTTCTCCTCTTATTTTATAAAATAAATCTCTTACCCAGGTATCTATATTAAGTGGTGCACCCCCACTATTTGATATTAAAAATGAAAAAATAATTAAAATAATTAAGCATATAGAAATAATACTACTTAATACTATTATTTTATTCTTCATAAAAGCACCCTTAAAAACACTAAAACAGCTCCGCTAGGAGCTATTTTTTTATAATCTTACTGATTCTTCATTAGAAAGCTTACGCTTTTGATCTTCATTAATTAATTCTTGGATTACTAAATCTAGTTTACCTTCAATGATTGCGTCTAATCTATTGATTGTAAAACCAATTCTATGATCAGTTACTCTGTTTTGAGGGTAATTATATGTTCTAATCTTTTCAGCTCTTTCGCCACTACCAACTAATGATTGACGAACAGCACCCTCTTTTTCTTCTCTTTCAGCATCTCTTTTTGCCTTTAATTTTGTTTTTAATAATCTTAAAGCAGTTGCTTTATTTTCATGTTGACTTCTTGCGATTTGGCAAGCTACGAAATCACCAGTTGGAATATAAGTCACTCTTACTGCTGAATAAGTAGTGTTAACACCTTGTCCACCAGGTCCTGATGAACAGAAAGTATCAATTCTTAAATCCTTTTCTGCAAGTTCGATATCATCATCGTCTGTTGCTTCTGGTGAAACTAATACAGTCGCAATAGATGTCTGAATTCTACCATTTGATTCAGTTACTGGAATTCTTTGAACTCTATGTCCACCTGATTCATATTTCATGAATGAATAAACCATTTCTCCAGAAATAGAGAATGATATATTCGAATATCCACCAGCTGTACCAGGAGTAGCGTCATCAATTTGAATCTTCCATCCTTTTGATTCAGCATAGTGTTGATACATTCTAAATAAATCACCAGCGAAGATATTAGCTTCATCTCCACCTACAGCACCCTTGATTTCAACTACTACGTCTCTTTCGTCGTTAGGGTCCTTTGGTAATAATAAAATCTTAATTTCTTCTGCAAGTTCATCTAATCTCTTTAATGCATCATTTAATTCTTCTTCAGCCATCATTGAGATTTCTGCATCATCACTTTTCTTCATTTCCCTTAAATCAGGAATTGAAGCTTCTAATTTTTGTTGCTCATGAAAAAGTGTAACAACCTTTTCAAGAGATTTTTGCTCTTTTGAAAGTTCTGTTAATTTCTTAACATCACTTGCTATATCAGGGCTAGATAATAGCTCGTTAATTTCATTATATCTAGCTTCCATTAGCTTTAATCTATCAAGCATAAATATTAATCCTCTTTCTTCTCTCTAAATTTTTGGTATTCACCTTGAAACATAAATGGAATACCATCAGCTTCAGTTGTTGATCCAGAACGGTTTTTAGCAACAATTAAGTCTGCTTCACCCTTTCTTTCTGAAGCTTTATTATAATAATCATCACGATATAAGAACATTACGATATCCGCATCTTGTTCAATAGAACCAGATGAACGTAAGTCAGCCATACCAGGATGCTTATCTTCTCTTTGTTCAACGCTTCTTGATAATTGTGATAACGCAATAACAGGAACCTCAAGCTCACGCGCAAGTAGCTTTAAGCTTCTTGATATTTTAGTTACCTTATCAAATTCACTCGCACCTGATGATGCCTTATCACTTGCTATTAATTGTAAATAATCAATTACAATCATATCAAGTCCATCTTCAGATTTAAGCTTTCTACATTTAGATCTAATTGATGCAATAGATGTATCTGATGCATCATCAAAATAAATATTTAATTCAGATAAATCATTTACTGCAGTATTAAATCTAATCCATTCACTTTGTTGGATTTTACCACTCTTAATACTCTTTAATTTTATCTGACTTTTTGCAGCAATCATTCTTTCTACTAATTGCTCATCTGACATTTCTAGGTTAAATACTGCAACCCTAGCTTGTCCACCTTTGTTTAAAGATGCAACATTATAAGCTAGATTTAATGCAAATGCAGATTTCCCCATCGCAGGACGTGCTGCAAGAATTATAAGTGCTCCACTTTGAAAACCTTGAGTAATCTTATTTAATCCTATAAATCCTGTATCTAGTCCAATGATTTCAGAATTTTTAGTAGCATTTTTAGTAGTTTCATCTAAAACTCTTCTTGCTACCTCGTTCATCTTTCTAAACGCAGTTGTTCTCTTATTTTGTTGTAAATCAAATATTGCTTTTTCTACAGTTTCTAAATAATCATCAGCTGAAATATCAGTATTATATCCCTCTTGTGATAATGAGCTGAATTTTTCTATTGCATTTCTTCTAAATGATGCATCTAAAATTAGCTCTGCATATGTTTCAATATTATCTACTGAATATACATGTTCAGCAAGAGATGTAATATATATTGTTCCACCGGCTTGTTCTAATTGATTTGATGAATCTAGATAACTTAAGACAGTTGTGGGATCAACTGTCTTGTTACTTTGAGATAAATCAACCATTGCTTTATAAATGATTTTATGTTTTGAATCATAAAAATCACTAGGGGCAAGCATATCAATAACATATACTAATGTATCTTGCTCCATAAAAATGCCGCCTAGAACTGCTTTTTCTGCCTCCAACTCTGTTGGAATCTTTATAGGTGCATTCATTTTCTTATCTCCTATTTTTTCTCTTCTACTTTAATTTCGAAGTTAGCAATAATATCTGTATCAATCTTAACTGTAGCTGTAAAGATACCAATTGAATTGATATCACCAGGAAGTTCAACTTTCTTTCTATCTAGGTGAATACCAGTTTGTGCTTCAAATTCGTCGCAAACAAGCTTCGTTGTAATATGACCGAAGTTCTTTCCTCCTGCTCCAACCTTAAGCTTAATAGAAATTGATTTACCATTGATTTCATCACGGAATTTACGTAATAATTTCTTCTTATTTTCAGCTTCCTTCTTTTGATCAGCTTGTTGCTTTTCAAAGATTTGCATGTTTTCTTCAGATGCTGCAATAGCCATTTTGTTAGAAATTAGATAATTACCATATCCTGCTGCAACATCGATGATATCATCTTTCTTACCTTTACCCTTAACGTCTTGTGTTAAAATTACTTTCATAACACTTCCGCCTCCTTCAACATATTCAAGTCTTAATATTTCAACCAATTGATTACTTACTGATGCGATAGTAACTGGTGCTTCACCTTCTTTTGTTTTAATTTGAACAGCGGCACTATTAAAGTGTCCACCACCACCCATTGCTTCCATGATGGTTTGAACATTAATATTATTACCAAGGCTTCTTGCTGAAACACCTACTGTTATTTCATCAATTCTACCAATTGTAAATGAAGCTTGTACACCATTGATTGTTAGTAATCTATCTGAAATCTTAGCTAATAATGTACGATCTATTATAGCTTTCTTTTCATCAAGTCTAACGATACCGAATTTATCTCCATAAACTTCAGCACTAGTAATTGCTTCAGAAATAAGCTTTTCACTATCGATTGGCTCTTGTAATAGTCTTCTTACGAAAATCATATCAGCACCCATACTACGTAATGTAGCTGCTGCTTCAAATGTTCTTGTACCTGCACGCATTGTAAAATTATTAGTATCTACAATTACACCAGATAACATAATTGATGCTTCAAGTGGAGAAACCGTAATATCAGAATTATAGAACATGAACATTTCAGATACTAATTCAACTGCTGAAGAAGCACTTGATTCAACATAATATGATAAATAATTCTTCCAGCCATCATCACCAGCTCTATGGTGATCGATGATTGATAATCTCTTAGCCTTAGTCAATAATTCTTTAAACATTGCAAGGTTTGGAGATTGAGTATCTGTAACAATTAATAATGTTGTTGGTCTTAATAATTCTAACGCATCGTTTAAACTAACAAAGTAGCTTGGTAAAACAGGATCGTTTTGAATATTCTTATAAATCTTTTTGACTGTCATATCAGCTCTATCGACATCAAATACCATTTTAACATCAATACCACTTGATTGAACCATATGGAATACACCAATCATTGAACCTAACGCATCGCAGTCTGCAAAATTATGACACATAATTAATACATTTGAGCTTCCCTCAACTGCTTCTTTTAAGCTGATTGCTTGCATACGAGCTTCAACCAATGTATTCTTTTCAAATGAGTTAGTATTACCACCAAAGAATTGAATTTTCTTTCCTTCTTCGTTTACTACTACTTGGTCACCACCACGCTTTTCAGCTAATTCAATTGCTGATTGGGCAATACTTCCAAGTTCATCATAAGGAACATCGTGACAAGCAATACCCATAGATATACTTGCTTTCAATCTATTCTTTTGTGAAATTTCTCTTACTGCAGATAACACACTAAACTTATCAATAATCATTTTACTTAATGAATCTTTATCCATCATGATAATCATTCTATCACCAGTAACTGATTGTAAATAACAATTATATCTAGAAATCCAATCTGATACTTCACCTAAGATTTGACCACGGACATTTGCTTTTTCTTGCATATCAAATCTCTTTAAGCTTTCTTCTAAGTTATCTAATTCAATAATACCTACACCTGTAATTCTATCGTTGTAACGCTTTTTAATTTGCTCTCTTTCTGTTACTTCAAAGAAATATAGGATATCATTTTCAATGTTATGAATAACATCATATGATTTACCATTATAACTAAATAACATTTGAGGCTTATTTAAAATAACATCATCTAACAAATCCTTAGAAATACTATCTAATGGTGTATCATTTAGTTGATTATTAAAAATTTGCTTAGCATAATTATTTGACCATTTAACTTGATATGATTCATCATAAAGTAAAATAGCGATAGGTAGTTGGTTAAATACTTCATCTCCAGCTTTTGAAGCATGGTAAGCAATGTTTGACCATTTCTTCAAACGTAACTGATAATCAGATAATTGAGCTTTTGTCTTTCTGTTCAAGAATAAGAATGAAGCAATCATCGCAATAACTAGACATAAAACAGCTATAATTGCGAAAACAACTCCGATTACTTTATCTTCTTTTATACCAATAAAGTAATAAGAAAAATATCCTGAAACTCCAAAGCCTATATAAAATATTAAACTTATAATTAGCTTAATCACTGGAATCACCCCTATCCTCATAATTATAACAAAAAGGTCTATATTATTCAACAATTTGAGCAAACTAAATATATTAATATATTTATAGAAAATGTTTTATCCATCGAAATAATTTTATTAGACAACAATTCTATTGATTAAATTTTGTATTTTAGATATAATCAAGTTATACACGGAGGTACAATTTATGGCAGACGATAAAAGAAATGAAATCTATGATGAAGAAGATCTTTTAACTAGAAGTGAAGAGATTGAATATAACCTACAAGAATTAAAAAAAGAAAATCAAAAACTAATTGAGCAAAGACAAGAATTCGCTAAAAAGGTAAAAGCTTATAATGCTGAAAGAAAGAAAATGCTTGAATTATTAAAAGATTTACCTAAAAATGAAGATGATGACGATTATGATCCTGATCAAATGTCTTTATTCGATGACGAAGATGAAGTTTTAGATACTGATTTTGATGAATGTATTTATGATTCTGAATTTATTAAGGATTTAAAGCTTGCTTTATATGAATTAAATCAAGTTATAGAAAATAGTGATTCTAAGGCTAAGTTAAGAAAAGCAATGAATAAAGTTAATAAAATTGTTTACGAATACGATAATATTGATATCGAGGAAGAATAAAAGAAAATCCAGCAACCAATTTGGTAGCTGGATTTTTTTATTTACAAATATTATCTAAAAGCCCTATATTTTCTATCTCTATTCTAATTCTATCACCATTATTTAAATACTTTTTTGGATTAAATCCCATACCAACACCTGATGGTGTACCTGTTGATAGAATAGTTCCACTTTTTAATGTTATTCCAGATGATAATTCTTCTAACATATCTTCAATTGAATATATCATATTAGATGTTGAATCATTTTGTCTTAATTCATCATTTATATATGTTTTAATATTCAAATCAGGGTATCCATTAAATGTATCCTTTGTAACTAACACTTCTGACATAACTGTGTATGTATCTAAAGATTTAGCAAAATAATACTGTTCATGCATCCTTTGTAGGTCTCTTGCTGATACATCATTTATAATTACATATCCAAAAATTGAATCAAATATTTCTTCTTTTGTTGGCTTATATAAATCTTTATAAAGGATTACACCAAGTTCTCCTTCATAATCACATTCTTTTGTTATATCAGAATGTCTATCAATAAAATCACCTGATGTAATAATGTTTGTGGCACGTTTTGAGAAATAAACACTAGCCTTCCTATCCTTTTTATCTACACCTTCATTAATACATTCTTCTTTATGAGAATAATAATTCATACCTGCACAAATAAGATCATATTTTGAATTACTGATAAAAGGAAGCGGTTTAATATTACTTCTTTTTATTGTATTTTTAATATTTTTATTTAATGCTATTAAATCATTTAATGAATACTTATTAATTAATTCATCAAAATCTTTCACATCTAATATTTTAATATTATCATTATCATCTAAAATACCTACATTCTCTTTATTATCATAATTAAAATGTATTAATTTCATAATTATTATCTCCTTATATTGATATACAAATATTATATAGTTTATTAGTGAATAATAAAAGCCCTATAAAGTACTAATACGTTATAGAGCTTAATATAATTATCTATAAGATTGTTCTAAATGCTTTCTAATTTCTAAAATAAAATCTTTTGAATTAACAGCTTTAGCATTAACGCCTTTATCAACTAAATTGATTAAATCTTTAGTCATAATGCCATCTAATAATGTATCAATAGATGCTTTTTCAAGGTTATTAGCAAACTTAACTAATTCTGGTAAATTATCCATTTCTCCACGCTTTCTTAATGCACCACTCCATGCAAAAATAGTAGCGATTGGATTTGTAGATGTTTCTTCTCCCTTTAAATATTTATAGTAATGACGTGTTACAGTACCATGGGCAGCTTCGTATTCATAATTTCCATCTGGTGAAACTAATACAGATGTCATCATCGCAAGGCTACCAAACGCAGTTGAAACCATATCAGACATTACATCACCATCATAATTCTTTAATGCCCAAATAAATCCACCTTCGCTTCTAATTACTCTAGCTACAGCATCATCAATTAGTGTATAGAAATAAGTAATACCTAATTCCTCGAATTTTGCTTTATAGCATTTTTCATAGATATCTTGGAATTTTAATTTAAATGTTTGGTCATATTTCTTAGAAATAGTATCCTTTGTAGAGAACCATAAATCTTGTTT
Organism: Acholeplasmatales bacterium; assembly: GCA_017444645.1. Classification (GTDB taxonomy): domain Bacteria; phylum Bacillota_I; class Bacilli_A; order Acholeplasmatales; family Anaeroplasmataceae; genus Anaeroplasma. The sequence goes on along the minus strand of JAFSWG010000020.1, from coordinate 2,355 downwards.
AGTATCAATTGCATATTTAAAGCAGGAATGCGCAAATGATTCAATTGATGAATCCTTATTGTATAAACCTTGTAATACACCAGCACATTCAAAATCATATACTGTTTGTCTCATTTCTTCGCCATCACAAGATGTATATAACAATTCAGCCTTACCTGGCTTTTCAATTCTAAATTCAGTATCCTTGTATACATCACCATAAGCATGACGAGCAATAGTGATTGGCTTATTCCAATTCTTTACTACTGGCTTAATTGTATCAATAATAATAGGTGCTCTAAATACAGTACCATCTAGAATAGCTCTAATTGTTCCGTTAGGGCTCTTCCACATTTCAGATAGATTATATTCTTCAACTCTTTGCTTGTTTGGTGTAATAGTTGCACATTTTACTGCTACACCATATTTCTTCGTTGCGTTAGCTGAATCAATAGTAACCTGATCCTTTGTTCTTTCTCTTTCTTTTAATCCTAAATCATAATACTCTGTTTTTAAATCCACAAATGGTAATAATAATTCATCCTTTATCATTTTCCATAGGATTCTTGTCATTTCATCTCCATCCATTTCAACTAATGGAGTTGACATCTTAATCTTTTCCATAATTTCATTACCTCCGAAATTAATTAGATTATATATTAAAAAATATATAAAAACAATAAAAAAAGGATATGTTACCATATCCTAATTTTAAAATTATTTCTTATCACCATATTCATAGTAATAATAGTAATAATATCCGCCTCTATCTTTAATATTAGCTTTTGTAATATTAATACCAATAACATTTGCATTGGCATCTTTTAATTGTTCAAGAGAAGATTTAATTTCTTTCTTCTTTCCTTGATTAATTGCAACATTGAATACAACTCCATCAACTAATTTTGAAATAATTGCTGCATCATTACATGCTGTAAGAGGTGGAGTATCGATAGCTATAAAATCATATTCTTCTTTTAATTCCTTAATTAAGTCAGCAAGCTTTTGTGATTCAAGTAATGTAACAGGATTTGATACATCCTTACCTACTGTAATAATATCAACACCTTCTTTAGTTGATTTAATTAATTCATCTTTAGTAATATTTCCAGCTAAATATTCAACAATACCTTTTTCCTTTTCTACGCCAAAAGTTTTATGAATTCTTGGCTTTCTAGTATCAAGGTCAACAATGATAACCTTCTTTTCATTATGAGCTAAAGTAAAGGCATAATTTGAACAAACAGTAGTTTTTAATTCATTCATAATACTAGATGTAAACATAACTACTCTATATGGATTATCAACATTAGAGAACTTAATGTTAGAAATTAATCTATTATAAGGCTCAAAATTCTTAACACTTGGTTCGATTAAAGAATCAGAATCTTTATTATCTTTTGACTTATCATCAATTAGTGTATTTAATACAGGTAAACCTAAGGCTTTTACATCTTCTGGTGTTTGGAATTTAGTTGAAGCAAATTCTTTAATAAATACAACAACTAAAGAAATAACTAATCCACCTAAGAATGCAACAATTAAATATAACTTCTTGTTAGGTGCTGCATAAGTAAATCCATCAGCTTGGTCTAATACAACAATTGAACAGATGAATTTTTCTTCTGCCTTTACAGATTCATCAGTTGAATCTTTTGAATATTTTGAAATTTCAGTAGCTAAAGAATTAGCTAAAATCTTAGCATTTTCTCCATTTCTATCAGTTACTGTAATTTTAACAAATACAGTATTTGATGAATACGAAGTAGATGTTTCATTTATCAAATTTTCAGCAGAAATATTAATATCTGGGTTTGCTTCTACAACCTTTTTAGCAATTGTAGGTAGTTTAACAGCGTCTGCAACTGATTGAACATATCTTAAAGATGCATTTAATGAATTAGATACATCTGCTGAATTCTCTGTTGTTAGAGGTACTTCTACCTTAACTGTCGCAGTTGCCTTATATGTTGGTTTAACGATTCCAAATGTATATACTACACCAGCTACAAATATAACCGCTGTAATAATCGCAATTAAAATCCAATTTTTTCTCAAAACTCTTAAGATATCACCTAATGTAATTCCATCATTTTGTTGATTGTTTTGTACAGGTGATACATTGTTAACATTAGAATTCACAATAATACTCCTCCAATAAAAATATACCTTTTATATTATATCTTAAATATTTATTTAAAACAACTATTATTGTGACAATAAAAAATTAAAGTGTGTTAATTGAAAAAGTAAATTCCGCTATAAATAGTTGAACTTTAGAAATTGTAAAACTAAATTCCGCTTATGGTATAATAACACTTACCTTAGTTTTGGCTATGAGGAGGTAGCTTAATGAGTAAAACTAAGATTACTGTT
>JAFSWG010000019.1 GCA_017444645.1 Acholeplasmatales bacterium | reverse complement strand
TGTTAAAAGTGGTATTCAAGGATTTATTAAAAGCATAAAAAAAGATATCACCCCGATCAAAGCAGCGATATCTTTTAATGAAAGTTCTGGATTTGTTGAAGGAAACAACAACAAATTCAAACTCATCAAACGTATTTTATATGGAAGATGTAATTCACTCAATCTATTTAAGAAATGTTTTTCTATTTTCTCTTTAAAGGCATCATCCAATATATTTAATTTATTAAATTTTTCTAGTTCTATACCCTATCAAGCGTAAGAACCAGATTTTTATTTAACAGCCACTTTTTTATTGAGTTAATAATACCATAACCATTTCAAATATTCCTTCAAAATATGCAAATGCTGTAAGACCAATACCTATAAATGGAATGATAATATCCATTGTATTAGTTTTATATTTTTTCTGGTAAGAGAATAGTAGAATAAATGGTATTGCTATAAACAAAATAGCACATTGGCCAAAGCCTAATCTTTGGGCAAAGAATATAGCTTGATCCATATCCATTCCATTTTTCATATATCGAATGGCTGCAACAACAATAAGTGCAATAAAATCTACAAAACTAAATATTGCAAATAGAACACTAGCTTGGATAGAGAAGAATAATGAATTTCTCTTTGTTTTTAAATATTTTTTATATTCAGCTCTAGTTCCACCTAGTTTTAAGAATATTCTTTCTCTATTTTTAATCCATATTGATAAGCTTATGAATAATATATGAACTAAAGGTGATTTAGTTGTTAAAAATGGGAATATTTCAAGTCGTAAATCAATTGATCCAGCCGCATTAAATCCAATTAATATGTAAGAAGTAACTAAATATGCGATAGGGAATAATATCATTAATCTAAATAATATTTTTTTCTTTCCTTGGAAAAATTTTTGAGGATTATAATTAATAAAAAAATGAAATAATGTTAATGATAATAAATCAGCGAAAACATTTATTTGTGCTCTTCTACCAATGGCATCACCTAAAGATTCAGAAGCAGTAGTAATATCGTACCCCATCTTTGCTACTAACATGGATACGTATCTACTATAGAACAATAAGAATCCTATTCCTATCGATAAGAAGGCAGCTGCATAGAAAACCACCGCTGATTTATATGTTTTTTGTTGACTAAAAATAACCGCAAATATTGCCATTAAGAATAATGGAGTAGATAAGTCAGAAAAAATATCTAAAAATGTGCTTAATCCATTTGGTATTAAATCAGTTTTTAATAAACCAGAAGCTAGGTTAGTTATCATTACATATTGACCAATAGCGAACGCAATCCAAGCTATTATTCTTAGATGTCTATATGATAATGGTCCAACATATTTAATGTCTTCAGGATTTAATATCGTATTTTTGAATTTTTCTCTTCGTCTAATTTTTCTTCTTTTCAATATGCCTATTTTTTTTGATTTTACATTTGCTTCAGTTGTTTCAATTTTTTCTTTTGTAGATTCATCAGTAGCTTCTATGATTTCTTCATTATCTTCAGTAGAAACATCTGTTATTTGTTCTTTTTCAATGGATTTTGCTGAATCAATAGAAGAATCAATTGTTTCTTCATTTTCTTCTGAAGAGTCATTAGATGAATCATCTATAATTTCTTCATCTAATGCTATATTGTCTTTTAACTCTTTCATAATTTCACGTCCTAATACAATTATTATACGCTATTTATTATATTTTTAAAATATCTTTGTTGTGATATACTATTAATAGGTAATTAAAAATGGAGAATACGAAAAGAACATTAATAAATAATATTTTAATATTATGCATAGGAATTATATCTTTAAATTGCATTAGAAATCATGATTCACTTTTTGCGATGTTATATGGAACTCCTATCTATTTGGGTACTATAGTATTAGCTTTAATTTGTTTAATTAGATTAATAATTGTACCAATTAGGTTTAAAAAAAGAACTCCTAAGTATTTCATTAATTTTTTTTATGTTATTTTTATCATTTTATATTTAGTTATAGATTTCGTTATTTATTTTATTTTTATAACTGCTGGAATTATTGCATTACAAAATCTTGGACCAATTGGTTCAATTACAGATTTGGATCTTAATTTATTCTTTTCTGCCTTAATACCAATTGCTATATTAGTTGTGATAAATATATATTCATATAAAAATTTTAAAAACGACATTAATTTTTATTTTATAATTCCACTTGTTTTTATAATGCTAGTTTCAGTATTAGAATTAGAATTATTTATATTTTTAAATCCAATAATGGGTTATATGAATATACCTATTAATATACTAATTTTTTCATTATTAGGTGTATTTGTTGGAGTTGTTACAATATATCATTTAATTGTATTATGTAATTTAGCATTTGAAAGAAAATTTTATAAACCTAAAACAGGATTTAAGGTATTTACTAATAATTTATTTAGAAAAAAGTTAGCTTATTATCTTGGAGTTACTTTTACATTAATAACAGGAATTTTTTATATAATACCTGGTATTAATAATAGATTCTATTTTTATATTGGTTTAATGTTCGTTTTTATGAGTATGCTAAGAATATTTAATCAAATATGGATATATTTAGTAAGAGAAAAGGATAAGAAATTTAGATTTATTAATTATTATTTATTAATTATTGTAAATGCAATATTTTTAGCTATTTTATTCTTTTTATTAAGAATTACATTATTAAAAACATTAGATAAAAGTGCATCTAATCTTGGTGTATTTACAGCAATTCAGATTATCATTTTAATTATCAGATTAGTTATTGCGATATTTGGTTATTATAACTCAAGAATCGTAAGAAAAACAGAACCTCATGTTATCGCGACTAATAATTTAGATATTATTTCGTTTATAGTAGCGACAGTTGCGTTTATTTTCCCATTCTTAGCCGCTGTAGGTGTAGGTAAATATGATATTAATAATGTTTTTAATATAATTAATATTATATCTCTATCTTTAATTGGTATAATTATTATCCTTATGCCAATAAGAGCTATATACGGATTAATAATATTAAAGAAAGAATATAAGAACAAGTAGGTGGTATTGTGATTGAAAGATTATATTTAAATAGAGGATGGACATTTAAGAATGAAAAGGATACTTTAATTGTTGATGTTCCTCATAATGTTTTTGATTTAAAATATAATTATTTAAATGAAGATGATTATCAAATGATCTCATCTTATGAAAAAGAAATCGAAATACCTAATGATTATATTGATAAGCATTTATTTTTAACATTTGATGGAGTTGCTCATAAATCTGAGGTTTATATTAATGATAAATTAGTAATTACTCATTATTGTGGTTATGATAGATTTGTTGTTGATATTAAGGATTATGTAAATTATGGTAATAAAAATACAATTAAAGTAATTGTAGATTCTAATGAGAAATTAAATATTCCACCATTTGGTAATGTTATTGATTATTTAACATATGGTGGAATATATAGGGATGTTTATTTAGATATTTGTAATAATAATTATGTAAAAGATTTATTTATTAAGCCAGTATATGAAAATAATAAATGGTATGCTATATTCGTTGTTTCATTAAGTGAATTATCAAATTATAAATTAGATATTTATTTTAATGATTTAAAGGTTATATCTAAAGATATTAATCCAAATAAATTAGAAGAAGAAATAAAAATAGAATTTAATGATCCTAAATTATGGAATATAGATAACCCCAATTTATATAAGGCAGTAATAACAATTGATAATGATATAAAGGAAGAAACATTTGGGTTAAGAATATGTAAATTCTTTAATGATGGTTTTTATTTAAATAATAAAAAAGTAAAAATATTAGGATTAAATAGACATCAAGCATATCCATATGTAGGCTATGCAATGCCAAAGAGTATGCAAGAGCTAGATGCGAAAATATTAAAAAAAGAATTACATGTTAATGCCGTAAGAACATCACATTATATGCAATCTAAATATTTTATTGATATGTGTGATAAATTAGGCTTATTAGTATTTACTGAATCTCCTGGTTGGCAGCATATTGGAGATGATGCTTGGAAAGCACAAGCATTAGAAAATATGAAAAACATGGTGCTACAATATCGTAACCACCCATCAATTATTCTTTGGGGAGCAAGAATAAATGAATCTAGAGACGACCATGATTTTTATTCTAAATCAAATGAATTAATTAGAAGTCTAGATTCAACAAGACAAACAGGTGGAGTAAGATGTTATACATTTGGAGAAGAATTAGAGGATGTTTATACATATAATGATTTTTATGATCCAAAGGAAAAAAGAGGCTTAGCTCCTAAGAAAAAGGTTGTTAAAGGTAATATTCCATATTTAGTATCAGAATTTAATGGGCATATGCATCCTACTAAGATGTTTGATAATGAGCTTGTTAGAACTAAGCAAGCCTTAAGAATCTGTAAGGGAATGAATGAATTTTATTCTGATGGTGATATTACAGGATTCTTTGTATGGTGTATGGCAGATTATAATACCCATAAGGAATTTGGTAGTGGTGATAGAATATGTTATCATGGTGTATTAGATATGTTTAGAAATCCTAAGATTTCATCATATTTATATTCATCACAGGGTAGTGAAGATTATTTGATGTTATCATCACATTTAAATATTGGTGATTATAATGCATCTACAATCCAATCTATTTACGCATTTACAAATGCTGATGAGGTTAGATTATATAGAAATAATGAATTAATTAAAACATATCATAAATCGGATTCACCATATCCTCATATTCCTAATAGTCCAATTTTAATTGATGATTTTGTAGGTAATTTATTAGAGGTTAAAGAAGGATATAGTCATAAGGTGGCTGAAAATATGAAGGCAGTATTATTTGCCACATTAAAATATGGAAATAGAATGCCTCTTAAATATAAATTAATGTTTTTAAGATTAATGTTATTCCATAAGATTAATTATGAGGTAGGCTATAACCTATATGGTAAATATGTAGGTAATTGGGGAAGTAATGAAATTGTTTATAAATTTGAAGGTGTAAAGAATAATAAAGTATTTAAAACAATTGAATTATCTAAAGCTAGATATTTACATATTGGTTTAGATGTATCTAGTAATACATTAATTGAAGATAATACATATGATGTAGCATTAGTTAGAATAAAAGCCTTAGATCAAAATGGAAATATATTACCATATTATAATGAACCATTTAGTGTAGAAACAACTGGTAATATTAAATTTATAGGACCTAATTTATTATCATTTAAGGGTGGATATTCTGGTGTTTTTGTTAAATCAAATGGTAAAGGTAATGGTAAGCTAATTATCAAGACTGAAATTGAAAATAAAGAAATAGATTTTATTGTTAAATAAAAGATTTATATATGATATAATAATTGTATATTTAAATGAATATGAGGGAGAACAATCATGAAAATTAAAGATGTAGATTTTGAAACATATCTAAAAAATTATCCAGATGAGAATGGTTTTTTCAAGAAATATGGTGGTGCATATATTCCAGAGGAATTAAAGCCAGCATTTGAAGAAATAACTGAGGCATATCAAACTATTTGCCATTCTTCACAATTCATCAATGAATTAAGAAGAATTAGAAAAGAATTCCAAGGAAGACCTACACCAGTATATCATTGTGAAAGATTATCTAAGTATTGTGGTGGAGCTCAAATTTATTTAAAAAGAGAAGATTTAAATCATACAGGAGCTCATAAGATTAATCACTGTATGGGTGAAGGCTTATTAGCTAAATTTATGGGTAAGAAAAAGATTATCGCAGAAACAGGTGCTGGTCAACATGGTGTTGCCTTAGCTACTGCCGCAGCATATTTTGGTTTAGAATGCGATATTTATATGGGAGCTGTAGATATTAAAAAACAAGCACCTAACGTTTCTAGAATGAAATTACTTGGCGCTAATGTTGTTGAAGTAACTGATGGTCAACAAACATTAAAGGAAGCAGTAGATGCCGCTTTCGCAGCATATTTAAAGGAATATAAGGATTGTATTTATTGTATTGGTTCTGTTGTAGGACCTCATCCATTCCCACTAATGGTTAGAGATTTCCAATCTGTAGTTGGATTTGAAGCTAAAGACCAATTTAGAGAAATGACTGGATTACTACCAGATGTAGTTTGCGCATGCGTTGGTGGTGGATCTAATTCAGCTGGTATGTTTATTCCTTTTGTAAATGATCCTGTTGAAATTGTTGGTGTAGAACCATTAGGTAGAGGAAAAGAAAGAGGAAACCATGCCGCATCTATCACTTATGGTACTGAAGGTATTATGCATGGATTTAATTCATTAATGCTAAAGGATGAAAAGGGAGAGCCTGATTTAGTATATTCTGTAGCTTCAGGCTTAGATTATCCATCTGTTGGTCCAGAACATGCATTCTTACATGATTTAGGTAGAGTAAAATATGATACTGTAACAGATGATGAAGCATTAGAAGCATTCTTTACTTTATCTAGATTAGAAGGTATTATTCCAGCTATTGAATCAGCTCACGCTGTAGCATACGCAATGCGTCTTGCTAGAACTACTAAGAAAACAGGCACTATTTTAGTTAACTTATCTGGTAGAGGCGATAAGGATATGGATTATGTCATTGAAAAATATGGCGTAGATTGGTTAGAAAAGCATAATATTAAACTATAATAAATAGATTTTAATTAAGTTTTTAAGAGAGTTGTTAAGAGTTTAACAGCTCTTTTTTGATGATTACTTTTTAAAAAGTGTATAAATTGAATCAAATTACTTTTTGATTTTTGTAATTTTTAGGCTAAAATACTTTTTAAAAAATGTATAAATCGAACCAAAATACTTTTTAATTTTTGTATTTTTCACATTGAATTACTTTTTAATTTTTGTTAAAATGAAGATGGAGATGGTTAATATGATTTTCAAAAGAAAGATATATAGACAATTGCTTGAATGGAAAAATTCAAAAATTAATAATTCGGCTCTACTTATTGAAGGAGCTAGACGTATTGGTAAATCCACAATAGTGGAAGAATTTGCCAAAAATGAATTTGATGACTATATTATGATTGATTTTATGTATGAAAATGATGAAATGAAAAATCTATTTAAAGATTTAAAAAATCTTGATTTATTTTTCTCCAATTTCTTTTTATTAGCTGGGAAAACATTGAAGCCAGGTTCATTAATCATATTTGACGAAATTCAAAGGTGTCCACTAGCACGTCAGTCCATAAAGAAGCTTGTTAAAGATGGAAGGTATTATTATATTGAAACGGGTTCTTTATTATCAATTAGAGATAATACTGATAATATTACTATTCCATCTGAAGAAAGAAGAATTGAAATGTATCCACTTGATTATGAGGAATTCTTATGGGCATTTGGTGATGATTCTACTGCAAGTTTATTAAGAAGTATATATTCAAATAATCAAAATATTTCTGAAGATATTCATAAAGAATTAATGAAAAAGTTTAGATTATATATGGTTCTTGGTGGAATGCCTAAAGTTATCTCTATATTTCAAATGACAAATTCGTATATGGAAGCTGAAAAAGAAAAACAAGATATTTTAAAATTATATAAAGATGATCTTCTTAAACACGATAGAAAGTATGGCACACAATGTAGAACATTATATGACAATCTTTCAAATGAGTTAATGAGCCAATCATCTAGGTATAATATTTCAAAAAATTCTAATAATAAAAGAATTAAACAATTAGATGACACAATATTTGATTTAGATGATTCAAAGATTGTAAAGCTTTGCCATCATGCATCAGAACCTCAATACGGATTAGAATTATCAAAAAATATTTCGAAATTTAAAATGTATTCGTGTGATGCTGGATTGTTAGTTACATCAATATATAAAGATAAATCGCTAAATGTTGAAGATATCTATAAGAAACTTGTGTTTGGCAAAATAAATTCAAATTTTGGCAAAATCTTTGAATCAATAGTATCACAAGCTTTAGTTTCTAATGGGTATACACCTTTTTATCACACTTATACAATTGAAGAAGAAGGAAAAATTAAGAGATATGAGATAGATTTTATGGTTGAAAGCGCGGGCAAGGTAGTAGCGATTGAAGTGAAATCGGGCTCTAATTTTACTACTTCATCATTGAATAATCTAAAAATTAAATATCCACAATTAAAGTTTAAGAAAATTGTTATATCTAATAAAACATTATCAATTAAAGATAATGTAATGTATTTACCAATATATATGACATTCGTTTTATAATAAAAAGGCTATAAGAAAGTTTCAATTCTTATAGCCATTTTATTTTATTTATCTTCGTCATTTAAAACTTTTGATATGAAATATCTAGGTCTTGCTTTAACTTCTTGTAATGTTTTACCTACATATTCTCCAAGTACACCCATAGCTATTAGTAAAATACCAGTAGCTAAACCAATAGTCATAATAATATATGAACCAAATTCATAATTTAATACTTTAGTTAAGAATAATATAGTAAATGTAATAAAGCATAATATAGATACGATAGTTAAGAATATACCAAAGCTTGTAATTAATTTTAATGGTTTAACAGAAAAAGAAGTAATACCATTCCATGCTAGAGCTAGCATTTTCTTTAATGGATATTTTGATTCTCCCTTTGTTCTTTCTAATCTTTCGTATGTTACTATATCACTTTTGAATCCGATTTGAGGTACCATTCCTCTTAAGAATAGATTAACTTCTGGGAATTTTAATAATTCAGTAACAACTCTTTTGCTCATTAATCTATAATCAGCATGGTTATAAATTATATCTACACCCATCTTTTGTAATAATTTATAATATGATTCAGCAGTAAATCTTTTAAAGAAAGAATCTTTCTTTCTCTTGCTTCTAACACCATATACTACCTCATTACCATCAAGATATTTTTGTACCATATTTTTGATAGTATTTGGATCATCTTGTAGGTCTGCATCAATTGTTATTAGCATATCTGCATAATCCTTTGCGTAATCAAGACCAGCTAAGCATGCGTTTTGATGTCCTTTATTTCTAGATAAACATAATCCTTGGAATATTTTGTCTTCACTATGAAGCTTATCTATAACTTCCCAAGTTTTATCTTTAGATCCATCGTTTACAAATAAAATTCTACTTTTTTCATCTATAAGTTTTTCATTTATTAATTGATTTAGCTTTTCCTTTAAAACAACAGAAGAATCAACTAAGCATTCTTCCTCGTTATAACAAGGTACCACTAAATATAAAATATTGTTCATATCGTCACCTCTAACACTTACTATTTAATTCTATCATATTATTTTTAAATAATAAATTATTTTTAAATAGAAAAAGCCTATTTATTAGGCTAATAAAGCGAGAATCCTCGGTTATTAAATTTCCGAGATGATAGCGTTTTGAGAAAAAATAGTGATTTTTTACTAATAAATCGCTATTTTTTTATGTTTTTTCTCAAACTATATGTAGCTTAAAAAATTGGCTTATTCATTGAATTTTTTGTCATTTTATGGTATACTATATGTAGTATGAGTAAGACAAATTTAATCCATGCACGAACCTGTGTATATAATGTAAATTACCATATCGTTTGGTCTGTAAAATATAGAAGAAAGGTTC
>JAFSWG010000018.1 GCA_017444645.1 Acholeplasmatales bacterium | reverse complement strand
TTAAAAATGATTATAATCATGCTTTAAGTAATTATATTAGTAATCGTAGAGCTATCATTAACCATTTACCTATAGCAATTAAAGAAAATGAAAAAGAATTAATTGCTGATTTTAAAGAAAAGAATAAAGAACTTGATTTAAAAATGATTCAATCTAAAAAGGAATTCGGAATTAAGAAAGCTTTACAAAAGAAAAATCTTAATGTAATTGAGTTAAATTATAAGGCTTCAATTGTAAAAATTGAAGCAAATGATAGGTCTCAAAAGAATAAAGAAAAGAAAAATCTTGCTAGTGAACTTGTCAGTGCAAATTAAAAAGGCTACAAAGCGTAGCCTTTTCTTATTTTCTAACAAGCCAATCTGGCATTTTTGATTTAGATTGTGTAGGTTTAGAAGAATCATCATTTTCATCTTCTACAGATGAATGTTTATTATTCTTTTCAAGCTTCTTTTGTTCTTTCAATTGAGCTTTTCTACGTTTTTCTTCTTCTTTCTTTTGGCGTCTTTCTTCTTTTTTGCCCATGCCTGTTTCGAAGATTTCACTCATTCTTGCTGCTGCTGTATCCTCTGGAGTATCTTCTACTTCAGGTTCTACATCATAAGTAATATTAGTGTCTGACATGTTACGGAAGATTTCTTCAGCTAAATCCTCATAACCGCTATTTTTAGCTTTTAATTCGTATCCAGTAGCAATAACAGTGATTACAATTTCATCACCTAAATCATTATTTACTGCTGTACCATAAATTATATTTAAATCCTTACCACTATTATTTCTAATTTCTGCTAATGCTGCTTCTACTTCACCAAGAGATAAATCTTGGCTAGCAATAATATTAACTACTGCATCTGTCGCATTTTCAATTGTTACTTCAAGTAAATCCGAATGGATTGCAAGTCTTGCCGCTTCAATTGCACGATTTTCACCTTTCGCAACACCAATACCTAATAATGCAGTACCTTTATCAGCCATTACATGTCTGATATCAGCAAAATCGATATTGATTAATTCAGGTAATACAATTGTTTCAGAAATACTTTGAACTGCCTTTCTTAATACATTATCTGCCTCTCTAAATGCTGCAAGAACAGATGTATTTTTTGGTAGTGTCTTTAATAATCTTTGGTTAGGAACAACGATTAGTGTATCAACGTATTGTCTAATCTCTTCAAGACCAGCAACAGCGTTTGCCATACGTGTAGGTCCTTCAAATTGGAATGGTTTTGTACAAACTCCAATTGTTAAACAACCATGTTCACGAGCAATTCTTGCAATAATAGGTGCGGCACCTGTACCAGTTCCTCCACCCATACCACAAGTGATAATTACCATTTGGGCATCACCAATCATTTCATGGATATCATCTTCAGCCTCTAAAGCGGCAGCACGGCCAACCTCTGGATCAGCTCCAGCACCTTGACCATGAGTTTTAGTTTTACCGATCAATAATCTATTTGAAGCTCTTGAAATCTTAAGGTCTTGAGCATCTGTATTAACAGCGTAAAATTCAACACCTCTAACTTCATTTTCTATCATATGATTAATTGCGTTCTTACCGGCTCCACCAACACCAATTACCTTGATTTGTGTTTGAACAACTTGTAATGAATCTAATTCGTCAAAAATCACGATAATCTCTCCTCTCTAAAGTCTAATTTTTCCCTAAAATTAAGTAAAATCCTGTATATTTAATTATATGTTAAATATAATTATTTTTCAATGTTTTAAAAAGAGATTTTTTATAATTTTTTTGACAAAAATAAAGGCTTCCAAAATTGGAAGCCATTTTCTATTCTTCATCCTTTTCGTGAGACTCAATTTCTTCTTCAGTTGCATCTCTTACAGTTACCTTTGTTAAAATAATTGCACGATTTTTAACTTCGTAAATTGCGATTGTAAGAACCTTATTGAAATCCTTATATTCGCTTGAATCATCTTCTTGAACTTGTTTTGTATAGCTAGCTAAATAATCAATTTTAAATCCTACCTCAGGTAAGCTTTCACATTTTTCAAATAACCAGCCTGAAATCTTTGATGGAACATCCTCAGGAACATCGCCAATACCTAAACGATCAAATAAATCATCAACAAACATTTCAGCATCTACGATATAAGATCCATCTTCTTGCTCTTCAAATTTTATATCATTTCCACCCGGGATGTCATGCTCATCATAAATCTCACCAACTAGTTCTTCAAGTGCATCTTCCATAGTGACAATACCAAGAGTCTCACCATATTCACCAGATACAATAGCTAAATGAGTTTTAGATACTTGCATTTCCTTAATTAAGTCATCGGCCTTCATTGCGCCTGAAACATATTTCACAGGTCTAATTAATCTTCTCCAGCTTAACTTAGGATTTTTAACTAACGCAGGGAAGAAATCTCTTTCGTAAAGAATACCAACAATATGGTCTTTGTCTTTTTTATAAACTGGAATTCTAGAGAAGGCATTATCAAGCATAAATGTTTTAACCTCATCTAATGTTGAATCATAATCTAATGCTTCCATTTTAATACGAGGAACCATTATATCTTCAACAGTAGTTTTGCCTAAATCTAGTACATTATGCAATACATCTGCTTCATTATTCTCAATTTCACCAGTATTCTCCAATTCATCAATAATTACATTTAGTTCTTCTTTTTCAATAATTGATTCTTCTTGATGATTTCTAGTTAATAATTTTTGAATACCAACAAAGATTATAACAAGAGGGAAAAATAATATTGATAAGAAATACACTATCCATGCAACCTTTGTACAAACCGCCTCAGAATGCATTTTAGCAATCATTTTAGGCACAATTTCCCCAAAGATTAATAATACAATTGTAATTATTAATGTAGTAAGAATTGAAATAACATTAGCATCATTTGAAATAGCTAATTCAGTAAAGAAAACAACTGCAATGGCAGATAATCCAACATTAACTAAATTATTTCCAATTAATAAAGTTGTAATAGTTCTATCAAATCTTTCATATAAGTAAATAGCCTTCTTAGCTCCAGCAACTTTACCTTCAACTTGAATTCTAAGTTTAGTATCAGACGCACTAGAAAATGCAGTTTCACTCATAGAGAAAAATGCTGATAAAACAACAAGCACCAACATAATGATAAACATTGGCACATTGAAACTCGACACCGGAACGGCATCAGACAAGACGCACGATTGTATGTCCACTATTCATCACTCCTATATTATGCTCTACCCTTATATTCACCAGTAGCTGTAGATAAAGTAATCTTTTCGCCCTTTTCAATGAACATAGGAACTTTTACTTTGTAACCTGTTTCAACAATTGCATCCTTTAATGCATTTGTCTTTGTATCACCCTTTACTGCAGGTTCAGTATCAGTGATTGTTAAATCTACCTTATCAGGTAAAATAACACCTAAAATTTCAGTTTCATAGAATGAAATACTTACGTTCATACCTTCAACCATGAAATTCTTTTCCCAT
Source organism: Acholeplasmatales bacterium (assembly GCA_017444645.1). GTDB lineage: Bacteria > Bacillota_I > Bacilli_A > Acholeplasmatales > Anaeroplasmataceae > Anaeroplasma. Next base: position 20,929 of record JAFSWG010000018.1, on the reverse strand, counting down.
TTTAATCTTTCAGCAGGAATTTCAATTTGTTCATATGTTTCATTATCCATGAAAGCATAAGAATCTCCTGATGAATAGATATATTGCATCTCTCTCTTATCAATGAAGCATCTCTTGAATGCTGAATCAGAACCCTTTAATGCTGTTTCTAATACTGCACCTGTTCTTAAATCCTTCATTTTTACTCTAACATATGCTACCTTATTTTGTAGTACATGCATAAATTCCATAATTTGCATAAGCTTGCCATCGTATTCGATAACTACACCATTTTTTAATTCATTTACATTAATCATCTTAAAATTCTCCTTATTTATTTAATAAATCTATGATATTGTATCACATTATTTTACATTTTTCAAATATTTTATCGCATCGATATAGCTTCCATCTTTCTTTCCAGAAAATGTGGCATCACATACTGATCTTACAAAATTGATTTTTCTAAAATCTTCTCTATCATCAACTTTAGATAAATGAACTTCTATTTTAATACCATTATATATCTCTAGAGCATCATGAATAGCAACTGATGTATGAGTATATGCGCCTGGATTAATAACAATTGCATCATATACTCCAATCGCATCTTGAATCTTTGTTATGATATCTCCTTCATAATTAGATTGATAAAAAGAAACATCAAAAGAATCTTTCGCTTCTTCTTTAATCAATTCATTAATCTCATCTAAAGTCATTGCACCATAATGCTCTTTAGGTCTTTTACCTAACATATTTAGATTTGGTCCATTAATTACAAGTACATTTCTTATCATTTTATACCCTCACATATTTTTTTAATAGCTAAATCTATATTTCTATTATCAACCTTTACATCAGCAAAAAATTCATATAAATCTTTTCTTTCTTCAAATAATTGATATATTGTTTTAGTTTGTAATAAAGGTCTTATTACATTAGATTTATTTAATCTAATTTCAAGTTCTTCTAAAGGAACATCTAAATAAACACATAAGCCATTCATTAATTCCTTATGAGCTTTATTTTTAATTATTCCTCCACCTGTAGATATAATTACATTATCTAAATCCATAAATTCTTTTAATGTATTAGTTTCAAGCTCTCTAAAATATTTTTCACCATAAGCTTCAAATATTTCATCAATAAACATACAAGCCTTTTTCTCGATATAATTATCCATATCTATGAATTCATATTTTAATTTTTCTGCTAATTTTAATCCAAGAGTTGATTTTCCACATCCTGGCATTCCGATTAAATATATTTTCATGATTTTAACCACCCATCAATATCTGATATGATATTTTCTAATAATTTTTCATGTGATTCCTTTGATACATCATAAAAATGTGTATCCATTTGATTTCTAAACCAAGTTTCTTGTCTCTTAGCTAAATGTCTTGTATTCTTTTTAATATCTGTGATTGCAGTTTCAAGAGTAATTAACCCATCAAAATATGGTACTAATTCCTTATATCCTATCGCATGAGGGAAAATATTGTCATCATATAATGATTTAACTTCATTTATAAGACCATCATCAACCATCATTTCAACTCTTTTTTCTATTCTTTCATATAATTTTTCTCTTTCCATTGATAAATAAACTATGAAATAATCATACATTTTTTCATCTTTTTTATTAAATGAATGAATAGATTGATTTAATTCTTGGTTAACCTCTAAAGCTCTTAAAACTCTCTTTCTATTATTCGGATGAATCTTATCTCTATCTATATTAGGATCCTTTTCTAATAATAAGCTATATAATTCATCATTAGAGAAATCTTTATATTTATCTTCATAATCAAAATCTCTTTTTGATGCATTAAATTCATAATTATAAAGAACACTTTCAATATATAATCCAGTACCACCAGATATTATTTTTATATCTTCAGAAGAATCAATAATTCTTCTTGCTTCTTCTTGGAAATCCTTGACACTATATTCCTCTTCAGGCTCTCTGACATCTATTAAATAATGCTTAACTCCATCCATTTCTTCCTTAGTTGGCTTAGCACTACCAATATCTAGTCTTTTATAAATGGAAACAGAATCTCCACTTATTATTTCAAAATTATAATGCTTTGCTAATTCAATCGCAATTTTAGTTTTACCTACCGCAGTTGGTCCTACTACTACTAACACTTTTTTCATTTGCTTTGAATCCTTTCAAACATCTTTTCTAAATCGGAAATAGATAATTTAATCATTGTAGGTCTACCATGAGGACATGTATAAGGATTTTTACATTTATTTAATCTTTTTAATAATGTACTAACCTCATCATTAGAAATTCTATGATTCGCCTTAATTGATGCCTTACAGCTTATTTGCTTTGTTATATAATCTCTAAAATGCATTATATCTATTTTTTGATTATCTATCATCATTGATAAAATATCATATACTGCATCCATAGAATTAGAATCCTTAATCCAAAGAGGTATTTCTCTTAAAGCGAAATCACAAGGTCCTATTTGTTCTAAAGTAAAACCAATATTATTAAAATCATCTAAATGATCTTGAATAAATAAGCTTTCAGACTTAGAAAAAGTCATTACATCAGGAATAAGCATAGCTGTCTTTGGATAATTAGGATTAGATAATATTTCATAATAATATTCATAATTAATTCTTTCAGCAGCTGCATGCTGATCAATTAAATACATTCCGTTATCATTTTGAAATATTAAATAAGTACCAAATATTTCTCCAACATATTCCATGTATGGAATTTTATTCTCAATGATTATTTCAGTATTATCCTTAACAATTTCCATTGTCTTTTTATAATCATCGTTTTCTTTTTTTATTTCTTTAAATTCTTCTGTATTAAGCTTTTCTTTAGGCTTTTCAGCTACTACTTTAATTTCATTATTCTCTATCTTACTAGATAAATCATTAGGATATGAAACATCTTCTAAAAAGAAATTTGAATTAAATATAGATTCTTTAACATATCCTTTTTTCTCAGACAAATTTCTTTCTGGTATATGCTTATATTCTTCAAGCATTGATTTAATCTCAGAAGTTAGCTTATTACATATAGCATCCTCATTCGCTATTTTAATTTCTGTTTTAGTAGGATGTACATTAACATCAATTAAAAGTGGATCTATTTCAAAATATAAAATGCCAAGTGGATATTTATTAATTGGAATATATGTAGAAAATCCATCTACTACAGCTTTTGTAATATTGTAATTTTTTACATATCTTCCATTACATACCATTGTTATTTCTAATTTATTAGAACGATATATTTCAGGCTTAGCAAATAACATTTTAACCTTATATCCAGAATCGACATAAGATTTAGTCATTATCTTTTTAGCGACATCTTTACCATATACTTCAGCCATCAATGTAGTATCATCCATTTGTCCAGTTGTTTGAAATATTAATTTTTCATCTGAAAAAATAGAAAATTTAATTTCAGGATGAGCTATAGCAATTCTATCAATAAAAAACATTATAGAAGATAATTCAGTTTTAGCAGGCTTTAAATATTTTAGTCTTGCTGGAGTATTATAAAATAAGCTATTAACAACTATTGTTGTACCCTTATTATGATTAGTAATACCAGCTTCCTGTTTAACACCATATTTATAGTGACAAGAATAGCCTTCAATTCCGTTTGTTGAAGATGTAATTGTCATATTACTTACTTCCGCAATTGAAGCTATTGCTTCACCTCTAAAGCCTAATGTTTTTATTCTTTGTAAATCATATTCATTTTTAATTTTTGATGTAGCATGAGGCAAGAATGCTGCTAAAACATCATCCTTATCCATTCCTTCTCCATCATCATTTAACTTTATTTCATCAATGCCACCATTTTTTAAATACAATTTTATAAATGTCGATTTAGCATCGATTGAATTTTCTACTAATTCCTTTACAACGGATGAAGGTCTTTCTACAACCTCTCCTGCCGCAATCATATTAGCTAGCTTAGGAGACATTTTTAATATTTTTCCCATATTAAATCTCCTTTAGCATATTCAATATATTCAATGCTTCAATAGGTGAAATTCTATTAACATCTACCTCATCTAAAGCATTCTTTATTTTCTCAGCCTTTGATATTTCTTTTATTTCAGGCTTATTATCATATTCATCAAAATTAAATAAATCTAAAGTAATACTATTATTTGTATTATTATCTTCCTCTAATTTATTTAAAATTTGTTTACTTCTTTCAATTAAGCTTTTTGGTAAACCTGCTAAAGACGCTACGTTAATACCATAAGATTTATCAGTAGGTCCATCAATAACCTTATGTAAGAATGCTACACCATTTTCTGTTTCTTTAGCTTCAACATGAACATTCTTTAATCTCTTTAACTTTGTTTCTAATTCAGTTAATTCATGATAATGTGTTGAAAATAATGTAATACATCCAACCTTTTCATGTAAATATTCTAATATTGCTTGAGCTAAAGCCATACCATCAAATGTAGCTGTGCCTCTGCCTATTTCATCAAATAATACTAAGCTATTTTTAGTAGCGTTAGATATAGCATAATTTGCTTCTACCATTTCAACCATAAATGTAGATTGACCTGATACTAAATCATCTGACGCTCCTATTCTTGTATAAATAGAATCGAAAATCATTAAATCTGCTACCTTAGCAGGAACAAATGAACCTATTTGAGCCATTATGATTATTGATGCTAACATTCTCATATATGTAGATTTACCACTCATATTAGGCCCAGTAATTAATATCATGTTATATTTATTAATTACACAATCATTAACAATATAATTAGATCCAATTATTGTTTCTAATACAGGATGTCTTCCATCTACAATATTTACCGTTCTATTTTGATTAAATGTTGGTCTAACATAATTATATTTTAATGAAATATCTGATAAAGATATAAAGCAATCAACCATTGAAATAATATCAGCAAGCTTTTGTAAGCTTACAGTATATTTAGATGTTTCATTTCTTAAGGCAACAAATAATTCATATTCTATTGCCTCTATTTGGTCTTTAGCATTTAATACCATTTCTTCATAATGCTTTAATTCTGGAGTAATGAATCTTTCGGAATTAACTAATGTAGCTCTTCTTTCATAATTCAAATCTAATGGAATATCCTTGATTGCTCCCTTAGATATTTCAATAAAGTAGCCTGTTACTCTATTAAAGCCTACCTTTAAGGTTTTAATACCTGTTTTCTCTCTTTGGTCAGCTTCATAATTCATTATCCATTCTTTACCATTTTTAGAAATATTTCTTATTTCATCTAGTTTTTCATTAAATCCATCATTAATTAATCCCCCTTCTTTAACAGAAAGAGGAGGATTTTCAACTAAGCCTCTATCTAATAGGTCACATAATTGTTCATGTAAATCTATAGATGATGCTAATTCTTTAGATTCAAAAGTATTTAATTCAATTAATTTTGTAGTTAAAATTGGTATAGCATGTAAACTTCTTCTAAGCCATACTAAATCTTTAGCATTGGCACTACCTGATGATATTCTTCCAATGATTCTTTCTAAATCATAAACATTTTTAAATTCTTGTTTAATATCATCTTTAACTATTATATTTTTATTAAATGCTTCAACAAAATCTAATCTTCTATTTATCTCTTCTTCATCAGTTAATGGTTTATCTAGCCATTTATGCATTAAACGTGAGCCCATTGCGGTTTGACATTTATCAAGTAACCAAAGTAATGAACCATTTTTAGTACCTAATCTTAATGTCTCAGTTATTTCTAAGTTCTTCTTTGTAAATGCATCTAAATGGAGATAGCTTTTACCTACATATGATTTAAATTCTTTAAAATATGTAGGCTCACATTTTTGTGTTTCTATAAAATATTGAATTAATATACCAATTGCCTTATGATAGCTAGGATCAATATTCTTAACAACATAATTTAATCCATCAGGAATTGATGTATTATCCATAAAAGATAATGCAATTTGATTGTTAATAATAAAATCAATTATTTTCTTATTATTAAAATCATGTGTTAAAACAATCTCTTTAATATGTAATGCTAAAATTTCATTCATTAATACTTCAGAAGATTTATATATAGCCACATATCCTTCACCAGTTGTTACATCACTATAGCATAAAATATAATCTCTTTTTATATTAATAATTGAAGCAATAAAATTATTCTCTTTATCAGATAAACCAGAATCAATTGTACCTGGAGTAATAATTTTAATTATTCCTCTTTTAACAAGTCCAACAGCTGATTTTGGATCTTCAATTTGTTCTCCTATTGCGACTTTATATCCTTTAGATACAAGTTTTTCAATATATTGGTCAGCAGCATGAAACGGTACTCCACACATTGGTACTCTTTCTTTTTGACCTGCATCCTTACCAGTTAATGCTAATTCAAGTTCTCTTGATGCTGTAAAGGCATCATCAAAAAACATTTCATAGAAATCACCAACACGGTAAAATAATATAAAATCTTTATAATTGTTTTTAATTTCTAGGTACTGCTCCATCATTGGGCTGTACTTTATGTCACTACTCATTTATTCCACCCACTAAATTAATAATGTGATTAATACAAATACTAATATACCTACTAATATTCCTAATATAATTCCTAATATAATTGTCTTTAATAAAGATTTAGTTCCAAGGCTTAATAATTTTTCAGAACCATAATTATCATTCTTAACTACACTTGTATCAAAGTTAGCATCACCCTTAGGCTGTTCTTCAACAGTTTCTTCAAGTTCTCCTAATTTTTCGTTAGCAAGAAGCATTGCGATTTCATCATCACTTGCAGCCTCAATACCACTTAAATCTTCATTTAGCATTACAGGCTCTTGATTTGGTTCTTCAAAGAATTCTTCTGCATCAATTTGTTCAGCACTATCTTCAGGATTTACTTCCTCTATATTTTCTTCGGCAGGAGCTTCTTGATTTTCTTCTTCAGGAGCTTCTTCTTGTTTTGTATTTTCTTCTTCGTATACCGCATCAACAAATTCATCAGCCGCAACACCAGAAATCAATTCATCAAGTAAAACCTCTTCTGCTTCCTCTTCAGTCATTTCTACAACTTCAGGGACAGATTCTTTGGCCTCTTCAAGAGCTTTTTCTTCTTCAAGAGCTTGTGCTTCAGCCTCAGCTTCAGCTTCTTCTTCAGCAATTAATACTTGATTAAATTCTTCTGTGTCTTCATCTTCACCTGCATAATGAATAATCTTTTTAGCTTCTGAATTCCCAAAAGCTGATACAGCATTTAAATCAACAGTAAATACGAATGGCTTATATTCAGCTGGTATTTCAAATCTTCTAACACTAGTTTTTTCTAATTCTCCACTTTCAAGACAATAATATAAATAATTAACTATATCCCTCTTTGTTAATGTAGCATGCATTGGAACGCCAGTTCTTTCACAGAATGTTTGAAGCTGTGCTACAGTCATTTCATCTAGTCCTTGTGCTACTTCATCATTGTAAGAGCCATTCTCTTGCATGTACCAAATGATAAAATTTAAATATTCTTCTTTCTTTAAGGTTTGAGGAATTTCTATTCCATACTTTCCTGCAATATCATAAATTTCTTGGTTAGATGCACTTAAATCTAAAGTAGAAAATACTACTTCCTTCTTTTGACCATCAAATGTATCCTCTTGTTCTAAAGAAGCTCCACTAATGTAATTAAAATATTGTTCAAATGATTCTATAGATGCTTTCTTTAAATTCTTAACATAAGATAATTCACCATCACTAAAATCCATTGCGACAAAATTAGTTAAAATTAATTTGAATAAATTATAACGGTAGGCATAAAAAGAATCTGGATCATTACAAATTTTTACAAATAGATTAAATAATTGTTGCTCAGTAAAGCTACTATAATATTGTAATCTAGTAAAATAATCTTTGGATAATGAATTAGAATTTAAAAATTTAATTCTTCTATTTAATACAGACATTAAAGCCAAACAGTTCATCCTTCTTGGTAATTGAATACCTCTATTTATTAAGAAATGATATGCTTGTTCACCTGATAACATCGCAAATTTTCTTATTAATGTATCAAATTTTCCTGCTTTACCAAATAGTGTTACAGTTCCCTTTTCAAAATTAATATCCATATTAATACCTCCGATTAACACATAAACCCATATTATATATAATATAATATATTTTTAAAAATTACAAGTTTATGAATAACTAGTCATAAGCTTTTTTGACAAAAAAATAAAAATATGTATAATGATAATCTGTTGGGAGAAATATTATGAAAACAGTAAAATATTTATTACAAACATCATCGATTTTAATATCGATATTAATTCTTTTGGGTTCTATTTCATTCATTAAACAAGATGCAGACATTTTAATTACAATAGCTTTTAAAGTTTTTAATGGTATTAGTATATTTCATATTAATAAGATCCTTTCATATAAAAATGGTTACCAACGTTTATATTGTTAGTAACCATATTTTATTTCTTATAAATATAGATTAGTAGGTATTTTTTTCTTTTTGTCTACTAAACTGATACCACTTCAAACAAGTGTGCGGCTCTAGTTTATCAATTTCACTAGGATTTAATAATAAAGTAATGTATATTTTAACAATTATTACTTCTGCATTATCCTTAAATTATATAGGTGTTGCGGCAGGTATATTTGGAATAATATTAGTGAATAAGCAAAAGAATGATCCTTCTTCTGTAGTAAATTATGATTTGAAAATTGGTGGTGGAAATATAGCATTATTCATCATACAATTTGTTATAACACTTCCAATTGCGATAGGACTTCTTTATAATTTATTTATCAATGGATTAAAGCTTGATCCATGGTTAGCTTTATTAATAATTCCAATATTATTTGTATTACTTTTCTATGGTCTTGTACTTGTTAGTATAGAAATAGTTCTCCTAACTATTGCCGGATTATTATCTAAACAAAAATGGGTTTTTAGAATATCAATGATTGGAAGCTTTGCTACATTACAAATATTCAGCGGTATTGCAGCAATGAAAGTAATAATTCAGAATCAATAATTGAAGCTACTCACGTAGCTTTTTTTATTTGTTTTTATTTTACAAAAATGTTATAATTTTCTTAATGATTATGGAGGTTCATTATGAAAATTTTAGCTTTAATTTTTGATAGATTTGAAGAGGAAGAGGCAATGGCGCCTTTCGCTCTACTTAGAAGAGCAGGTGCTGATTTAACTATTGCTTCTACTAAAGAAACTGTGACTGGTAATTTCAATATTTCTTTAAGTAATATTACATTAATAAATAACATAAATTATAAGGATTATGATTGCTTATTAATACCTGGTGGACCACATTATGTATTTTTAAGACAATCAAGCATGGTACACGAAATAATCAATTATTTCTTTTCAAATAATAAGATTGTATGTGGTATTTGTGCCGCTCCTACTATCTTCGGTATGCTTGGTCATCTAAAGGATAAAAAATATACATGCTTTACATCAATGAATGATGATTTTGGCGGATATTACCAAGATAAGGGTGTTGTAGTTGATGGCAATCTTATTACAGCTAAAAGTGTTGCTTATTCAATTGATTTTGCGTACGCAATAATTGAAAAAACAATGGGAAAAGACGTATTAAATACTATTTGGAAGCATATTTATTATGAAAAATAAATTACCAATTAAGCTAATTAATTGGTATCAAAATCAAATTTCACCTAATACTGTACCTAAATGTAGATATATTCCTACATGTAGTCAATATGCTAAAGAATGCTATGAAAAATTCAATTTTGTAAAGGCTTCTTTACTAACTACAAAAAGGCTATTAAAATGTAATCCTTTATTCAAAGGTGGATATGATCCTGTACCTCTTAGTAAAGCAGAAAAGAAAAAACAATTGGAAGAAAATGATAAGATATTAAATGAAAATAAGCAGGCCGATTAAGCCTGCTCATTTTCATTTTTTTAATTTTTCATCTACTATTTTTAATCTTTCATTATAGCCTAGCTTCTTATAATAAGCACCAGCCATCATATAATCGCCATTTAATTCGTATAAATATGCGTCTTTTGCCATTCCATCAATACTAGATTCCTTTTTTGCTTGAAAACCTATTAAATCAAATCTATTGAATCTTAATAATATTCTTTCAAGACCTGTAAAATGAAGATCTCTATAATATTTATCCTCTTCATTAATATCAATCTTATTTATAACATCTAATGCTTCTTTTTTTGTTTTTTCATCAAGCTTTTTATATCCAAGCTCGTCCATAAGATTTAAATATACATAATTATAAAGCTTTCTTTCTTCTTTATAATCATTCTTTTCATCAGACATCATATTGAATGCTTCTTGATCCATCATAAAACATAATTCAATTGATTCTTTACTTTGTGTTCTTACTCCCAAGAACTTTAACATCTCTTCTACATTCATAACTCACCACTCCAATTTTCATTATATCACATCTTTGACATAAATTAAGTATTTTTATGAAGCAACCATATTTTTAGTTTTCCATTTGCCACTCTTCCAACGGAAAATAAAAATAATAGCTCTAATTATTTCATCAGCAGCCATGGAAATCCAAACTCCTACTAACCCCATATTTAAATAAATACCTAAAACTAAGCTTCCTACTGTCGCAATAAGCCAACAGAAAATAATCGCTATTGTTGTAGGGAACATTACATCTCCTGTCGTTTGAAGGGCTCTAACCATTACTATATTTATAGCTCTACCAAGCTCAAGGGCGATTTCTATATATAATATCTTAGTACATAAATTAATTACTTCTGGATCATTTGTAAAAATCGAGAATATAAATCCTGAAAGTAAGGCAAACAATGTTGCAAAAATCTCAGACATTATTATTGATACAATTAATGTTTTCCATACTAATCTATTAGCTAATTCATTTTCTCCTGCACCAATATATCTACCAAGTAATATTTGCATACCTTGGCTTGATGCGTTAACAAACAAATATGTTACTAAAACAATTATAGATGCATAAGTTTTGGCAGCGGGAGCTGATATAAATTCTAAATTATTTATTAATACTCCATTTCTACCAATTGTATTAATAAATGCCATAATTACTATTTGACTTAATGAATAACTAAAAGATTCTCCTGCCGCAGGAAGACCTATTGAAATTAATTTTTTTAATTCCTTAAAATTAATAGGGAATAATCCCTTAATTGATATATTAATTCTTAATTTTAATGTAACCACTAATAATAACATTATTACACCAATAGTTCTTGATATAACTGAACCAAGGGCAACTGCGACAATTGGATTTATTTTAAATCCAAATAAAAATAAAGCATTTAATCCTACATTTATTACGTTAAAAATAATTGATATAGATAATGATGTTTTCATGTATTCATTGCTTCTTAAAAAGCTTTGTAATGACATCATTAGAGCTTGAAGGAATAGTGTACCACCATTAATCATTAAATAAATAATTGCGTCATTAATAATATTATCCTGTACCTGTAATAACATTAATGATGGTTTAGCTAAGGTAAATAATAAAATAGATAAAATCATTCCTACAAATAAATTAAAATAAAAAGATATTTTATATATTAGCGCTTCTTTTTCCTTATTTTTAGCGCCTTTATATTGATTAATTAGAATTAAAGATGCACTTGATAATACTGATATTGTTACAACTAATAAATCTAATATAGAATTAGCTTGGTTAATTGATGTAGCTAAATTATCATTTTGTACCATTATTTTATCTACATTTCCAGCTAATATTTGTAATAAAAGTTCTAAAAAGATAGGTATTATTATGAAAATTAGTTGTTTAACATTTATTTTATTCATAATATATACCTCCATGACAAATGTATTATATATCTTAAAAATAAAAAGTAAATTAATAATTTAATGAAAACATTTTATCTATATGTATTAATCCACATATTACCATTTAACAAATCAAATGTTATATTTCCTCTATCCTTTGTCATATATACTTTTGATATTTTATTTAATCTATCTACTATTTCTTTATTAGGTAAATTATATTTATTATTTTTACCTACAGATATAATAGAAATATCTGGGCTTACATAATCTAAGAATAACTTGGATGATGAAGTATTTGAGCCATGATGTCCTACTTTTAAAATATCAGAATTTAGTTTATTACCATATTTATTAATTAAATCATTTTCTTCTTCCTCTGTCATATCACCCGTAAATAAAAAAGATTTATTAAATATTTTTATTTTAAAAACAATTGAATTACTATTTACTTCTTCGTATTTATTAATTGGTCCTAATATTTCCATTCTAACATTATTCAAATTAATAATCATATCATAATTAACGATTGTTTTATTTTTATAATCTTTTAATAACGTATCAAATCTTTCATCATATCTTGGATAAATAATAGTTTTAACTACTATTTTATTTAATATTTCCTTATAATCACCTATATGATCATCATCACTATGAGTTAATATTAAATAATCTATTCTATCTATCCCTTCTGATTTTAAATAAGAATATGAATTATAAGCATCAACTAATACAACACCTTGGTTATATGGTAATCTAACCAAGGAAGAATCTCCTTGACCTACGTTTATAAATGTCACACTAGCAAATGGATTAATGTATTTAAATATAATAATTATTGATAAATATATTGTTAACAATAAAGAATTAAAATATGTATTTTTATTCTTAGCTAAAGAATATATTATTAATCCATATAATAAATAATAAGCTAGAATCAAATATATATTCATGGCTTTTATATGTATTAGTGGTAAATAATTTGATAGTCCTTCAATATACATATTAATAAATATAAATACATATTTTAAGCCATAATCTAATATTGGAAATATAGATAATATGTATGATATTGGTAATATGATAAATCCTAAAATTGATGATAATAGTGGTGATATAAATATTGATAATATAGATATTGAACCAGTTATTTTAATAGTTAAAGGAATTGTTCCAAAATATATTAATAAATATGATTTAATACTTCTTTTTATAATATTATCTTCATCAATTAAGTCATTAACAAATATTAAAATAAATGATACTAAAAAGCTTAATTGAAATCCTATAGAATAAAATGAATATGGATTTATTATCATCATTATTATAAAGGATATTGATAATATATCTAATTTAGTATAATAAATATTTCCTTTTTTATTTAATGTGCCTAATATCAAAAATAATAAAGCTCTTAAAGAACTAATAGGTGATCCTATGAGAATTATAAATATTGATAATATTATTAACGGAATTGTATCTTTATAATAATGAAATATTTTTAATAATAGAAATGATATAATTTTAAATAAAAAAATAATATGTAATCCGCTTATAGCTAATATATGAGATAACCCTAATATTGAATAAGAATCCTTTATATTTGATTCTAAATTATTATTTCCAAATACAATTGCGTTAACATAGTTAAATGATTCTTCACTTAAATTATTTTTTAAATAATTAAGATACATATTCTTTAACGAATATATTGAAAATCCTGATTTTATAAATTTCTTATTAATTATTTTTGCAGAATAAGATATTCCTTTAGAATATAAATATTCATCATAATCAAAATCTAAATCATATGATTTTTCATTTTCTTTTATTGCTACTTCTACATTTAATATGTCTCCAGAATTTTGATTATGATTATAATCATTAATTAGTATTTTAATAACACCAGATTTAAAAATATAATTATTCTCATCAACTATATCTAATACATAACCTTCATATGTAGTTTTTACATTATTAGATTTTATTATTTTTAATATTGATATATTAGATATAATAATTAAACAACAAATAGATATATAAATCATTAAATTAGTTTTTTTATAGATAAAGAATAAATATAAAAATAATAGAATCAATAAAGGATAATATTTCAAGCTAATCATTAATAATACTATAGCTATTAAAAAGAAATGTAAATCATTACAAAAAGGCTTTTTCTTTAATAAGCTCAATAATTTCATCTGATACTCCTATTAATGATTTTAATTCTTGAAATGTTTTAATATTACCATTTGCTTTGATATAATCTATGATTCTTTCAGCTCTTTTTTGACCTATACCATGAAGTGTAACTAGCATGTCTAAAGATGCAATATTTATATTTATTTTTCCTTCATTATCATCTTTTTCTTCATTTAAATTATTCAATGATGATTTTATTAATATACTTTTTGATTCATAATATCTTTTAGTTAAATCATTATCAATAATAGAATAATTAGTTAAATATTTATTAATTCTATTTATTATTTCACCATATGATATTCCTTTTTTACAATCAATTGATAATTCATTAGTAATTTCATCATCATCTATTGAATTAGTTGGTTTAAATGTAACTTCACCATATATCTTTATAGTTATTGTGTTTGATTCTTCTTTTGTTTCAACTATTTCAACATTATTTTTAGTGTTATTGATAACCATAGGTAAAAAAACTAAAATAATGGTTATTATAATGATACCAATAATAATTAATATTTCTTTTTTAGTCTTCATTTTATCCCTCCATTATAATAATAGGCAGGAAATTATGAAATTTTTCGAGAAAATTAAAAAAAGATGACTTTTCGTCATCTTTTTAATTATTATTGATTATCTTCTTCATCTAAGAAGTCATCAAAGCCACCATCAGCGATAATATCTTCTTGAGGTTCTTCCTCTTCAGATTCTGCAGAAGCATTAGCTTGAACAGTTTGATTTAATAAATCCTCAGCTGATAATTCAGTTTCTTCAACTTCTTCAACAGATTGAGTATCTCCACCAACCATACGCATAATCTTTTCTGTATCTTCGATATTTGTAACGTCTTCAAGGATAACCTTGTATTGATGTTTCTCTAGATATTCATTGAATGCTTCTTGGCTCATAGGCTTACCGAATAAGTAACCTTGTTCTAAGAATACATTTTGATCCTTAACGTACTTAGCAACTTCTGGAGTTTCAACTCCTTCTGAAATTAGAGTACGGCTATTTTCAGTAGCGAATTTAACTAAGATTTCAAGTAAACGCTCTTTCATAAAGTTGTTTTCAATATCCTTTAAGAAGTTTCTACCTAGCTTAATAACATCGACTGGAGCACGTTGAATTACTTGTACTGATTGACCATCAATTTCGAAACCATCGACTGCAATCTTGAAACCAAAGTCTCTTAGTTTATAAACGTTAGTCTTGATAACTGCGATTTTTTCTAGCATCATGAAATCAGAAATTTCAAGCATGTAGTTTTCAGGCTTAGAATTAGATTTATTAATGATATCAATAAATGTATTTGCTAGATCTGGGTCAAGTAACTGTTTAGTAGATAAGTTAAGTGAGAATCTAAGTGGAATTTCTTGGAACTTTTGAGCTAGCATATCATGAGTTTTAATCATTTCTTGTAGACCCCAACGACCTACCCATGCAATATCTCCTGATTGTTCTAAGACTTTTAAGAATGTTGCTGGAGATTGAACACCTTTTTCTGGGTGATTCCAACGCATTAGACATTCGCAACCTTGAATTAAATTATTTTCCATATCAATAATTGGTTGATAGTAAAGAGTAAATTCATCTCTTTGGATAGCACCTTTAACTTCTTGGAAGTATTCCATGTTAGAAGTTTCTTCATCACCAATTGATGCATAGAAGTCAGTAAATTTATTACCGCCATCACGTTTAGATACGTAAGTTGTTAATAATAAATTATTATATAATGCTTCAAATGTTTCACCTGCGATTGGGTATGTAACGATACCAATTGATGCAGATAATCTAATTTGTTCACCAACTAGAATTTGGTATGGATTATTAATAATCTCATTAATTTGATTTGCAAGTTTTTCAATTCTTGCTTTATTATCTTCATCTTTGATAAATACTAAGAATTCATCGTTCACATAACGGCATAATGATGCTTTATATGGTAAAACTCTAATGATTCTTGTAGCTGCTTCCTTTAATATTTGGTCACAAGCTTCTCTACCGAATACCTCATTTAAATCAGCGAAGCCATCGATATCTACATATAATAATGTTAACGCACCGAAACGATCAACCTTTTTGATATATTGTGTAATAGCATCTTCCATTTGCTTCTTTGTTACTGCATCTTCAACAATAACCTCTGATTCTTCTTTTTCTTTTTCCATATTTCTCTTGATTAACCAGAAGAATAAGAATCCTAGACCAACTGTAATTAATAATGCAACAAACATTAATAATATAGCAACGCCATCATTTATCGGATTGTTTGCAAATATAATCGACATAAATAATCCCCCTATCTCTTGTTAGCATATTTTTCAATTAGCTCAACAGCTTGTTCATATGGCATAGCCTTACCAATTAAATAACCTTGTATTATACGGCAACCAAATTTCTTAACTAAATCTGATTGAATTTGAGTTTCAACACCTTCACAAATTATACCAAGTGATAGTGTTGTACCTAAATTACAAATTGTTTTAACAATTGCTTCACTAACTTTATTAGTTTCAATATGCTTTGTAAATTCCTTATCAATCTTGATAGTATCAACAGGTAAATCTTTTAAATATAACATTGATGAATAACCTGTACCAAAGTCATCAAGGTGAATAGAGAATCCTCTTTCCTTAAGAAGTTTTAATTTTTCAGTAACTAATTGGAAATTACCCATTAATAATGTTTCAGTAATTTCTACGGCAACACTACCTGGTTTTAAATCTAGTTTATTGAACTCATCAATTAATTGTTGAACAAATCCAACTTGTAATAATTGAACTGGTGATACGTTTACAGAAATATGAATATTATATGGTTCAAGTTTCTTAGCAAGCTTGAAGCTTTCTGTAATAACAAATCTACCGATATCAAGCATGTGTCCTCTTTGTTCAGCTAATTCGATGAATATTTGAGGAGATTTATCCATATATTTAGGATTATGCCATCTAATTAATGCTTCAAAACCTGCAATTTGATTAGAAACGATATCAAATTGAGGTTGTAGATACATTTCAAATTCATGGTTAATTAAACCTTGTTCAATATCCTTTTCCATTTCATCTGTGGCAAGGATGATTGAATCCATCTTAGGATCATAAATAACGTAATCTCTACCTGTAAGGTTTTTAATGTTACGATATGCTAAATCCATCTTAGTTCTAATTTCAGATAATGTAATCTTTTTAGATTCATCCATTAATACTTCTGCGTCTGATGTGCGCTTATAGTTATAAACAACAACCTTAGTATTAACATAAATATTGTTTTGTCTAATAGTGATAGGACGTTGGAATACTTCTAATGTTCTATTAATACTTTCTGTAATAACATTGATATCTGTATTTGGATAAATAACCCAGAATTTTGAATCTGTTACATGATATATTTTTAAATCTTCATATTTTTCTTTTAATATATTATAGAATTCATTTAATAATGTAACAAAGCTTGTTTGACCAAATACACCAATTATTTCTTCATACTTATGAATATTGTATTCAATAAATGCAATATCATAGCCTGGATTGTTTTCAATAATTGATTCAAATTGGTTAGCCAACATAAATCCATTATCAATATTAGTGTATTCATTCTTACCACTCATTATTTCTAGATGCATACGTCTATTATAATCTTGAGTAATTTCTGTACCCATTAAATAATAACTGTTTGAAATTAATAATGGAGAAAGATTTAAATATTTAGTATTTCCATCACTATCAACGATTTCACATTCAAAAGCTCTATTTTGATGAATTGTATTAATAATTGGTTCTTTTGTTTGAACGTCAATAAATTCATCAACATTAATTAACTTATTAATTCCATATACTTGCTTAAATGTTTTATTTGTAAATATAACTTTTCCTTGCTTATCAATACGAATAACGATAGCTTTAGTAGCTTCTGTTGAGTGACGGTCAGCTCTTAATAATTGTGATGCACGTCTTGTGCCTAAAACCATTAAAACAAGCATTGCAATCATTACAACTATACCGGCAATAAATAAGATTAACGCTTGTTGAATAACCCAAGATGAACCTAATATAGCACTTGTTGTTGGAATTACTGTTGCTATATAAGCATTGTTAATCAAATTACCATTTGAAGAATACATTATAATATTGTTCATTTGGAAAGCTGAAACTACGCTTGATACACCATTAATTTTATAAATCTTATTTAAAACACTAACTTTAGTACCATTGATTTCAATATCAGTAAAATAAGTATGGTAGTTTTCATCTTCAGTAAGTAAACTTACTGTTTGATTTTCAAGTACTGAACCAGTTAATGTACTAGACGCATACATTAATAAACCTTTATTTTCTTGTGTATTGAATGCAAATAATGAGTATTCATTAGCTTGTGAACCTGCATTATTAAAAGGAACTGTTCCTTCTGAATCTACTGAAGAAATAGATGATTCAGAGCTACTAGAAGATTTTAATTTCGCAGAATCAACCAAACCAAAAATAGTTGATGCAGGAATACGACAAGTTAAAGTTGTTGTTTCTGTTCCTTCAACTGGTGTATCACCATTATATTCACGATAATCTAAAGCTTGTGTAGCTGTAATTGTTTTTTGAAAATAAAAATAATATTTTGTATCAACTACTCTACCTGTTGCTTGATCATCTCTATATTTTTTGTTGTTAAAATCGATATCTTTTGCTAATGCAACCTTATTACCTGTTAAATTTGTTAATTTAGATTTCATTGATGCTTGGAATGTACAAGCCTCAAAAACTTGTCCAGCTTGAGGCGTTTCTCCATATTTATAAACTTTACTTAAAGACGTATCGTTTACATATGTATTATAATAATTGTCTACAGTATCCTGCACTAATGTTGCTCTACCTTCAACAATTTCTTGAGAAATTGCCTTCATAGAACTTTCAACCATACCATTTTTTATAGATAAATAATAACAAAATGAAATAGCTGCAAATGAAATTATGATGATAATACTAGCTAATATATACCATCTTAAATCACGTACTCTCATAAAATTCCTCCCCTATTAAAGAAAAGTCTTATATCGAATAGGGTTAATCCCTTTTTAAAACTCAATAGTAATGCTTTACGCAAAATAGGTATTTTTATATATAATATTATTATAATATTAATAATGCAAAGTGTCAATAAAAACGCTTGCTGTATAAAGGCAGAAAAAGGATGGAGTATTCTCCATCCGTCTATTAATTAATCTTTTTAACTTCGTTAATTGGGAATTCCATTTGAGTAGATCTACCAAATAAATCTACTAAAACAGTAACAGTTTCCTTTTCTGTGTTTACAGCAACAACTTCTGTAACTGTATCCTTGAATGAACCTGTTAATTCAACCTTATCGCCAACTGAAATATCAATCTTTGGTTTAGTTGCTAAACCTAAACGACGTAAAATATCATCCATTTCAGCTACTGGAACAGGAATTGGCTTAGTACCAGAACCTGATGAACCTAAGAAACCTGTAACCTTTGGTGTATTTCTTACATTAAACCATAATTGATCATCCATTTGACCTTCAACATTCATCTCAACGAAAACATAACCAGGATAAAGCTTATTTACCTTTGTTTTCTTTTTGCCTTTTTTATCAGTTACCTCAATAGTTTCTTCAGGAACTAAAACTTGGCAAATTTGATCTTGCATGTTTAATGTTTCTCTTCTTCTAATTAAATCATCCATTACTGAATTTTCATATCCAGAATATGTTGTAACAATATACCATCTTCTCATGTTCTATGCTCCTTTAGAAAATTAATCTTAAGATACCTGTAATTAATGAATCATATAAAATGAATAATAATACAAAAATTGCAATGAATAAAAATACTCTTATTGCATCTCCAACAAATTTAGGGAATGTTAACCATGTAATCTTCCTAAATTCAGGGAATGCTGGTTTAAAGAATGGATATAATGAATATACTAATGCTACTGCTGATACACCAATTAATATCCATGCAAACACTGTTGGATGACTACCAATAAGTGGGAATGAATCCTTAACAACTAAGCTTCCTGCTAAAATCATACCACCAAGTACCATAACTACCATTGATACAAATACGAATAAATAATTTTCCCATTTGTGCTCAGTCTTTAAATATTCAGCAATACGATAGAAACCCATTGTTTCTTGCTTTTCTTGCTTCTTCTCTATTTCTTTTCTGATTTTCTTTTCTACTTTTTCACGAACTTCTTCGCTTGATTCTTTTTTAGGCTCTTCTTTAGTTTCTTCTTTAACTTCAGCAACCTCTTTTTTAGCCTTTTGTTCTTTTTTCTTTGGCTCTTCAGCTACTTTTTCTTCTACAACTGGTTCTTCAACCTTAGCTTCTTCTACAACTGGCTCTTCAGTTTTAGTTTCTTCAACTGCTTCAGTAGTTTCTTCTACTGGTTGTTCTTCTTTAGCTTCTTCAGGTTCAACTGTTTTAGTTTCTTCTACTGTTTCTTCTTTTGAATCTAGAAGTTCATCTTTTTCTTTATCAGCCATTTTAACACTCCTTATCTAGTCTCTTTATGTATTGTATATTTATTACAAGTGCTACAAAACTTTTTCATTTCAAGTCGTTCACCTGTTTTTGCTGGGTTCTTAGTAGTGGTATAATTTCTACTTAAGCATTCTTCGCATACTAATATTACTTTTTTTCGCATTATTATATCACTCCAATCCAAAATAAAAAACCTTTTATCCTAAGGTCTATGATAATTATAATTTAAATTATAAATTATGTCAACAATAATTAAAAATGGAATAGACGAAAAAAAGAATCTGTTAATTGAAAAAGTAAATTCCGCTATAAATAGTTGAACTTTAGAAATTGTAAAACTAAATTCCGCTTATGGTATAATAACACTTACCTTAGTTTTGGCTATGAGGAGGTAGCTTAATGAGTAAAACTAAGATTACTGTT
>JAFSWG010000017.1 GCA_017444645.1 Acholeplasmatales bacterium | reverse complement strand
TTTTAACTTGCCTATTTAAATTTTTTGTTTCATATCCATATAATTTTGCAAGCTCAAAATCTAGCATTATTCTCTTTCCATTAATTTCATAAATCATTTCTTTTATCTCTTCTTTTTTCATTTTTCTCTCCTCGTTTATTAATTTCTATGGCATTAATAAATACCTTCATTATAATAATAGGCAGAAAAATGGATAATTTTTCAGGAAAATGAAATTTATTACCATTTTTTATAAAAAATATGCATTGCTACTAATATATTAGTTAAAATATCAGCAATGCATATTTTTTTATTTATTTTTTTCTACTAATTTTAAAAATCTTGATTCATTCATTTGTTCATTACTTATATATTTTCCATTATAAAATAATGAATATGTTGTTATAGGAGTTGGGGCATTTTGTGCCTCATTTAATCTATTTATTTTAATAGCTTTAAATGGAATATTATTCTTTACTGCAATGTCTTCTAATATTGGTACATATTTACCATTAAATGGACATTGATTAGTATAATATAATACATATCCCATTTCTTCTATTTTAGGATCTCTACAGCAGTCTTTAAATTTAGGTATTACATTATTATCATTGAATGGTAAATACCATAATTCAATTCCATTAGTTGCAGTATCAGCAACCTTATACCCTTTATAAGATAAATACTTAGAATCTGCCAAAAATGGTAATTTCTTTTTGGATGATAAAATGCATAATCCTTTCTTTCCTTTTTCTTTTGAATCTTTAATGCATTCATTTAATAAGTCATTGGAATAACCATGGCCTTTAAATGAACCAGATACCCATAAACAATTTATATACATATATCCTGCAGCATCAATTGGATTCCATGCATATTCCGCAGGTATGTATTCAATGAAGCATTTGCCTCTTTCTACACTTTTTAAAAATACTAATCCTTCATCTATTCTTTCTTTTAACCAAGCTTTTTTGCTAGATACTTGTACATCATTGTTATTAGATATAGCACAGCAAATATGTTCAGTTTCAATATTATCCTTTGTTAATTTAATATATTCCATATCTTTTTCTCCTTATGCTGGCACTATTTCATACATAAAATCTCCACGTACCTTAGCCAAATGCTTAGCTTCAGTATATACCGCTTCTCTAGAACCCATTCTTGTTAATGAGAATGAAATAATTCCTGCCCTATACATTGATTCTGTATGATAAAAATTAATAACCCATTTCATATTAACATTTCCTTTCAATCGAATTTGTTAATATAATTATAACATTTTATCTTAATTATCATTACAACATATTTAAAAAAAGTTGTGCTGATTTTATCAACACAACTTTTTGGAGTACATTTTCTAATTATTTCATTAGAATAATTCCATATAGATTAACATCTTTCTCATTTTTTGTAATAACTAAACTATTTGGAGTACTTTCAAATCGTAATTTCATAGTTCCATCATCATCTGTTGCAAAATAATTACCACTTGAATCTGTAGTATAATTATTTATTTTAATCTTCTTATTTGCGGCATCTGTCACTAAAATAACATATGTAAAATCTGTGCCTTCTAAATTCAATGTAATATTAGTTGCTGTCTCCATCTTAATAGCAGTTTCAAATTTATGACCATAGTATAATTTTGAATCAATATTATCTTTTAGATTTCCGCTAACATTTGTGCAATAATCAGAAGTTGATACTACTGTTGAATCCTTCTTCACAAATTCAATTATTTCGGCATCACTAATATAATCAGCATAAGATGTATTTATTATTTCTTCAATTTCAGGAATATTTTCACCCAATTGATTATATAATGATTCTATATTAACTAATTCAGGATAATCTGTAATCTTACCATCATTATTGGAATCATAATAATGTGCTAGAGCTAATAAACTATCTCCAGTCAGTGAAACATCATATGTAGATGTTGATTCTTGTGGATTGCTAATTTTAACATTTTCAGTAATTGATTCATATCTTAATGTATAACTTCCATATATTGTTGGTATTTCATCTGTATAAGTTAATCCATCAATAGATGTATGAGTATAAATTAATACTACATCTGGAAGACTACTAACGTCACTTGGCCACCAACCTGGAGTTATACCATTCCACCAATATCCAGCATTTAATTGATTAATATATGCATTAAGCTTATTATATGTAGATACATAATTAGAATTATTAGAAATAATATCAAATGCATGTGCATTTCCACTATTATAATCTTTAAATGTTCCATCGATGCTAAATGATACATTATCACCAGATACAATATTTTTTGAATCATATCCAATAATTACTGTATGTTCTAATCCATCATAAGTTGTTGAAATACTATAACAATTATTCCATGATTGAGTACTAGCAACAACGCTTGAATTTGTATCTAACTTAATTGATAAATCAACTGTTATTGGAGTGATATTAATTATACAAGTCATATCATTTGGAACATTATAATTTGGAGATGATGTCTTAAATGAAACAGTACATTCTACACCTGAATCACTAACATTTTTTGCCACTCCTGTGTATTCATTTATTTCAAGACTAATACCATCAATTCCAATTACAGAAGATAATCCTGTAACTTCTTGTTGATGCTCTAATCCATCATAAGTAAATGTAACATTTTCAAATTTAACATCTGACATATCATAATCAATCTTATTGATTGTTAATGTTACTGTTGATGTCACAGAATAATTCTTATTTGAAATAGATGCAATACCACATTCGTATGTATCTGCATTAATACCATAATCAGTTATAGTCACAGTCGCAGTATCATCACCAACAAATCCACTTAATGTTGCAGTTGGAGAATGCTTTTTTCCATCATAATCAACTGTAGTGTTTGTCCAAGATACATTTAATACCTTAGGTAAAATTGTAATTGTTGCTGTCATTGGCTTAGGTGCAATGTAATTATCATCAGATGATGTAAATGTTGCAGTAACTGTTTTTGTACCTTCACTTACATTCGTAGCACCAGCACTATAGCTTACTGATAAGCCTTGAGGTAATGTGCCAGAAATTGTAGGTCTTTGTTCTTGACCATTATATTCTAATTCTACATTCTCAAATTTAATACCAGACATATCATAATCTAATTTAATTATCTTATATGTAACAGAGTATTCTTTATCAAGTTCGTAATTATTATTAGTTAATCTCAATACATTAATAGTATGTTCACCAACTTCAATTCCACCTTCATCAAATACAACTTCGCAAATATCACCAAAGATAATATTTGACAATTCATAGCTTGGATAAGATTCTACACCTGTATATGGTGCTTCTAAATCAGTCCAATTAATTGATACTTGACGTTTAGTAATTTCTACATCTATTTCCTTAGATGGAATCTTGTTATAGTTTTCTCCTGCATCAAATTTAATAGTAATAGTATGAACTCCTACCTCACTTGATAATCCTTCATATGTTACATCAACACCTGCAGGTATTGTACCTACAATTTCAGGATATAAGTCAGTTGAATCATAAACCTTCGTAGTTGAATTATATGATAAGCCTGAAATATCAATTGTTGCTTTTGTTATTTCATATTCGTATGAATTATCTTGTGGTAATTTATAATTTGAATTTGTTAAATTAGATGCTGTAGCTATATGCTTACCAACATTTATTCCAGATGCATTAACTGTACAATAACATGTATCATTTAATACAGTACCAGATATAATACATTCAGGTTTAATTACAGTACCTGTATATGTGAATGAAGAACCTCCCCAACGAAGTTCTACTTCTTTTGGTGCAACAGTTACATATGCTGTCATTTGAGGTATTTCGTTATAATTAGATGATCCTGTAAATGTCGCTGTAATTAGTTTTGTACCAACATCGATTAATCCATCAGAATAGCTTATAGTTACAACTACACCATCTTTTCCTTTTATTTCAGTACCTAATAATTCATCCTTTGCAGTAATAAATATATTCTTAACATGTCCATCATATTCGAATGATTTATTAACAAATTGAATATTTGATGTGTCATATGTAGCCTTTTTAATTTCATAAGAATATGCAACAGAGTTACTAATCTTATAATTACTATTGCCAGATATTTCGATAGCTTTAACTACATAATTGCCAACATTAATATTATCCTTTCCTCTATCTAATATAACAATAGGATTATCTCCTTCAACCACATTAGTTACTTTGGCTGTTGGATAAATTGCTTCACCTGTATATGTATTATTTTCAAGAGTAAATGAAATATTTGCCTCTAATGCTTTAATTGTCACAGTAGTTTGGATAGGCTCAGAAGGTACAGAGTAAGAAGGATTATTAGATTTAAACTCAGCTAAAACTACATACGTTCCAGCATCTTTAAATCCATCTATTATCTCATCACCATCAGATGTCTTATAATTAATAAACAACCAATTTGGCATATCATCAATTTCAACTTCTACCATATGGAAGTTTCCATCATAATCCACTTCTAATGGATTGAATTCATATGTGAAGGCATATTCAGCTTCTTCAATAATAAATGATGTTGTTGTCTTACTTTCATCATTTGGTAATATATAATTCTTATTACTTAATTCGCTAGCAACAGCTGTATATGTACCTGGGGTCATTGCATATTCTTCCCTATAAGTAACTACTACATTACATGTATCACCAGACTCCAAATTACCTACTGTCGCAGTTGGGAAATGCTCTTTTTCATCGTATACAAATGTTCTTTGTCCCCATGTAATTTCTGCAACTTTTGGATTTATAACAACTTTAATTGTTTTAGATTTTGAACTATCAGCTATCTTGTAATTTGTAGAATTAATACTAAAGTTAGCTGTAACATTATATGTTTTTGCTTCTTTTCCATAACCTTCATATGATACAACCACACCCTTAGGAAGATTTGGATTATCAATATCAATAGAAGGATATTGGTTCTTGCCATTATATGTATAATTTGTATCATTAAATCCTAAATCATTTAAATCAAATGATATCTCTTTTGGGGTAATTGTATATTTGAATTCTTTGTTAGTTAAAATATAATTATCTTTATCGTCACCACTAATCTCGAAAGAAATTGAATAATTACCAGCATTTAATAAATCAAAAGTATTATAATCTAATTCAACTTTATCATTACCTACTAAATTTGTAATCTCATAGTCAATCACATGTGATTTACCATCATATACGGTTGTGTTTGTTTCTTCTTCATCTATATACCAATTAATATCTAATTCACGTCGGGTAATTGTTACTGTTGAATTATAAATATTTCCAATTTTTTCATTTGGATTAGTTATATATTCGAAACTAACAACCACATTATATGTACCTACATTAACAGGTTCAATTGAATATTTTGCTTCAATTCCAGATGGCTTAACTACTTCTGGTAAATGTATTTTTCCATCGTATACAGCTTCAACATCGGATACACTAATTCCATCAATTTCATTAGTTCTAGGAACAATTGTATATTGAATACTTAAATTAGATTGGTTGCTTGTTAATTTATAATTTTTATAAACATTTCCACTATCTTGAACTAATGATGTAATTTTTGCAGTATGTTCTCCTATACCATTTGCTGATCCTGTTGAATTACATTTTAAATTCTCTATATCAGATGATATAACATTCTTTAATGTGTATTCAGGGAATTTCATACTTCCATCATATTCAAACTCTAATTTACTATTCCAATTAATTGTTACTTCTCTTTCTGTAATTGTAACAATTCCTTCAATATCAGAAGGTATTTCATAATTTTCAGATAAAGTATTAAAATGACATAATACATTTTTAGTACCAACATTTTTAATTCCTTCATCAAAGCTATATGTGATTTGAATATTATCTATTCCTGTAGGTAAAACACCTGTAATACTAGGTGTATGGAATGTGCCATCATATACATATTCTTCATCACTAACAACAACATCTGTCATATCATATGTTGCCTTATTTATTGTTACATTGATATAGTCAGTTTTCATTTCATATATAACTATATCTTTATAATTAAATGTTATCTTTGCATAATAATCATTTGAATCTTTTGCATTAATAACATTAAAATTATTATCGTTAACAATTAAATTATCATCTTTATCATAGAAACTATATGAAATTGTAACATCTTTTAATTCTGCAACTGCGCTTACATTAACATTAGATTCAGTATTGTCAAATACCTTATTAACATCATCAGATAATGTAACGATATTATTGATTTTCCATTTAGCATATAAAGTTGTATCACTATTTAGATAAGTAGTTGCTTTAACATTATATTTTGAATCTAAATACCAACCATCAAATGTAAATCCATCAATTGTTGGATTTTTTAATTCAACAACATCTTCTTCAGTATAAATTTCTTTTGTATTTCCATCTAATGTAGCATTAGATAATACCTTATCATATGTTACTGTAAATTCTTTCAAAAATTTTGCTTTTAAATTAATATCATTCTTTAATGTTCTATCTAATTTCTTATACTCTTTTGTATAATTTCCATATTGATCAACATCATACCAACCCTTAAATTGGTATCCATCCTTACTTAATTCAGGAAGCTCAACATCACCTATTTTATTATAATAAGTTGTTGGAAGATCATATATATCTTCACAACCTGAAAAGTCATATGTAACATTATAAATGTAACTATATTCACAAGCTATTTTAGTGTTAGATGAAACATTAATAGGGAAATTAATTTCTTTATTAGAAACATAATAACCATTAAATAATATTTTCTTTCCATCTATTTCTTTTGGAAGAGAATCCTTTTGTGGTTCATTTATTTCTTTTTCTTCCTTATAAATATATACTGGTAGATTTGTTCCGTTGAAACATACATAATATTCACCTGAATTTAATTTAGGAACAAATAAATAATCATATTTTCTATATGTTTCCCTATATTGATCTACTACTTCTCTATTAGTTGCAATTTCAATATCTTTATCTAGGTTATCAACATCGATTGTTGCATTTGTACTTTCTAAATATATATTTTCAATATTTGAATTATTTACTGCCTTCATTAACTCAATATTTTCAGAATAAATAGTTAATGAGGTAATATTTGAATCGACAAATGCATCTTCCGCTATATATCTAACATTCTTTGGTATTACTAAATTTCCACTAACATTTTTTAAGGACTTGGATGAAATAGCTACTGTATTATTATCAATATTTACTTCACCTTTTCCTGATAATACATCACTTACTACATATCCGTCATACAAAGGATCATATGAATATATTACTTTTCTATTAGTAGTTGAAACTAAAATATATATTACTACTAATAAAGCAAATAAAGATGCTATCGCAAGTGGAATGCCTTTAACACCAAATGTTTTCTTATCATTTGTTGTTTTAGCATTAAATAATAACATAGCTAAGGCAATAACACCTATAATTCTTGCTATTAGACATGCAATATAAATATTATTACCAATAGATAAATAAATAATATATGGAATAATTGGTAATGTACATATAATTACTATACCAACTTTAGTAACCATACTAGCTCTTGCAAATCTTTTAATTGAAAATACAACTAAAGATCCAGTTTGTGCTACAACAAATATTATTAATAATGCTGTAACCGAACTAGGCATACCTGTAAAAATACCTTTTATTAATAAGAATATATCAATGATAATTAAAAATGTCATTACTAAAGCATTTAAGATGTTCATAATCTTTAGGTTTCTAATATGGTTGTTATTAAGTTTTTGTTTTTTTTCTTTTATAGCATTATCTATATTGTCATATAAAACCATATTTTATCACCTCTTTATCTTAAATACTTTTTCTAGATGCATAAATTTCTTTTTATCATCTGTAATCATATAATATGTTGTTAATCTATTCTTAGATTCTGAATAAATCCATAATGCATTCCATTCTTCATTAAAATAGAATGATAATTGCTTTTTAAACATATCTTTAGCTTGAATATTCATTCTAGCATGAACCTGAAGCTTTTGATTTAATTCCTTTATATCCTTTGCATTAACATTCTTAGAACAATTTACACAAATATGTGTTTTGGAGTCTATATGTGTAGGACAATAATATCTTTTACAAGATATACAAATATCAGGTAAATGAGTTTTCATATTAGGATTCACAAATAAGATAGATTCATGCTTATTCTCACAAGATATACATCTGTCAGTATATTTTAAATTCTTAATATCATCTAAGAAATACTTCTTCTGTCCTTTTGAATAAAGAATAGACAATCCGTTATTATATTTATAATTATCTTCTTCATTAGCACAGTAATCACAACATGATTTATTATTATCACTATTGATAATTAAATGGGAATCAGTATACATTTTCCAAATCTCATTTGTAGCACCAAATAAGTGATTACATGTATCACATTTTCTAGCATATTCTTTAGATACATAATGTTTCTTATTATCTTCAATAATTGCAGCACCTAAAATATCATTTGAATCCATTTCAACCGCGTCACCAATGTAATAATAATTACCTGTTATTTCACCTTTAACTATTTGGCTCTTTAAATATGTATTATCATCTAAATTACCATCAAATGGTTCAACTTTATTATTAATTAATTTAACTAAAGAATCTTTCAAAAAATATACATCCTTGTATATTTCATCATTAAATCTCTCATTAAATCCATAAAGCATTACAGCACATCTTTCAATAGTCATTCTAGGCGTTACATTACCTCTTGTTGGAGCGTCATCAAATGCTAGAATAATATCTTGATTTTTTACTCGTTCAACAATACCATCAATATCTACATCAAATGAAATATCATTTAAATCAGCAGGATTATAAGAAATTTCATATAATAATGGATAATCTTTATAATATGGATTTTTACTAACTATTTCATAAACACATTTCTTCTCTACAATGTGATTACAATATATTGAAAGTGGAGTAACAGTAAATTCAATTTTAGGCTCTAAGGATTTTGTTTCATTAAGATTTTCTTCTCTTGTTTCGATTAATTTAGCTAAATTTGTATCTTTATTATTTCTTAATGTTTCAAAGATATTAAATTTAACTTCTGGGGAAGAAATTAGATTTCTTATTCTTAATAATGAATCAATATCTTCTAAATCAACACTTTCATTTATCGCATCATATACTGGCTCTGCTTCACTTTGACCAATGTTATAAAAACCATATGACACTTCATTTTTTGATAATGAAATAAATATATCATCAATAACATTTTCACTTACAGTTTGGTTATTAAAATTATCTTTATAATTAACCATAACTTTTATTTCATTTTGAATTGTATCTGTTTCACTTTCTGTATCAATAATATGACTAAATTTAGCTTCATAATAATCTGATTCCTTTAAAGTAGGATATTTATCAGTTCTAAAATCAGCTTTTCTAACTAATAAAATATTATATTTAGCCATTATTCTTTTCAATAAAGTATCAACAAATTGTGATGTACGGCTCGCATATTCAATTTTTCTTTTAATATCATGCTTACGCTTATCAAATGTTACCTTATAAATAGTATCATCAAATGATTCACTATTTATTTTAAATAAGAAATGATTTTCATTAACGATACTAATATAATCATCAAAATCTAAAAAATCTGTAAGCTTATTTTCAGAGCTAACATCTGTAACGATATTTAAAGATATTGCTTCTTTAACTAAATCTATTACTTCTGTTATTGGTAAATTAGATCTTAAATCCTTTAATAATAATTCATTTTCTTTATCTTCAATATCTGAAAAATCAAAATGATATATAACGTCGTTTAGGATATAATTATCATTTTCATCTTTTATTAACATTCCAATATTTAAAGCATAATTTATTAAATTATTAGCATATTCAATATTCATAATAATCACATCCTATCCCAAATCTTTAACGTCATTTCTTAATACCTTAGAATACAATCTAATCATTTCTTTTAAGGCATCAAGTGGCTTCAAGATAGTTTTATTGTAATAAACATCTATATTATCGTTATTATCAATTACATATCTAACAATATCAGGGAATCTATTGGCATTAAATTCTATATATTCATCATGGTATATTGCAACAAAATCTTTATTAATATTTTCTAAATTAGGATTATCAATTTTTAAATATGATGATTCTTTTGAGAATAGTTTTCTAGATACTGCCATAATTACTGGCATAACGAAATCAACCTCTGTTTGACATACACCATATAAATCAAATCCTTCTTCGTCGGTTAAAATATTATAATATTCTTTATTAAATACATGATCAATATTTTCACTACCATTGGTTAAACAAGTTAATACAAGACATGTTTCAGTTTGTCCCATTCTTGAGATTCTACCAATTAATTGTTCTAACTCAAGTGGATCCATATATTCACCATTTTGTTTATCTAATTGACCAATGATTAATAAATTAGCTGCGTTAAAGTCTGTACCAGCAACCATTGTTTTATCTATGAAATATAATGAGTTCCAATTTTCATTTTCAGAAGTGAATTCAGTAAACCAATTATAATTTAATTCTTTAAATGTATCTCCAACTTCTGCCTTTTTTAATGAACCATTTATTGTATAAGATTCCTTTAATCTTCTTTCTTCGTAAGTTAGTTCATTATCATCTTTTGAAGTTATTTCTAGCATATATTCTTTCATCTTATTTGAATATTGACCTTTAGGGAAATATCCAAAATGAACGAAATCATCAAAATTATAATTATCTTCTTCAGACATATATAAATTCATATATACTCTTCTTGATTTATTAAATAGATTCTTATTTTGTCTAATATTTCTATATAGCTTACTTCTTAATTCAGGCTTTCGTTCATAAACTAATGTTTTAGCTGTTTCAATAAATAATAAATTCTCTTTTGAAATATTAAACTCATTAAACTTTTTATCATTAATTGTTAATAATGAAGTTAACATATCAATCTTATTATCTTCAGATGTTATATCAATTGCTTCACCTGTTTTTCTAGGTCTTCTCCAATCTATATAATCTGAAATAAATACTGCTGAATAATCATGATATCCTCTATAGAATGCTAAAAGTCCTCTATTGATATACGAAGATAATAAATCACATGTATCTACTGCTTTTTTATAAATTATTGATAAATCATTTTCACTCTCCGATTTTATAATGATTCTATAATTTTCAATGAACTTATCATATACATTGAATAATTCAAGCTTCATTCTCATTTGATATTCTAATCTCTTAGTACAAATCTTAACTGATTGATCAACTAAATCAGCCATATTCATAAAGGCATCCTTTAATATCTCATTTGAAATCTTTCTTTTTGGAAATAATGGATTGATATATTTATTTACAAATAAATCTAATTCATCATCATTCATATTCTTCATTTCTGGAGCTTTTCTTATAGCACTTACAAGTTTAACAAAAGCTTGTCCACCATAATCATCTCTATGATATAAATTTGCTTGAGAAGTTTCTATTTCTGTTGCGCTATGACGTCTAATAGATTCTATTACATCATTGTCATATAATCTCTTTCTAGTAAACATAGAATTAATTAATCCATTTAGCTTACTAAATTTTTTAGATGCTTCATTAGATTCAGCCATTTCTGATAAGCTTCTTGCACCACCACAATAAGCATTATAGAATTTAGCTTCAGCCATTTCTTTGTTATCACCTAATCTATTCTTATCTACCATGTATAATAAATTAAAGATATCAGATAAATCATTTCTAATAGGTGTAGCCGAAATTAAGATACAATACTTCTTTTGAATGTTAGCTATAAATTCCTGTAAAATTTCTTCTTTATTTCCTTTTTTATTAAAATCAATTAATAAATCTTGGACCTCATCAAATATTAATAAATCTATTAATCTTTCTTCTGCCAGCTTATCATTTTTACTCATATCTGATACTAGCTTAATTAAGGTTTGTTTTCTTTCTTCAATCTTAGCTAAACATTTTGAATATTTTTGTAATAAAGATTTTTCTTTTTCTAATATAAATCCATTATCATTTTTCATTGATGTGATTCTATCATTTGTTGGATAGAATTTTCTTTTCTTTTCATCAAATTCATATGTAAAGAAACCATATACATTAAATGAAGTTAGCTTTTGATAATCTTCATTCATTGCTAGAGATTCTTTAATTTTTCTAGATAATTCATTAGGTATTCTCTTTTTGATAATATCTAAATATTTAATTGACATTATTTTACTAATATTCATATCAGTGACATCAATGTCACTAGGTACTTCTGGAGAAGGGTTATATACAGCATTTTTTAATTCAAAATATTCACTTGATTCTTTAATATATTCAAGTGTTGAATTAGATTTAATTTGTTCTGTAGATACCAAATAAACCTTTAGGGCATTTTGATTTTTTGTAGCCTTATCTTTCTTTAATTCTTGTATTAAATCAATAAATGAATATGAATCATGCTTAGGATAAACCTCAAACATAGGTGAGCCGTCTTCATGACGGAATTTAGTATTACATTCATTTCTCCACTGATGAATTGTAGACTTTGTTGTTACAATTACACAATTTTTAATTGTTGCACATCTAAACATTACATCAGCTGTCATTAAGGCTTCTAATGTTTTACCTAAACCAACCTGATCACCAAATACGCCTCTTCCTTCAAATTTTTTTAGCATTGTTCTAACTGATTCGACTTGATATTTGAATGGCTTAAAATAAGGATATTCTGAAATGTCACCATAATCTTGGAATACTGGTTGTTTTCTGACATCCACTGCATAATCCACTAATTTATGGTATGCAGAGTAATCATGGATATTAAAAGTATGAGATTTCATATCATCATCAAAAGATATTTCACTAAAATCTTCATTCATTAAGGCTACTTTAACCTTTTTACCAAATAAATCTATTTCTCTACCTTCGTTTTCAAGGTCAGTTTCTAATGTTTTTCTATTTTCTGGTAATACACTTTCAGATACAAAAACTAAGAATTTTTCTATTTCTCTAATTTCTTTTGCAATATTTTGGAAATCAGATCTTGTATAAATTTTAAATGTTACATTAGTTAAACCATTAGTCATAGCAATGTAATCAAATACTCTTACGTGCTTAAAATAATTATCCTTTTGCTTAATTAATCTCTTATATAAAAATTCAGCATCACTTTTACAAGTAAAGTTACCAATCTTTTTCTTAGATATTTCTTCTTTATTACCAATTTCATCATTTAATCCAATTAAGAACTCATAGAAATTTTTGATCTTTGTAGATAAATCTCTAACCTCTGATATTCTTTTTCTTTCTTCATAAATAACTTCAATTTTAGATATTTGTTGATCAATTAATGTATATAAATAATTAATTGTTCCTTCTTCTTCGCTAGTAATTATAAATGTTAATTTATCAAACATTTCAGGCACTTCATCATACATTAATGTTACATAATCAACATATTCATTATATCTTTCAGCAGAAAAATTATATAAATCATTTACTTCGTCATTAATTTTATCTAGTTCATCTATTCTCTTAATTGTTTTAATTCTAAATTCGAAACTATCGATTCGATTTTTAATATGCTTATAGGTAGCCTTAAGCTCTTTATCAAAAATATTTGATGAAGCATCTTTTAAAATATTATTAATTTTATCATATTGCATTAAAGCAAATTGATATAAAGTTGCATATCTAGACATAAAGCCTAGTTGGAAGATTTTAAATTTTTGATCTAGCACTTTTTTAATTTCACAAATTTGATGGAATGAAGGATTTTTATCTTTGAAATCTTTTAATTCATTTAGCATATCGACCGCATAAGTAAAATATTCATCCATTTTCATAAAGAATAGCTGTAATTCAAAAGGAACTACATCACCATCTTCATCATAAAATGCATTTTGTCTAACTAATTCTTCCATTACAAAATCTGGATTCATCGCAGTTGAAAAGCTATCTGGATCCACTAATACAGCAAATAAAACTAAAGCTTCTTGAAAGAAAGGATGAAATGGCCACATATCATCTTTTAATTTATTTACAGTCGCATATAAATCTTTATATTTTTCTAACTGATTTTTAATTTCATGATATCTATCTTCATATTTAATAATGTATTCAAAAGATTCTCTAAAAAATAAAAATAATCCAGATGGATAATAATATTTAGGTGCTTTTTTAGATATTGAATCCATTTTATTTAATAATTTATCATCAACATATGTTGGTGATGAAAACTCTTCATCAAATGTTTCATTAAGTTTATTAAATACTAATTTGTCCTTTGGACCTATATTTAGAATCTTTCTAACAAGTTCTAAAATTAGATCCATATTTTCCTTATATTGCTTGATCATAAAAGTCTTCTCCTTTATTAATTTTTATATCGAATACAAATAAAATCATTTCTTTTTCAATTAATAAATTAATTGAGTATGCCTCTACAACAATTCTTAATTAATCTTTATTGGAAAAAAAGCAAAAAAGAGCCTAAAATGCACAATTTTAGACTCTCCCATCGATTAATTATTTAAAATAATTAATTCCCTTATTTATTTATACCATTTTTTTTATAATTATACAAGAAAAAGAATAATGATAATATTAGTGATACAGCCCAACCAATTGGCCATGACCACCATATTGCTTCTACTCCACCAATATTATTAAACACAAAAGATAATCCTACTCTAATTACTAAATCTAATAATGTAGCTATCATAAATTGTTTCATTAATCTTGTTCCTCTTAATACACCATCTGATGCAAGCTTTGTTGCGATAACTATATAGAATGGAACAACTATATATAAGAAGCTTTTTCCAATTTGATATACCATATCTATCTTCTCTTGTGGATTATCAATTGTTACTGTATCGTCAATAAAAAAACTTAAAAGTGGCGTTGCTAATAAAAGATAAATTAGTGTGATTGGTATTAATAAAGAATATGAAATCAATAAGCTTGATACAAATCCTTTTTTAACCCTTTCAGGCTTATTAGCACCTAGATTTTGAGCTGTATAATTTGATATACCATTGCCTACTGCGGTTAATGATGTAATAACTATGTTATTAAGTTTTACAGAAGCTCCATATCCAGCCATCGCAGGACCCCCATAAGAATTAATTTCAGATTGAATAATTAAATTACCAATTGAAATAAATGATTGTTGTAAAATTGAAGGTATAGCAACTAATAAAAATGATTTTAAAATCTCTATATCAAATATTTTTATTTTATTTTCATTTTCTTCTTTCAATGATGTTATTTTTCTTAATACTACTATTGTTGCCAATGTACCGGCAACAGCCTGACAAATAAATGTAGCCCAAGCTAGTCCTACTACCCCAAAGCCTGCTGCTGCAAACCAAGCATCTACTAATACATTAGCTACACTTGATATAGCTAAGAAAATAAATGGTGTATTTGAATCACCTAATGCTGAAAATATACCTGTTGATATATTATATAAAAAAACAAAAGGTAATGAATAACAATATATTAATAAATAATCTCTAGAATTATTAAGTAATTCTTCTTTTGTATTTAACAATCTTAAAAGTGGCGTAGATAACGTAATACCTAAAATTAATAATATAAAGCACATTATCAACGATGTGATTGTAGATGTAAACACTGCGGTTTTTAATTTTGAGTAGTTTTTTGCTCCATAAAAGCCTGCAACTATTACCGAAGCTCCAATATTACACCCAAACGCAAATGCTATAAATACTAATGTAACCTCATATGAATTAGATATTTCAGATAATGCATCATTTCCAATCATACTTCCAGCAATTATTGAATCACCTATTGAATATAATTGTTGGAAAAAAGCAGATAGAAATAAAGGAATACAAAAACTTATTAATAATTTCGTAGGATTACCTACTGTTAAGTCTTTAGGTTTAGCCATAATTGCACTTCCAATCTGTAATATTAAATATTACATACCTAGTTATAATAGCATAAATATTATCCTCTATAAAGAGTGAAAAGGATTTCAATTATTTTATTTTAAAAAAAGATAAAATTAGTGTTGACAATAAAAAAATAATTGGTATAATTAGTAATGCAGTCGCGCGAACGACTTTAATCTTATAGATGGACCCTTAGCTCAGTTGGTAGAGCAACTGACTCTTAATCAGTGGGTCTGGAGTTCGAGTCTCCAAGGGTCCACCAGTTTAAAATTACGAGGTAGAAATACCTCTTTTTTTTTTATAAATCAGTCGTATCAGCGACTTTTTCTTTTTACATTTACTAATTGCTTATATTCTTAAAAAATGCACTTTTCTTTTATCAAGATACAAATATAAATATAAGGTAGCCAGCTAGCTACCTTATATTTATATATTATTTAATAATTCTTTTGCATGCTCTATTGCGTAAAGTGATAATCTATCGCCTGATAACATTGTAGCTATTTCTTCTACTCTCTTGTCATATGTTAATTCTATTACTTTTGTATAAGTTCTATCATTTATTTCTTCTTTATAAATGAATTTATGATGTTCTCCTCTTGCTGCAACCTGTGGTAAGTGTGTTATACAAATAACTTGTAATTTCTTACTAATTTCATACATCTTATCAGCAATTTTTTTAGCTGTAATACCACTAACCCCAGTATCAATTTCATCAAATATCATAACACCAACATCAGTCTTTTCTGCAAAGAACGACTTAAAGGCTAGCATTATTCTCGATGCTTCTCCACCTGATGCAACTTTATGTAATGATTTTAAAGATTCGCCCTTATTAAAGCTAACCATAAAATCAGCACTATCAACACCCTTATCAGTATAAGGTATTTTATTAAATGGATCTAATGTATCAAAATTATTAATAATAATTTTAAAATCAGTATTATTTAAATCTAAATCTCTTAATTCTTTTATAATACTATCTTCCATTTTCTTAGCTAATTTTAATCTATATTCATGTAAAGCTAAGGCGGATTTTTCTAATATTTTATGAGAATTAATTACCTCTTCTTTTTTCTCTTTTAATAATTCATCATAATTATTAACCATTTCAATATCTAATGAAATCTTCTTATTATATTCAATTAATTCTTCAACACTCTTTTTATATTTTTCTTTTGCTTTATTAATATCATTAAGTCTTTCTTGCTTCATATTTAATTCTTCTTCATCATAATCTAAAGAATTAATCTCTCTAGATATTTCATCTTTTATTTCAGAAGAAATATAATATGTATCCATTAATTTTTCTTTAAATAATGCATATTTTTCATCATAATTAGATATTTTATCTAAAGATTTTGCCGCATCATATATTAAATCAAGCGGTGAAAATTCATTGGATTCTAAATTATTATAAGCTTGGTTAAGATTAGATGAAATCTTATCAAAATTTTCTAGCTTACTAATTTCATCTTCTAATTCCTTATCTATATTTGGATATAAATCTAGTGCATCTAATTCTTGATGCTCATATTCTAAAAATTCTAATTTTTCTAATGTTTCCTTTTGACCCTTTAATACAGTTTCATATACCTTCATTGAATTATTATAATCATATAAAGCTTTTGTATAAGCATTTAATAAATTATCGAATTTATTGTCATTTTTAGGATCTACTAAGTCCAAATAATTATCAGGATTAAATAGACGCATAGTATCATTTTGAATATGAATATCAGCCAGTAATTTAGAAAATGATTTTAATATTTGTAGTGTTACTGAAACACCATTAATTTTTATTTGATTTTTGGAATTAGAAATTATTCTTTCTATTTCCAAATTATCTTTTTTCTTAATATCATATTTTTCTAATAATGAACCAATCTTATCACTATTACTGAATATACCTATAATACTTGCAGAATCTTTTCCATCTCTTATCATATCATTATCAGCTCTTTCCCCAAGTAAAAGATTGATAGTATCAATGATTAAAGATTTACCGGCTCCTGTTTCACCAGTGATTACAGTCATACCTTCACTAAAATCTATTGTTATATCTTCAATTATTACAAAATTTTTAACAATTAATTTTTCAATCATAAATTATTCCTCTATCGATTTAATAATATTTAAATCAGGATTAATTCCTCTTTTTATTAAAGCTAAGAATTCTTTATTACCAGAACCACCAAGTATTGGTGATATAGTTAATTTAAAAATATCTAAACCATATTTGTTTAATTCTAATCTAACATTTTCTATTACTTTAATATGTAAAGATTTATCTTTAACAATTCCATTTTTTAATTTAATATTTCCAACCTCAAATTGAGGTTTAATTAATGAAACAAATAATGTATTATCTTTTATTAATTTATTAATACCTTCAAGCAAATATTCTATAGATACAAATGATACATCCATTACTAAAATATTAGGGTATGGATTGAGTATACTAATATCTAAATTTAAAATATTAGTGTTTTCTATAGAAATAACCTTATTATTATTTCTTAAAGAATTATGAAGCTGATTAGAGCCTACATCTACTGCATAAACCAATTTAGCTCCATTTTGAATACTACAATCTGTAAAGCCTCCCGTAGATGAACCTATATCTAACACAACTTTATCCTTAAAATCTAAATTAAAGGCTTTTATGGCTCCTAAAAGCTTATATCCTCCTCTAGATACATATGGACATGAATCAATAACTTCAATTTTCATATTATCATTAATATCAAAGCTTGATTTAGTAATAATTTTACCATCAATTTTAATATGTCCATTATCTATCTCAGTTTTAGCCTTGTTTCTAGATTCAAAATAGCCTTTTAATACAAGATATTGATCTAATCTCATTAGTTTTCACTCTTAAAATCTTCAAGACCAGCTTCAGTCATTTTTTTAACTACTAATTCTTCGTTTTTAGTTAAAATTTCATAACATTTTTTTGATAATTCTAATCCTTCTGTATACCCTTTAACCGCTTCTTCAAGACTTATATTTGTATTTTCAAGTTTCTTTAAAACACCTTCAAGTTCTACCATTAATTCTTCAAATGTTTTATTTTCCATTTTCTTTTACCTCCATTACCTTAGAAATAACTTTACCATTTTTAAGTTCAGTTACTAAAGTATCTCCACATTTAACATCGTTTATATTTGTTAAAATCTTGTCATTTATTCTATTAATTGAATAACCTTTATCCATTATTGAAAGAGGATTCAATGAATCTAATGATGTTTTTAAAATGTCA
Organism: Acholeplasmatales bacterium; assembly: GCA_017444645.1. GTDB lineage: Bacteria > Bacillota_I > Bacilli_A > Acholeplasmatales > Anaeroplasmataceae > Anaeroplasma. The sequence continues at coordinate 19,922 of JAFSWG010000017.1, read as the reverse complement.
AATTGATGCTTTTTATTTGTTAAAATATTATGAATAAACATATTTAATCTTAAAGAATTGTTATTCAATAATTCTTTTTTATGCTTTAATACACTCTTAGGATTTCTTGATTCAATTATTTTATCATAATTCATCAATCTCATTTTATTTTCATTTAAAATGTAATTAATTCTTTTTGTCATTGTTCTTTCATAAAACAATATATTATCCTTAAGCGCGTCTACATTTGGTGTTGCAAGCTCAGCTCCCGCCGTAGGTGTTGCAGCTCTCATATCAGCCACAAAATCAGCAATTGTAAAATCAATTTCATGACCTACAGCTGAGATAATAGGAATGTTACTATTGTAAATAGCATAAGCTACAACCTTTTCATTAAAGGCCCATAAATCCTCAATAGATCCACCACCACGACCTACAATTAATACATCACACAAATTATCGATATTAGCTTTTTTAATTTGCATAACAATATTGTCTTTAGCATCATTTCCTTGGACTATTGCAGGATATAAAATAACAGACGCAAGAGGATATCTTCGTTTAATTGTATTTATTATATCTCTAATTGCCGCACCTGTAGGTGATGTAATTACACCTACTGTATTAGGAAATCTTGGGATTGGCTTTTTATGAGATATATCAAATAATCCTTCTGCCTCTAATTCTTTTTTTAATTTTTCATAAGCAATATATAAATCGCCAAGTCCTGATGTTTTAATTTCTTTAACATTTATTTGATATGTACCACTTGGCTCATATACTGTTACATTGCCTCTAACAAATACCTTCATACCATCTTCAGGTTCAAAATTAACACGCGATGCGTATGTCGCAAACATTGTTGCCGAAATCTGAGCATTTTCATCCTTCAAAGTAAAATAAAAATGTCCACGAGAATTATGCTTAAAATTAGATATTTCTCCTTCAAGTAATACCTCATCTAAGTTATGGTCGTGGTCAAATTTATATTTTATGTATTTAGTTAGGGCAGTTACAGTTAAATAACGCTCTTCCATAAAAAATCTCCTATTGTAAATTTTTATAGATATTTTCTAATAATCTATTATTAAATCCTGTAGCCTTATGATCACCTTGATCAGAAAATTGTTTAGTGATTTCTAATGCTTCATTGATTACAATTCTCTTATCTGTTTTACCATCAATAAATTCAGCAGTAGCTAATCTAATAATCGCTCTATCTACGATATTAAGACGATTTATTGAATAGTTCTCTAAAGACATAGATATTAGATTATCTATTTTTTCCTTATTAGATTCAACCATATCTAAAAAGCTGATAACATCATCAGTTAATACGTGGCTTCCTACATCTTTTCTTGCCTCTTCAACTGAAATATTATTTAAATCAGCACTATATAAAATTTGCATTGTAGCTATTCTAGCTTCTCTTCTTGTCATACAATTACTCCAATAAATAAACTCATGTATATTCTAGCATAAATATTTTAATTTTAAAAGTATTTTAAAATGAAAATTGAGCCAGATTAATCCGACTCAATTACTTTATTATTTTTATATACGAAATCAATAAAATCTTTAAATGATAATGGTTTAGAAAAATAATATCCTTGAATATTATCACAATCTAATTCAATAAATCTATCTGCCTGTTCCTTTGTTTCAATTCCTTCAATAATTGTTTTTCTTTTTAATGATTTAATTAAATCAAAAGTATTTTTAATTACTATTTTCATCTTTCTATCATCTGACGAATCAACTATTGATTTATCTATTTTTACATATGAAATAGGTAATAAGGCAAATCTTTCCAAATTAGAATAGCCTGTACCATAATCATCTAATGAGAATGTAAATCCATATTTTCTTAATTTATCAATATTATCTTTAGCTATTAATCTATTTAAAGAGTCATAACTTTCAGTTATTTCAATATTAATTTGTTCAGGTCTTATACCATATTTTTCTATTAAATAGATGATTCTTGGATACAAATATGGGCTTACACAATCTATCATTGATAAATTTACTTCTATATATTTCAATCCTGATTTTTTAAACTCTTTTGAAGCAATAAATTTGCATACTTCTTCAAATACATATTGGTCAATTTCTATTACCTTACCTGTCTTTTCAGCGCGTGGTACAAATAGACCCGGAGATATAAAACCATATTCCTTTGAATTTAGTCTAACTAACGCTTCTGCAGAATGAAATTTTTTATGTTTTACATTATAAATTGGCTGATAAAACACTTCAAATTCTCTATTAGTTAGACCACTTTCAATAATTGAATCAATATTAGAAATAATTTTAAATGTTCTATCCTCTTTAACATCATCTAGTTTAATAATATCTCCTTCAAATTGAAGCATATTATTATAATTATTTAAGAAAAATAAGAAATCATTATAATCCTTAAAATCATTTAATGTATCAATAATAACAAGTTGTGCATCAGGAACAAATCTTAGTCTACTATTCTTTAGAGTAATAAAATCTTCTTTGATTCCGTCAGCTATTTCAGCTAGGTATTTATTAGATGACACAGATAATGCGAATAATCCGTTATCAACATAGAAACATTTAACTGATTTATCTACAGCTCTATATTTTCTTTCATAATTTAACGATAAATTCCTTACATATCCTATTGCATCATCATAATTAAATACTTCATATAATTCAAAATAATTCTTTATTTTTATGATTATTTCAAATGAATGAGATTTAAATAAATATGTCTTTTTAAGTTCTTTTACAAAAGCTTTTTTAGTTCCAATTAAGAATTTTTCATCAATGAAATCATCTGGTCTTTCGATAGCAACTGATATTAATACTGCTGATAAGGCAGACGCGAACATTTCAACCAATAATCCTTGATTAAATAATTGAATGATTAACGATATTAAAGTTAACGGAAAAATTGCACAAATGGAAATAATTTCTCTTTTATTAAATAATTTTCTATATTTAATAATTACAAATAATGTTAATCCTAAATATATTACTGAATTAGCATAAATAAATGCAATTCCACTACTTCTATGATATTCAATTACTTCTGTTGGATTACCATTTGAATCTAAAAAATCATAATAGAAAATAAAATGAGTGAATGGATTAGTTAAAATTAATAAAAATATTATTGCGATAGGAATTATACCTATATATATTAAATGTTTTCTTTGTTTTAATATTCTTTCAAGTTCACAAAGAGATAACACATATAATAAATAAACAACTAATAATAAATTTCTAAATAGGTGATATAACGTTGTTGCTATATTTAAAAATGTTCCACTTAAAATTGTGGGAAAACATGATGCAACATCGGCAAGTGATGTTATGAGTAATATAGCTAATATTGCAATATATACCTTTGAACTATAACTCTTATACATCTTTTTGATTAATACAGCTACAAATAAAGCTATAACTATACATACTGCTGATAAATCAAAATAAAATATTCCATGCATTATATCACCTCCTCTTCTTAATGATTTAAATTGATTATTCTATTTTTTTATTACTCATTACAAAATCAATAAATTCATCCTCTGGTAGAGCATTAGCTAAATAAAAGCCTTGAATATAATGACATTTGTATTTTAAGAATTCATCATATTCATCTTCTGTTTCAATACCTTCAATGATAGATTTTCTACCTAATTCATGAATCATATTGAATGTAGATTTTAATGCATCATCCATATTATTGTCTACAGCTAATCTAACCAAACTTCTATCGACCTTTACATAACTAATAGGTAATTTAGCAAATCTTTCAAGATTAGAATAGCCTGTTCCATAATCATCTAGCATAAATTCAAAGCCTTGTTCTATTAGCTTATTAATCATTCCTATTAGATTTGATGAATAATTAATATCTTTACTTTCAGTTATTTCAAACTTAATCATTTCAGGATTTATTTTATATCTATCTTTCAATTCTAATACTTTATCTGCAAAATCAGAATTTGTAAAATCGACTAATGATAAATTGATAGTTATCGCATTTAAACCAAATACCTTTAAATCTCTAGTAGATATCATTTTCATAACTGTTTCAATTACTTGTAAATCAATTAATGGTATTGTTCCCCTAGTTTCAGCATAAGGTATAAAATAATCTGGTTGAATTATACCAAAATTATGGTTTTCGATTCTAGATAATGCTTCTGCAAAATTAAAGCACTTATTTTCTACATCATAAATTGGTTGATAATAAACCTTAAATTGGTTTTGTTTAAATGCTTCATCCATAATTGATTCAATATTTAATTTAATATATTCGATCATATCTTTTGCACTTTCACTATATTCTAAAACACCAGCTGTTTTAAAATCTAAGAAATTATCTGCATAATTAAATAAATGCTCGTAGTTATCAAAATCAATTGATAAATCCACTATAGAAACAGCCATTTCAGGTGCGAAACTCAAATCAATAAATCTAGTATTAGACATATCATTGAATATTTTTCTCCCCGCTTCAATCGCTTTTGCTTTGTCGTTAAATATTACAGCACCAAGCCCTTCTTCTATTGAATATACAGGATAAGGCTTAGCAATTTGTTCTAATAAATTGGCTAACATTTTAATATATCTTGCAGCATTATCATAACTGAATTTTTGATATGCATCATATAAATTAATAAAATTAACAAATACAATTGATGATTTAGGTTTATATAAATATTCTTTTTTAATTGCTATTTCAAATTGCTTTGATGATAATAATCCTGTTCTTGAATTAATCAATAATTCAGGAGATTCAACATTTTGAATTATTACAAGTAAAGCTAATGATATTAGCATCATATCTGATAAAACATCTGGAAATACATATCTTAAAACAGTAGCTATAATCATTATTGGAACCATTAATAAAAATGATAAAGTTTGAATAATACTAAAAATTTTTCTATTTCTAAATAAGTGAATACAAATAAATACTAAATAATATCCTTCTACCGCAATAACTATTTTATCAAAATTAGCAATAGTGCTAATTAATTTTCCTGTATTTTGATCTATACTTAATTCAAAGAATAAATGAGTATAATAATTTGTACATAACAATACTTCAATTGCTAAAACAGGAAGAATTAATAAAATCATAAAAATAAAAGACTTTTTAACCATCTTCATTGATTGAGTAAATGTTAATACATAAATTACATACGTGAAAACAATTAAATATCTAAAGAAATAATACAATTCATGTAATAAGTACGAAAAATATAAATTGTGATCAAAAGATTTAATGTTATAATCTACGTATTTATTTAATAAATTTGCTGATAAGATATCAAAAAAGGATGTAATGAAACAAATTATTAATAGGGCTAAAAAGACTTTACTTGATCTAGATTTATTTAAATGACGTAAATAAACACTTGATATTAATAAAATGATTATAAGTATAGATGCATAATCAAAATAAAGAATATAATTATAAGCCGAAGAATTTAATATCATTGCTTCACCTCCTTCTTTTGTATAATTTCTTAAAACGCAGTCATTCTACGAAAATTATAACATATTTTAGGAAAAGTTTCATCATTTCTTTATCTCTTTCACAACTTTAGAAACATTTTTCACAATTTCGGTAATTCTTAATACTTCTTCTGGGGTATTTTTAGAAGAAAAATAAGCTGACGTACCTAATATATATGAGCCTAAACAAGCTATTTTATAACAATTTTCATTTATATACGCTAATAGTCCACATAAAATACCTGATAGCCCATCTCCACTTCCTGCCTTAGCTAGGGCAGTTGTGCCTTCTTTTTGGATAGCTATATTATTACCATCAGTAATAACTGTTGATGAACTTTTTAATACTAATGTAATATTGTTTTCTTTAGCGAAAATTTTGGGTAATGTTAATATATTTTCTTTTATATAATCTACAGATTTACCTGATAATCTTTCAAATTCTTTTAAATGTGGTGTTAATATAACGTTGCATTTTTTATTTTTTAAAATATCAATACCATATTTAGATAAAGTATTTAATCCATCAGCATCTATTAATAAATTCTTATTATAATTCTTTAATAAATAATCTATGGTTTTATATAATTCTTCGCTTACTTGCATTCCCATTCCTATAGCAATTGAATCACTTCTTTTTATTATTTCATCTAATTTTTCTTTGTCAAAATCAATATGACCATCTTTTTCTTTTAATTTATTTGTAATAATTTCAGGATTAGCTAATACATATAAATTATATAAAGATTCAGGAACAAATAGATTTGCAAAGCCTACTCCCATTTTAAATGATAATAAAGATTCATAAGCTATTTTAGAAGCACCTGGATAATTAATTGATCCAGCAATAATAGATGCTTTATGATATGAACCCTTATTAGTATTTCTTAATCTTTCTGGAAATATATTTTTGAAATCATTTTTATTTAGTAAATGAATAATATCAGTTGGTTTATTCATACCAACCTTTATTACTTCTATTTTCTTATATGAATCCAATCCGTCATCTAGGCACATACCTGTTTTAATATATTCAACTGTTATACATAATTTAGATTTAATAAATGCACCATAAGAAATACCAGTTGTAGCATCTATACCTGATGGTATATCTAAAGATATAATATCTATATTTGATTCATTCATTTTATTGATTATATCAATATATTTATCATTCATTCTTCTTGATAAGCCAATTCCAAAGATTCCATCTATTAATAAATCATAATTAGCAAAATTAATATAATCTATTATTTTCCCTTTAAATTTAGATAAATTAATTATAGAATCCTCATTTTTTATTTCATCAATGATATAAGCATCAACATTGATATTATTTTCTATAAAATATCTTCCAAGAACTAATGCATCTCCACTATTTCCACCAGTACCTAATACTAATAAAACATTCTTAGGATTATAATATTTCAATGCTTTTATAGCCATTTTAATTCCAGCATCTTCCATTAATTCTATTGATGGAATTTTATTTTGAGTTTCTATATCAATTCTTTTCATTTCTTCTTTATTTATAATATTCATACGCATACCCTCTTTTATCATTATATATCTTTAAAAGATATATTACAAATATTCATTATATGCTATAATAGATTCGAGGTGAAAATATGGCTGAATTAGATTTAACAAGAATTCCCAACCATGTTGCGATAATTTTAGATGGTAATGGTAGATGGGCAAAAGAAAGAGGAAAACCAAGAATTTATGGCCATAGACATGGCGCTTTTAATTTACGTGATGTTGCTAAATATGCAAATTCTATTGGTGTTAAATATTTAACTGTTTATTGTTTCTCTACTGAAAATTGGAAAAGACCAGATGATGAAGTTAATTTTTTAATGAATACTCCTGTTTGGTATATTAAAAGATTCTGGAAAACAATGGTAGAGAATACTAATATTAGATATAAAATGATTGGAAGACGTGATAGATTACCTAAGAAGCTTCTTCAAGCAATTGAAGAGATGGAGGAGGCTTCGAAGAATCATACAGGTTTGACTTTATCTCTAGCAATAGATTATGGTAGTAGAGATGAAATCACTACTGCTGTTAAGAAAATAGCTACTGAGGTTAAGGAAAATAAATTAAATGTCTCTGATATTAATGAAGATTTAATTACTAATAATTTATTTACTAAAGATTATCCACCACTAGATTTAATGATTAGAACATCAGGTGAATATAGAATATCTAATTTCTTATTGTGGCAATTAGCATATAGTGAATTCTATTTTACTAATACATATTTTCCTGATTTCACACCAGAAAAATTCAAAGAGGCTTTAATTGATTTCCAATCTAGAAACAGACGCTTTGGTGGTTTAAAATGATAATTCATAAATTAAATCCCCAGGGATTTTGTAAGGGTGTTATTAACGCTATTAAATTAGCTAAAGCATCAGTAAATGATAATAATATTAAAAAGCCTATTTATATGTTAGGTGCGTTAATACATAACGAGCATATAATTAATGAATTAAAGGATTTAGGTATTATTATCATTGATGAAAAAAATAAATCTAGATTAGACTTATTAGATTTAATACCTAATGGTTCTGGCACTGTAATTATAAGTGCCCATGGTGTTGCTGATAACATATATTTAAAAATCAAAGAAAAAGGCTTAGATATTTTAGATGCAACATGTCCATATGTTAGCCTTGTGCATAAGAAAGTTAAAGAAAAAATTGATTTAGAATATGATATTTTATATATTGGTGCTAAATCACATCCTGAATGTGAAGGCGTTATTGATAATAGCGATAAAATAACATTAATTACTAGTGATTTAGACATCGATAATTTAGATGTTAAAAATGATAAAATATATGTTACTAATCAAACTACTTTATCAATATATGAAATAGAAAATATATATAATAAAATAAAACGAAAATATCCAAATGCAATAATAGATGATAAGATTTGTATGGCAACTACTGAAAGACAAAAGGCTGTATATGAATCACCAAATGTAGATTTATGTATTGTAATTGGAGATTCTAGATCATCTAACACCAAAAAGCTTGCTGAAGTTGCAAGAAAAAAAGGATTAGATACAATACTTGTAGATAATTTAGATGATCTTAAAAATAAAATACCAAATAATATAAATTCTGTCTCTATAACATCAGGTGCTTCTACTCCTGAATTTATTGTAGACGAAATAATAGATTATTTAGAAAATCAATAAAATTAGAGGTATCATTTATGCAAAGAAATGAAACAAGAGTAGTTAAAATTGGAGATAAATATATCGGTGGTAATAATCCAATTTTAATTCAAAGTATGACTAATACTAAAACTAAAGATGTTAGAGCAACGATTAATCAAATCAATCTTTTAGAAAAATATGGATGTGATATTATTAGAGTTGCAATATTAGATATGGAAGATGCTAATGCAATTAAAGAAATAAAAAAAGGAATTCACATTCCTTTAGTTGCTGATATCCATTTTGATCCTGAATTAGCTATTACTGCAATTAAAAATGGTGTAGATAAAATCAGATTAAACCCAGGTAATATTCAAAATAAGGAAAAAATAAAAGAAATTGTAAATTTATGTAAAGAAAGACAAATTCCAATTAGAATTGGAGTTAATTCTGGTTCATTACCTAAGGGGATGGATTTAAACGCAGAAAATATGATAAAGGCTGCCAAGAGTCATATAGAAATATTAGAGGAATTAGACTTTTATGATATTGTTTTATCATTAAAAGCATCTAATGTTAAATTAGCTAAAGAAGCTTATTTATTAGCTTCTAAAGAATTTAATTACCCACTTCATGTAGGTATTACTGAAGCTGGTACAGATTTTAAAGGATTAATTACTTCTTCTATTGGTTTAAATGAAATATTAAAAGAAGGTATTGGAAATACTATTAGAGTATCATTAACTGCTGATCCTATACTAGAAGTTAAGGCTGCAAAAGATATTTTAAATGAATTAGGATTAAAAGATAATTTACCTACATTAACTTCTTGTCCTACATGCGGCAGAACACAAATTAATTTAATTCCTATCGCAAAAGAGATTGAAGAATATTTATATACAGTAAATAAAAAGATTCATGTTGCTGTTATGGGCTGTGTAGTAAATGGACCTGGTGAAGCTAAAGAGGCTGATTTAGGTATTGCAGGTGGTATTGGCGAAGCACTAATATTTAAAAAAGGTGTTCCTGTTAGAAAAATTGATGAAAAAGATATAATATCAGAACTTAAAAAAGAAATTGATGAATTTAAGGCATAATAAAAGACAAGCTTTCGGGCTTGTCTTTTTAATTATTTAAATAATTCATCAAGATCTGTATTAGCTTTATCTAATAATACACCAATTAATTTTGCAGCTACTACAAATAAATCCATTTCTGCTGCTTGCCATACTTTAATATTAGTTGAATCAGCTCTAATAATTCCATATTGCTTACCATTGCTTTCAATTTTAAATGATAAGAATGAATAGATTTGTTGATTCTTTAATAGGGCATGAAGTGTAGTTGATCCTGTTTGCATTAATGTTTTTCTAGCATTTAAGAAAAATAAACCACTTGAATTCATTTCTCTAAAAATTAAATCATTATCTATAAATTCAAATTCCTTAACTACTGATAATGAATGAATTTGCTCAACACAAATTTTTGACATTGATTGTAAACAAATATGATCAATCATTAAGTAGCTAGATAAATATTGAATTGCTGATTTAATATTCCTTTTTAAATCATCACCAGCATTTAAAATATTAAATACTCTAGATAGCATCTCCATTGAAGAATATAATTTTTCTTTATTAGGCTCAATTAAGATATTAGCATGTTTAGCTGCAAGATAGATAATGAAGCAGTTTCTACCCTTCATTTTACCTCTATATAATGCTCTATCTGCCTTAGATAATAATTCTTCATATGTTTGACCATCTATTGGGTATCTAACTATACCTGTAGTTAATGTAACATTTAATTCTTCTGCCTTTTCATATTTTAATTTTCCTGCAGAGACATTAATTTTATGGCATACTTCCCATACATCATTATATTCAGTGATTCCATCTAATATAATCATGAATTCATCGCCACCATAACGACCAACTACGCCTTTGTTACCAACAGTTTTTTCGATGTTTTCAGCTAAGATTTGTAAGATTTCATCACCTAGCATATGACCATAATTATCATTTACACTTTTAAAATTATCGACATCACATAAGCAAACTGTAAATGTTTTTTTATTTTGAATTAAATAAGAAAGATAACTAGTTATCATTTCTCTACTTAATACCTTTGTTAATCCATCAAATGCGAATTCTAAATCTTGATTATTAAAAAATTCAATTGATGATAGTTTTTCATTGTTCATAACTTTTTCTCCTGAAATGTAAGATAAAATACAAAACAATTATATTATCTAATAATTATTTTGTCAATTTACATGCATAATCTCTTTAGCATATCTATGATTATTTTACAAATAGTAATCATTGATTTATTATTTTGAACTAATTCTTCTTTTAATTCAGGGTTACCTGGCTTGAAATTGATAGATGTAATATCAAATGAACCATTAACACTATCACCAAATGTACCCTTTATAGTTTGTTTAGAAAAATGTACACCCTCACAAGCAAATTTATAAACTCTATCAAATCCAGGATAGTCTTCAGCTACCATTCTTTTTAAATATCCGTCTGACATTGTTTCTTCTGTTTCTTCATTAATTATTACTTGATTAGGTCTTTGATTAGCCATGATAAGCTCCATGAATTTATCTAATCCTAATAGATGAGCTGATTCAATAGCAAGACAATTATCACAAAGCAATCTAAGTAATGATATTTGAACAGTGATTATATTATTTTTAAATGCATATTCAGCAACTGAAATTATATCAATAGATTTTTTTATAATCATACCAGTAAATACAACTTCTTTAGATCTACATTGATATTTATTATATGTCGCTACCATATAATCTTGCATAACTGATTTCATTTCAACTATCTTTTTAATTTCATCATCTCTAACACTCATGATACACCTCAAAACACTTTTTTATTTTAACATATTATACAATAATATAAAACAAAAAACGGCACAAAGCCGTTTTTAATGTCTTTAATTATTCTGCATCAGTAGATTCAACAGAATCATCTTTATGTAATAATTTATAAACTACTGCAGCTAGGGCACCACCAGCTAGTGGAGCGATAATGAAAATCCATACTTGGCTTAATGCAGTTGCATCACCAGTAAAGAATAAATTACCAAATGCAGTTGCGATTGATCTAGCAGGGTTAACAGATGTACCAGTTAAATTAATACCAACTAAATGAACTAATGTTAAAGTTAAACCAATAATAACACCAGCTAATTTTGGAGCAGCTGCCTTTTCTGAAGTTGCATTAAAAATAACATATACAAATACAAATGTTAAAACAATTTCAACTAAGAATGCAGCGATAACCTTTCCTGCTTCCCATTTGCCATCCCAACCTACTAATAAGTTGCTACCAGCAGTTACAGCAACATTCCCACCTGCCATCTTAATAATAGCAAATAATAATACAGCACCAAGTAAGCCACCAACAATTTGTGAACATACATAAACAAAGAATTCTTTTACTGTCATCTTTTTAGCAATTAACATACCTAAAGATACAGCTGGGTTGATATGACAACCAGAAATTCTTCCGATTGAATATGCCATAGCAACGATTACTAAACCAAATGCAATTGCAGTACCAACTAAACCACCACCTAATACAGCAGTTCCTACTGCAAAGAATACTAATACAAATGTACCAATGCATTCAGCAATAGCTTTTTTTAATAAATCATTCATTTTTTATTCTCCTCCCTGAAAAATACACATAGATTATATCACTATTTCAAACTATTTTAAATAAAATATAAGAAATTATGTGATTTTAAATTGAAAAATAGACTTATATTGAATATAATTAGTCATAAGGGAGGAAAATATGAAACAAAAAATTATTGACAACAAAAATGTAATATTAGCCATTGCATCTATTGTTGCAGCTGCATTAGTTGTTCCATCTATAATTGGATTATTTGGTAACCAATTAAATGCTGCTTCAATTATTTACTTAATTGTATATGGTCTTTATGTTGCAACAGACGCAATAATATTATATTTTGCATTTAAGAAAAAAGATTTTTCTTTAAAATTATTATTAATCCCTGTTATATTATTTGAGGGAGCTTCTCTAATACCTCAAATTTATACATTAATTAATAATAATACTTGGAATACTATATTCTATATTGCTCTATATGCTAGCGTATTAATAGTTTATATAGTTAATTGCGTAAAAGAAAATTGTAAATTAAAAATTGCATTCTATATTTTATTATTAATCTGTGCCTCATTCAATCTTGTTGGATTATTTGGTGGAAGCACAATAGAATTTAGTAGACTATTAACTAATCTTATGATTTGTGGTGTTTTTTATCTAATTACAAAGGGGGAAAATGAATAATGAAAAAGACTACATTAGCATCATTAATCATTGCAGCTGTTGCATTTGTATTATTTGGTGTTAGCATTGCATTTATCAAGTGGGATTCAGCAGCTTTCGATGCTACTCCTTCTGAAATGATTACATGTATAATTGCTTTTGCAGCTATACTATGTGCATTTATTATTTTTGAAATAGTTTGTGAAAAGAAAAACAAAGTTTTAATGATCTTACCAGTTATTGGTGTAATCGTATTAGCAATTATATTCTCAACAATTATTACTGCTAATATTAACTATAATCAAATTGAAGTTTTAGATTTTATTGCTCCTACAACTAATATGACTGTATTCTCATTCTTATTATTTGTAACATTTATCGTATCATTAATTTTATATTTCTTAAAAGGATATAAGTGGACAGCAATCGTTTCTATTACATATTTAACAATTTTATTAATTTATGTATTCAATTATTCTGTTGGCTTATTCTTTGGTGGAGATAATAAATTAACTGCATGTACATGCGGTGGTACAATTCTTGCATTAATAGCTTTAGCTGTTTATTTCATTGATCCATTTACAAATGGAGTAGAAACTAAGGCTGAAGTTAAAGAAGAAACTTCTACTGCTGAAACTATTAAAGAAGAAAAAGTTTCTGAAGAAGTTGAAGAGGAAAAAGCTGAATAATATCAAATAGAAATAAAAAAATGATTGGACAACCAATCATTTTTTTATTTTATATTAATATACGCATAAATAAATTCCCATAAATTGAATTATTACTCCTGCCATTACTATTAAGTGCCATATAAAATGAGCACTTTTTTTACCTTTTAGTAATGCAAAAGGAATCATTCCAAGTGTGTATACAATTCCACCAATTAATATCCACCAAAATAATGCTATATTATGTGATAGCCAGCTTGGTACAACACATAATCCACTCCAACCAATAATAAAATACAGAGGGAAATTAATCTTCTTAGTTCTTCCAGGACCAAATATACAAGTTAATGTAACACCTGTAACTACAAGCGCCCACATAACACAGAAATATGTTATACCAAATATATATCCTGCATCTCCACTAAAATCTCTTGGTATTTCTACTAATTGTAGTGGTGCAAATGTTCCTGCAATCATAAAATATATTGAAGTATAATCAAATCTTCTCCATATTCTTTTTACTTTAATCCCCCATCTCCATGAATGATAAAGGCAACTATTAAAGAACATAAAGAACATCGCAACACAATATACAATGGCACCAACCATTTTAAGAGTTGTATCAGATTTTTGTAATAATAATATTAACGCAACAATAGTAAGTGCCGCACCTATACCATGGCTTACAGCATTACCAATTTCTTCTAATACACTTAATTTAGGAGCTTCATTTAATCTTTTCCATTCCTCCCAGGTAGGAGTCATTTTTTCTATATATGCTTGTCTTTTTTTATCATTGATATCTTTTTCAATATCTTTATCAACTAAACGATCATGCATAAATGCTTCTTCTATTTCTTTTTTTTCTTTTTTCTCTTGAGCCTTTAAGGCTTTCTTTTGCATTTTAGCTTCTCGTTTTTGCTGTTTTTTTAACAACTTCTCTTCAGACATAAAACAATACCTCAGTGGCTATTATACCACCTTAAATATAAAAAATAAAGCATAGCCAGGAAGCTATGCTTATAAATTATTCAGCATTTTCAGAACGCTTTTTAGCATCAAATTTCTTACGTTCTACTGTATCTAATATTTTCTTTCTTAATCTAATATGAGATGGAGTAATTTCTACTAATTCATCTTCATTAATAAATTCAAGACAATTTTCAAGAGTTAATACTCTAGGCTTCTTTAATACTACTGTCATATCTTTATTAGATGAACGAGTATTAGTTTGTTGTTTAGCCTTAACTACGTTAACTGCTAAATCCATATCCTTATTACATTCACCAACAATCATACCTTCATAAATATCTTCACCTGGAGCAATAAACATTGAACCTCTATCTTCTAGGGCACCAATTGAATATGCCGTTGATTGTCCTTGAGCCATTGATACTAATACACCAGTAGTTCTTTCACCAACATTTACCTTCTCCATTGGTCTATAATCAATAAAGCTATGAGAAATAATACCATAACCACCAGTTAAAGTCATGAAATTAGTATTAAAACCAATTAAACCACGTGATGGAATATTATAAATTAATCTTGTCTGTGTTTCTGTATTACTCATTGTAACTAATTGACCCTTACGATTACCCATCATTTCAATAATCGCACCAGCTGTATCAGAAGGTAAATCAATTACACATTCTTCATATGGCTCACACATTACACCATCAATATCCTTCATGATGACACGAGGTCTAGATACTTGGAATTCATATCCTTCTCTTCTCATGTTTTCAATTAAGATACCTAAATGTAATTCACCACGACCAGAAACAATCCATTCTTCTAAATTGTTAATTCTACTAACTCTTAAAGAAACATCCTTTTGTACTTCTCTAAATAATCTTTCTTCAATCTTAGAAGCTGTAACCATCTTACCATCTCTACCACAGAATGGAGATGTATTTGTACCAAAAGTCATTTGTACAGTTGGCTCTGAAATTGTAATCTTCTCAAGTGGTTCTTCTTTACCAACAGGACATACAGTTTCACCAACTGAAATATCACCAAGACCAGTTATCGCAACAACATCTCCTGCATATCCTTCTTGGATTTCAATTCTATTTAAACCTTGGAATCCAAATAATTTTTGAATTCTAAATTGCTTAATTGTACCATCTAATCTACAACAAGAAACTACTTCACCAGTTTTAATAGTTCCTCTATTGATTCTACCAATACCAATTCTTCCAGTAAAATCAGTATAATCTAATAATGCAGGCTGGAATTGAAGTGGAGAATCCTTATCCATATTTGGAGCTGGAATCTTTTCAATAATCATATCTAATAATGAATCCATGCCTTCCTTTTGTGTTGAAGGATCTGGATCTAATGAAGATGTATTATTCATTGCTGAAGCATAAACAACAGGGAAATCTAAGTCATCTTCATCACAACCTAAATCAATAAATAATTCTAATACTTCATCAATTACTTCTAAAATTCTTGCTGAAGGCTTATCAACTTTATTAATAACTACAATTGGCTTTAAATGAGATTCGAAAGCTTTCTTTAATACGAATCTAGTTTGTGGCATTGTTCCTTCGTATGCATCTACAACTAAAACAACTCCATCAACCATCTTCATAATACGCTCAACTTCTCCTGAGAAGTCAGCATGACCTGGAGTATCTAATACATTTATCTTTGTATCCTTCCAAGTAATGGCAGTATTCTTGGCTAAAATAGTGATACCACGTTCACGCTCAAGGGCGTTAGAATCCATTACTCTTTCTTCGATAACTTGATTATCTCTAAATGTATGAGAATCCTTTAATAATTTATCAACTAATGTAGTTTTACCATGATCGACATGGGCAATGATTGCAACATTTCTGATTTCCATATTCCACCTCAAAATATAACAAAAGTATTATAACAAAAAAATAATAAAAATATTATAAGAAAGCGTTATTATTTTCTAATATATTGTTTAAAAGGTAAACATAAGCCATAAACTACTTCATCTCTTCTATAGCTATATGCTTCTTTAATCATTTTTAAATATGAAACAACATTTGTATTGTTAACTCTAACTGCGGCATTATACACTTTACAAAGTGATGGATAAAAGGTCGGTTGATCACAGTTTTTTAAATAATCTAATAAATCAACTAAATCCTTATTTTTATTTAAAAATCTATATAATGATGAAATATACTTTGGATTTCTCTTATTCATAGAAATTGAATATTTTGTCTTATTAATAAGCTCATATATCTTAAATACTTCTATTCCAATACAATGATCAATTACATCTCTTTCATCATTATTTTTAGTTTTAAAGCTACGTAATTTATTTATAATATCATATCTCCATAAAATACGGCTATTAGATATTTTTAAATTAGTAAATTCTTTTTTATATTCTTTAATTAATTCATCTAATGTCTTAATACAATCATAACCATTCATATACTCATCAATAGCTTTATCAATTAATTTCTTATAAATAGTATTATCATTTTTACTATTTTCTATTTGATATAAGTTATCTAATAAGCTATTAGATTCAACATAATAAGAATTTAATGTATCCATTACATTAATAGTTCTTTTTTCTACTTCGTTTTCATAATATACATAATAATCAAATGATTCTTTAGTTATTGAATTATCATCTAATAAACAATAAGCAACATCACTACTTATTATTCTATTTGAAGGATGTCCTACAACATCATTTCTAATATATTTTAAAATTCTTAAATCAGCATTAGAGTTGATATTAATAAAATTCTTACTTTTAGTTAATGAATAAGCTATTACATATAAACTATCTATTGATACAAATAGTGCTTGTAATAACGCATATAATCTTAAAGAATAATCTGCCTTAGTTAAATCATTTTCATCTTTTAAATAAGCCATTTGAATATCATTAGTAGTTAATAATGCCCCTATGGCAGATGCCATTTGATAATTCTTATTTTTCAAATATGAATCAAAATTAAATTTTTCTATTTTTTCTCTATTTAATTTTGCTAAATCTTTCATCATTTTACTTCCTTATTTGCTAAATAACTTATAAATTGTGTTGCACATCTACCTGATAATGAACCATAAGTTAATTCCCACTTTGTAGCTTCCTT
Organism: Acholeplasmatales bacterium; assembly: GCA_017444645.1. Classification (GTDB taxonomy): domain Bacteria; phylum Bacillota_I; class Bacilli_A; order Acholeplasmatales; family Anaeroplasmataceae; genus Anaeroplasma. Next base: position 2,167 of record JAFSWG010000017.1, on the reverse strand, counting down.
AATTAATTCATCTATAGGCATCTTAATATCATTTCTTAATGCTAATTCTTTAACCATTTCCTTAAATTCACTAGGAGATAATGAACTATAGAATATTTGTAGACCAAATCTATATGCTAAAGATAATTTTTCAGCTTGTGTTTCATTTCTATGTAGATCATCAAATACTCCACCATTATCTGCCATTGTTTCTTTAATTAAATGTCTTCTGTTAGATGTAGCATAAATTACTACATTATCTGGCTTAGGCTCAATTCCACCTTCAATAATACTTTTTAAATATTTATATTCTATTTCATTTTCTTCAAATGATAAATCATCCATATAAATAATATAGTGATATGGTCTATTTTTTAATTCATTAATAATCTTTGATATTTCTTCCATTTGGTGCTTATATACTTCTATTATTCTTAAGCCAAGATCGAAATATTCATTCAATAATGCTTTGACTGATGTTGATTTACCTGTACCTGAATCACCATATAATAAAACATTATTATAGCTTTTACCATTAATAAAATTAATAGTATTTTCTTTTAATAATTTCTTTTGTTCATCATATCCAATTAAATCATCAAATGTTACATCTAATACATTCTTAATTGGCTTTAATACGCCATCATCTACTCTAAATGCTTTATATACAGCCATATCAGATAAACCATTCATTTTATAAAAATCTAAAATAGACTTTTTAAATGTTTCATATGAATTATCTTTAATATTCTCATAAATATTATTAATTAATTTAGATAAATATTTATCACCTGTTGAGCTAATAAATTTAAAATCTAAAGATTCACCAAATTGAACGTTTTTATTATATAAATCATAAAAATATTTTAAATCATTATCTAAATATAATGTTTCACCTTTATGTTCTAATCCTTTTTCAATTGCTCTTGTATAAGCATTATCATTATAGATTAAAGTATATATAATAAATTTCTTATAAAGGTTACCACTTAGTCCTTCTTTTATACCAAATTCAATTAATTTAGATATTGCCATATCTTTATCATTACTTGTAATAACATCAAATATATCTTTTCTCTTAATATTATTAAATAAATAAAGCATATAAAGCACCTCCATACCTATCCATTTTATATTATACAAGTATTTTAGTTTTTAATAAATAGAGTGTGTATAATATAGAAAAGATTTTTCAAATATGATAAAATAAATAGGAGAGTGGTGAGAGAAAAATGATTGCACATAATATAATGATGGCACTATCCATTATTACTTCATTTTTAATATATTTTCTTACTGGACAATATCTTTATTGGTATTGTATTTTTTTCTTACCATTATATTATATTGGTGCTTATTTAATATTAATGATTATCTATATGTTGTTTATAGCTATAGTATCTTGGTTCTTAAATAAAAAAGAAATACCAGAAAAGCCTAATAGATTCTTCTATGGCATTATTAGAGAAACAGCAATATTTGGATTATTCTTCTCAAGATGTAAGGTTAAAAAAGTTAATTGTAATCTAGAGCCTAAAAAAACAAGATATATGATTGTATCTAATCATAAATCTAATTATGATCCTATAATTGCTTTTAAATGTTTAAAGGAAGATCCAATTATCTGTGTTACAAAGCCAGAAATATTAGAAATGCCTGTGGCTGGAAAATGGGCAAGATATAGTGGATTTATTCCTATTTTAAGGGATGATATTCAACAAGCCGCAACAGCGATAAATACTGCAGCTAAATATATTAAGGAAGATAAAGCATCTATTTGTATATATCCAGAGGGTACTAGAAATAGAGAAGATGGTCTATTAGATTTTCATCCTGGATCATTTAAAATAGCTTTTAGATCTAAATGTCCAATAGTTATTGCTTCTACTAAAAATAGTATGAATATAAAGAAAAATTTCCCATTTAAAAGAACTACAGTAACATTTAAAATTATTGAAGTATTATATTATGATGATTATAAAGATAAATCAACTTCTGATGTTGCTAAATATGCTAGAAATTTAATAGAAAATGATTTAAAAAATGAGGCTCTTTCCAAAATTAGGTAGTTTGGTAGGTAGGTAGCTACCTAGAAATTGAAAGAAAAGTAAAAATGGATGTTATACATACTTCCAAAGTGAGGTATGTACAGCATCCATTTTTTATTTAGCTTAGATTAAGAATATTA